>DATFIZ010000065.1:0-28628 GCA_035269575.1 Bacteroidales bacterium | reverse complement strand
TTTAGCATGTAACTTACCTAATAAGATATCTTCAACAAATTCCTGAGATGTGGTTTGAGCAAATTCTTTGGTAAAATTGATAATCACCAAATGATCGAGTCCGGTTTTTTCAAGCAAATGAATCTTTTCTTCCTGAGAATTTATCAGCTGCAGCCCTTTACCCGCAGTTTCTGGATACAATACCCTCCGGGGATGAGGATGAAAGGTTATTAGTACCGATTCGCCCTGTATATTTTGGGCAAGAGTATTTAACCGGTTTATAATTACTTTATGTCCTATATGTACCCCGTCAAAAGTACCTGTGGTAACCACTGGATTTTTTATCTGTCCTAAGGTTTCAAAACTCCTGTGAACTTTCATTTTTTATATAAAAAAGATTTAAGATTCTTTTTTTCGTTGTTTTACAAAATATGCTACTTTTTCAATAGAGGTAATCATATCATACTCTTCTAGATACACATTGGGTGATACATTTAAGGATGTGGATGTATAATTTAAAATCCCTTTTATTCCGGACATTATTAACCTTTCACTAACCTGAGCAGCTTCTTCGGGAGGCACAGTTAATATCCCGATAGAAATATCCAGCTTTTTTATTATTCTTTCCAAATCGGACATAGCATAACATTTTACGCCGGAAATCACACGATTGGTTTTATCGGGATTAACATCAAAAGTGGCTTCTATTCTTAATTTTGATCGTTTCCCGTTAAAGTAAGCTGTAATAGCTTTTCCCAAATTCCCTATTCCGATAACTGCTGCATTTAATCCGTTATCAGTATCAATGATATCACCAATAACATCAATTAAAGCTTTAACATCATACCCTTTTTTAAGGGTCGTAGAATATCCTATAAGCATAATATCACGTCGTACCTGTACTGCAGTGATATTATGTAAATTGGCCAGCTCGTGTGAATAGATATGTGTTTTCCCCTTAGCCAGACAATTCAGCAAAGTTCTTCGGTATTCACTCAATCTACCGATGGTTTTTTCAGGAAGTTTATTCATTTTTTTTTATTATAATTTAACCTTTTAATTTTTTTTATTTATACAGGCAAAGTAACGGAAAAAGTACTTCCTTCGTTCACCTTACTCTCCACATGGATATCTCCATGGTAAATATCCAGAACTTTACGAACAATGGGTAATCCTAAACCACTACCTGTAATATGTTTCGTTTGTTCATTTTTTACGCGGAAGAATTCTTCAAAAAGATTTTTGATCTCATCTTCGGACAATCCTATCCCTGTATCTTTAATTTTTATAATCAGCAAGTTATCTTTTTTATCGATAAAAACATCTACACGGCCATTGTTTTTATTATATTTTACCGCATTAGAAATCAGGTTATTAAAAATAATTTCCAGATCGCCGGGATCAATATTTATTTCAACATCTTTATCGTGAAGAAAAATCTGAACATCTTTTTGTATGGCATATGGATTAATAGCTTCTACAGCATTTTGTGCTATTTCACTTACTTTTACCTGTTGAAATTTATCGGTTTTTTTCTCTAATTTAATCTTGGTTAAATCCAATAAATCCATAATCAGGTTGCGCATACCGTTAATACGATGCAATGAACGATCGAGCATCTGATCATAATCATCCATTTTATCGCCTGCTTGTCTTTCCTGCATTATTTTTAGATATCCTTCAATTGCATTTAACGGGGCTTTTAATTCATGCGATAACACCGATAAAAACTGATATCGAATTTCTTTACCTTCCTTATTTAACTTTCGGGTCATTCCACGCAGAAAAATATGTTTGGATACATTTTCCAATGCTGATTTTAATTCCTGCGGGGTAAAAGGTTTAGGAATAAAGTCGTAAGCTCCCTGGTTTGTAGCTTTTACTGCAAGTTCCAATGATGCATACGAGGTAATCATCATCACTAAAATCTCGGGTTTATATTTATTGATATATTCTAACACATCAGTACCCTGAATCCCCGGAAGTTTATTGTCCAACAAAACAATTTCAATATCCTGATTTTCAATTATTTCTACAGCCTCTTCACCGGTAGATGTTTCTACAACATTAAAACCATAATCGCTATCCATAAATGGATAACTAACCGAAAAGTTATTTAAAATACGACTTACCCCGGAACGTATTCCTGGTTCATCATCAACAACTAAAACATTAAGTTTATCCATTATACGTTTCGTATTTATATTTTTAGCAATTTATTAATTTCTTTATGCAATTGATCTTTTCTTATTCCTTTTTCAAGATATAAGTCTGCTTTGATCCATTGTTTGTCGTTTTGAGTATTTACACCAAACGACATTCCTGTTTCGGATGCTACTGCAGTTGCCAGTATTATCGGAACATCAGGGTACTTACGTTTCATTTTAAAAGATAAAATAAAACCGCTGTCATCACTCTCCATCATCAGGTCAAATATTGCCAGGTCGGGTTTTGTGTGCTCAATAACTCTTTCTGCTTCGCGTTGGCTTTCTGCAGTTATCACCTCAAAACCAAAACTTTCGATATGCATCTTCATCTGAAAAAGATAATCCATATCGTCATCAGCAATTAATACTATTTTTTTATCATTTCCCATAATCAAACGATTTTTTATTGTATTCTGGGTATAGCAATCCTAAATGTTGTCCCGGTAGGACCCTGCTCAGGATCGGCATTAGAACTTACGGTAATTTTGCCTTTATGCATTTTTACAATTCCGTATGCTGTAGCTAATCCAAGGCCGGTACCTTTTCCAATTTCTTTGGTAGTATAAAATGGTTCAAAGATCTTATCCAGATCATCTGCTTTTATACCACATCCACTATCTTTTATATAAAAAATAACTTCATGTCCCGAATCTTCCAATAAGATATCCAATGTACCACCATCGGACATGGCATCAATAGCATTTTTTATCAGGTTGGAAAGGATTTGCAGCATTTGCTCCTGATCGAGCGAGGCTATAGGATTATTTAACTTTGAATCATCAATATTTACCTCAATATTTTCAGGAATAATTACTGCATCGGTACTTTGTTTTGCCAAAAGGGAAATATCCACTTCGGAATCATTCACCTGATTTTTCCGGGCAAAATTCAACAAACCACCTACTATTTTTTTACACCGGTTGGTTTGATCAACAATTAATTTTAAATCTTTATTTAACTGCGAATCTTTTGGTGTTTCATCCAGCAAGATGTTAGCATACATGATTACAACCCCTAAAGGATTATTCAGCTCGTGTGCTATTCCTGCCGAAAGCTGCCCCATGCTGGCCATCTTTTCAGATTGTCGTAATGCCTGTTGCATGGTGGTTAACTTTTCGTTGGTAATTGCTAACTCACTAACTGATTTATGTAGTTTCTCAATAGTATAGGGCAAACACATTTCTACTTCGGCTAATCCCTGGACAATAGCTTTTGCATGTTCTTCGCAGGTTTCGTAACCACAAGCCCCACAATTCAAATGATCCTTTAATGATTGTTTTCCCATAGATTCCAGAACCTCCTCTACCTTTTTTCTTTCGGGGCTTTCAAGCATTCTTTCCCGGGCTTTGTATTGTGCCGAAAGATCAATTTCAAGGTAGGTATCAATATCTTTTTTCCACTGCTCGTGGTCAAGGTTTTTAATTTTTTGTCTCACATAATTATTTACCAGGCTTCGTTTCGCATAGTGTCTTTGCCTGTTCGTCATTCCAGGTCCCATAATGCAACCTTCACAGCCTAATAACTCAAGATGTTGAGATTGTATTAACCCGTCTTCAAACTCTTTGATAGCTTCCTGAAAGTTATTTTTCCCTTCAGCCACAATAATACTTCCATGTAATACATCATCGGTAATTTCAGCCGTTTGAAGTAACCCTCTGCTTACAGGAAAAACAGCTCCTTTACCTCCTAAAGGAGGATCAAATTCGGTGGGTTCAACATCAAAAGGTTTTATCTTATTATCTGTAAACATTTCACGTAATTCAGCAAAAGTAATCATCTCATCGACCTCATCTGATTCGGCTTTTTTAGCTACACAGGGACCGATAAATATAATATTGGTTTGATCGCCATATTTTTTTCGCATCACCCGTGACATGGCTACCATTGGAGAAGGGATCGGTGCCAAATTATTCACTAACCCAGGATGATAATGTTCAATATAAGAAACAATGGCCGGACAATCGGAAGATATGTAACATTTACCTGAATCTTCGTCTTTAACCAGCTTATGATATTGCGTAGCTACTAAATCAGCTCCGAAAGCTACCTCAGAAACCACATCAAATCCAAGCTTACGAATCATAGAAATAAAAATTTTGTAATCGGTTATTTCTTCAAACTCAGCCGGAAAACTTGGAGCTACTATGGCAATATTCTTTCGGTTTGTTTGTAATAGTTCATTTACATTATCAATGGTATGCAAAAAAACTTTCGCTCCCTGACTGCAAACTTTCGTACAATTACCACAAACAATGCACCGTTCGTTTAATACTTCGGCTTGTCCGTTAATGATCTTTATAGCTTTTGCAGGACATTCGCGAACACAGGTATAACATACCCTACACCTATTTTTAAGGGTATATACCAAATCACGATTTTTATTTGAGTTTACGGTTTTCATTTCATCCCAATCTTCATTTTACAATAAAACTTCTCTCTCCTTATATCCGGTATGTAAATTTTTATTACTTACCCGGCTTAATGGCTCCTTCAAAAAATCATTATACAACTTTAAAACTCCCGGGTTTTTATGAGCGACTTTAATTGCTTCTTTGTCATCGGTACTATAAATCGCTTTAATCATTGTTTTTTGCACCTTCTCATCATTACAAAAAGGTTGTCCTCCTCCATTTATACATCCTCCGGGGCAAGCCATTATTTCAACAAAATCTGCTTTAATTTTTCCTTCGCGTATTTCAGCTAAAATTTTATTTGCATTTTTTAATCCGCTAACCACTACAAAGTTTATATTTTTTTTATCCATTTTCAGGACAATTTCCTTTATATTTTTTATCCCTCGAAGTTTTGGAACCTGGATTGGAGACAATTCTTTTCCTGTAAAAAAATAGTTAAGTGTACGTGCCACCGCCTCTGTCATACCACCTGAAACACTTACCAATTTTGATGCTGAGGATCGAGTATTAAAAGGTTCATCGGAAAACTCGTCATTTAACGAATGGATATCAATACCATAAAGATGAATCAATTTAATCAATTCGCGCGTAGTAATTACCTGGTCGATATCAGAAACTCCTTTATGGGTCATTTCTTCACGTTGTGCTTCAAATTTTTTAGCAGTACAAGGAGTTATCGATATGGTAAATATTTTTTCGGGCGATATTTGCTCTTTTTCAGCATAATAACCTTTAATCAGAGTACCTAAAATCTGCTGTGGAGATTTTGTTGTAGAGACCAGATCAATCATATCAGGATGCAACTGCTCCATATATTTGATCCAACCCGGGCAACAGCTGCTTAACACAGGAAGATTTTCTTCATTTTTTATGCGATCTGCTAATTCGGCAGCCTGCTCGTAAATTGCTATATCTGCTCCAAAAGCGCTGTCAAATACTTTATCAAAGCCTATACCTTTAAGGGCTGCATTTAACAAGCCATTTACATCTTTCCCCGGTTTTAATCCCAACGCTTTTGCCAATGATACAGGAACTGAAGATGAATAATGCGCAATAACTTTTATATCTTTATTATTGAGCATTTCCTGGATAATATCAAAACTTGTTTTTTCATGTAAAGCACCGGTTGGGCAAACCATTATACATTGTCCGCAATTTATGCAGTTCGAAAAGTTCAGGTCTTTGCTCATTGAGGTAGCAATAAGCGTTGAATTACCACGATTAATAAAATCAAAGGTAGAAACATCTTGTACCTCATCGCAAACCCTAACACAACGTCCACATAAGATACATTTTGAAGGATCCCGAACCATTCCGGGGCTGGACTGGTCAAGATTAATTTTAGTTTTTTCGCCCGAGATACGTCTTTCACGGACATTTAACTCAACGGCTAAATTCTGTAATTCACAATCTCCGTTACGAATACAATACAAACAATCATCAGGGTGATTTGATAAAAGCAGTTCAACCAACATTTTTCGGGCGCTGATAACTCTGGGCGAATGAGTCCATATTTTCATGGGATGTTCGATAGGATAAGAACAAGATGGAGTTAGTCCTGATTTACCTTCTACTTCCACCACACACAAACGGCAGGCCCCTGTAGGTGAGAGACCTTCCATACGGCAAAGGGTAGGAACTTTTATCCCATTACGGTTAAGGGCTTCAAGAATTGTTTCTCCCTTTTTTGCTTGTATTGTTTTATTATTTACCTCTATATTTACTGACATAAAGTACTTTCGTTATTTACTGATAATCGCTGAAAACTTACACGTTTCAAAACATATACCACAACCAATACATTTATCCTGAACAATAAAATGAACATTTTTAGGTGTTCCAAAGATAGCACCCGTGGGACATTTTTTAGCACATAAAGTACAACCGGTACAGGCATCCACATCAATTTCAAAGGTTCGTAACTCCTGACATACACCAGCAGAACAATTTCGTTCAAAAATATGCTCCTCATATTCGTCGCGAAACCATTTTAATGTGCTAAGCACCGGATTAGCCGCTTTTCGGCCTAATCCACACATAGATGTATCTTTTAGTACTTCGGCCAACGTTTCCAACTGCATAACCCCTTTAAAACGCTGAAGGGTAGCATAACCATTTTCGTCTTTCGGGCGTTTACTGATATTTTCCAGAATTTCAGCCATCCTCCGGGTTCCTTCTCTGCAAGGGATACAAATACCGCAACTTTCTTTTTGAAGGTAATCCATAAAATATTTTACGGTATCGAGAATACAATTATCTTCATCTAACACAACCAAACTAGCTGCACCCAAGGATGCTCCAACCAACATAATCGATTCAAAATCGATAAGGGTATCTAAATGATCTTCGGTCAGACACCCGCCTGAAGGACCTCCTATATGGACTGCTTTAAATCTTTTGTTGTTACGAATTCCTCCGGCAATACGAAATATAACATCCCGAATTTTTGTTCCCATTTCCACCTCAACCAATCCGGTATATTCTACTTTTCCCGAAATGGAAAATACTTTCGTTCCCTTACTATCCTCTGTACCTATAGACTTAAACCATTCAGCTCCTTTATCTAAAATAACCGGGACATTGACTAAGGTCTCCACATTATTTACTACTGTAGGTTGTCCAAACAGTCCTTTGGTGGCAGGATAGGGAGGTTTAGAATGCGGTTTTCCGCGTTTACCCTCAATATTTTTTATCAAAGCGGTTTCTTCACCGCAAACATATGCACCGGCTCCTTGCTTAATTATAATTTCTAAATTATACCCGGTTCCCATTATATCATGGCCAAGCAATCCATATGCTGTAGCTTGATCTATAGCATTTCTTATTCGCTGAATAGCCAATTCATAATCCGATTCAATATAAATAAACGCTTTTTGAGCGCTAATGGCATAAGCGGCAATAGCTATCCCTTCGATAACGTTATGCGGATCGCTCTCCATAAGCAAACGCTCCATAAAAGCTCCGGGATCACTTTCGCCGGCATTACATATCAAATACTTTTGCGGAGAGACCGTTGATGAAGCTATTTTCCATTTTTTACCGGTAGAATACCCTTCCCCACCTCTACCTCTAAGCAGGCTTTCTTCAACAATATCACATACTTCACCGGGAGTATTTTGATTGATTGTTTTTACAAAAGTTTGATACCCCCCGAATGCAATATATTCATCAATGGAGTTTACATCTATAAATCCACATTGATTAAGAATTAAGCGTTGCTGAAAATTAAAATAGGCAATTTCATCAAGAAAGGGAACTTGAGCCCAGGGTTCCTGAATCTTATTTTTGAGTTGTCCTAAAACATATTCTTCCTGAATAAAGTTATTAAAAATTCCATCAAGAATTAAAATTATATTTTCGGAATTTACCTGTTTAAAAAACAATCTGGTTTTTCCGGGGAGCTGAACCGATATTATAAGCTCTAAAGAGCTTAATCCCAGACTTCCAACTTCGAGTATCGTTACATTCAGGTTTCTTTCATTTATATAATCTTCAATTTGCTCCCTGACCTCATCTATCCCGGCTATCTTTGAAGGAGTATTTGAACTAATGGTAATAACAGGATGAATAACTTTTTCTCTCTTTAGCAGCTGTAAAGTTTCAAGTACCTTTTTATCCACATTAATTTTTGTGGGAATAAGCACATTTTTGAGTAATATTTCTTTAACGATATTATTCATATATTAAACTTCCATTTGCTGATAATTACTGATAATATCTTTAACTTTTTGAACTGTTATCAGCGTATAATATTTATCATTAACTGCCATAACAGGCCCCATACCACAAACTCCCATACATGAAGTAATTTCAAGACTAAAATGGTTATCTTTTGTATTTTCTCCATTTTTAATACCTAAAATTTTCTCAACTTCACTTATAATTAAATTATTGGCATTAACATGACAGGAGGTTCCATTACAGATTTTAATATGATATTTCCCTTTAGGCGAAAAACGAAATTGATTATAAAAGGTAGCCAATCCATATATTTTACTGGTTGGCATTTTTAAATAACTACCAACCTTTACAATAGCTTCTTCGGATATATATCCAAAAGTATTCTGAATATCTTGTAAAATTGGTATTAAATTATCTCTTTGAACAAAAGGGTATTGATCAAGTATTTTTTCAATTTCCTGCATAATGATAGCAAGTTATATTCCTTTGATAAACTATTTTCACAAATATACAAATTTATGTGTTAATAAATAAACATTGTTATTTTATTAACAATAGAAAGAAGCCCCAAATTCCATTTCAAAACATTTTTTTCAGTCAATTAAGCGCTCAGAGGGCATAATAACAAAAAAAAACTATTTGAATATTTATATATATTATATAACATATATTCTAAAGCGTCACTTTACACTAAGCAACTTAAAATAAAATACTTAAAAAGTAATTTGACTAAACATACTATATAATCATTATCTTCAGATAACAAAATTAGATTGTGCGATGAAAATAAATGATTAATTTTGAAGTCTAAAATGCTATAATAATTGCAGAATTGATGTTTTTAAGGAGGATTTAATGAAAAAAGAAATTATTATATGTCTTGGAAGTTCTTGTTTTTCAAGAGGCAATAAACAAACGGTTCAAATTATAAAGAAATACATAAAAGATCATCAACTGGAAGATAAAGTATATTTTCATGGAAGCCACTGTTTTGGGAATTGTGAAAACGGGCCTACATTAAAAGTAGACGATAAAGAATACCAAAGTGTTTCTCCTGATAATATTATTTATTTACTGGACAAAATTTTTAGTACCGATTGATTTTGATAACTTTATACCATATCACGAAATTGAGAACAAATGCCCATTGTAGAAATTATTAAAGAAAAATGTAACTTAAACTATTCATGTGTACGAGTTTGTCCGGTAAATGCCATTGAAGTAAAAGTTAACAGAGATTATGCAAGGGTAATACCGGAACGCTGTATTGGGTGTGGTAGTTGCACAACCGTTTGTCCTGAAGATGCTATTCGATTTCGGGATTCAAAAGAAGAAACCAAGAAAATTCTTCAATCGAATGCTAAAAAAGTGGCTATTGTTGCCCCAAGTATTTCGGGCGAATTTCATGATATCACAGACTATCGCAAGTTTGTGGAAATGATCAAATTTCTCGGATTTGATTATGTCAATGAAGTGTCATTTGGCGCTGACATCATATCACTTAAATATGCTGAACTGTTCAATAATTTCAAAGGCAAGTATTATATTTCTACAGCTTGTCCGGTCATTGTATCACACATCCAGAAATTCCAACCCGAGCTCATTGAAAATCTTGCTCCATTAGTTTCCCCAATGGTAGCTACCGCTAAAATAGCAAGGAAGCTATACGGTAATTCTATTAAAATAGTTTATATTGGCCCTTGTATTGAAAGCAAAAATGAAGCATTACTCTATAAAAATGATGGAAAAATTGATTCAGTACTTACGTTTATTGAATTGCGGAAGCTTTTTGAAGAATTTAAAATTCACGAAAGCACCCTTGAATATTCTGAATTTGACCCACCCATAGGTTATAAAGGTTCCCTGTTTCCTATTGCCAATGGGTTGCTGCAAGCTGCAAACATTAGTGAAGATTTACTTGAGGGAAAAGTTATTACAGCCGAGGGGAAATATAATATGCTAAATGCAGCAAAACAATTTCATAAAGATATTGATACGATAAAGAAACATTTTAACTTATACTACTGTGAAGGATGTTTAATGGGTCCTGGCACATCAAGACGCGGAGAAAAATTCATCAGACATACACGAGTTGCTGAATATGCTAATAAACGATTAAATAACTTTGACCTGGAAAAATGGAAGCAGGAAATTAAAAGATATTGGGATTTAGATTATTCGAGAACTTTTAAAAATGATGATCAACGTATAAAAACTCCTTCAGAAGAGCAAATTACAGAAGTACTAAAAGCCATTGGAAAAAAAGACAATGATCCTGATTTAGGATGTAGCGCATGCGGATACAATACCTGCAGAGATTTTGCCATAGCAGTATCCAAAGGATTAGCCAGAATTGATATGTGTCTTACATTTACCTTACGAAACAGGCAGGATTACATTAAGGCGCTGAAAACCACCAATGAAAAATTAGCTCAAACGCAAAAAGCGCTTAAAGAATCGGAGCAAACAGCACAAAAAGAGAAAGAATCTGCACAAGAAGCTTCAGATATTATCAATACCATGCTACAAAAGCTCCCTACTGGAGTTGTTATTATCGATCAAAATCTAAAAATCATTCAATCCAATAACAGTTTTATCGAATTACTGGGTGAGGAAGCGGATGCTATTAATGAGATAATCCCCGGACTTGTTGGGGCCGACTTAAAAACGTTACTCCCATTCAATATTTATAATTTATTTAATCATGTCTTTTCTACTAACGAAAATATTCTAAACCGAGATATTCATTTAGATGAACAATTATTAAATCTTTCGGTATTTACCATTCGAAAGAACAAAATTGTTGGTGCGGTATTTCGTGATATGTATGCTCCAGAGGTAAGAAAAGAAGAAGTAATTAAACGCGTTACAGAAGTTGTTGATAAAAATCTGGCAATGGTCCAGAAAATAGGCTTTTTACTTGGAGAAGGTGCTTCAGAAACAGAACAAATGCTTAATTCAATTATTGAGTTATATAAAACGTTTAACAAAGGGGAGGAATGAAACATCAATTCTACATTGAAGTCGATTGCCAACAAAAAAATCATGAAGGCGAACGCATTTGTGGAGATGTTTTTTTATCCGAACGCATAAAAACCGAAGAACGGATTATTATTGTTTTATCGGATGGTATGGGGCATGGCGTAAAAGCAAATATGCTAGCAACCTTAACATCCAAGATGGCTTTAAATTTTACCCGCGAACATAAGGATGTTAACCGTATCGCGGAAATTATAATGAATACTCTTCCTGTTTGCAGCCAACGCCAAATTAGCTATTCTACCTTTACCATTATAGATATCGAAGTTGATGGAAAAACTACTATTTTAGAATATGATAATCCGGAAACGATAATTTTCAGAGATAACGAAATTTTTAATCCCGAATGGAAATGTATAATTCTCGAAAGCGACAAAAACACAGGTAAAGAATTAAAAAGTTGTACTTTCTATGCTCAAAAAGAAGATCGGATTATTTCCTGTAGCGACGGAATTACCCAATCGGGAATGGGAAGCCATAAATATCCTTTTGGCTGGGGCCATGATAACTTAACCCAGTTCACCCATCGATTAATCAAAAACAACCCGGATATTTCAGCCAATAAACTTGCTGGGAAAGTAGTGAATATGGCTTACCAAAACGATGGCTACCATGCAAAAGATGATACCAGTTGTGCCTCTATTTACTTTCGTGAACCAAGAAAATTATTAATCTGTACAGGGCCGCCCTATGAGAAGGAAAAAGATAAAAAGCTGGCACAGGAGGTAAAAAAATTCAAAGGGAAGAAAATTCTTTGTGGAGCAACTACTGCTGATATCATTGCCCGGGAATTAGAACTTGATATTGAAGACAGCTTTGAATTTCACGATCCGGATCTGCCCCCTATAGCCTATATGCCCGGGATAGATCTGGTAACCGAAGGAATTCTAACGCTTAGCAAAGTGCACGAAATACTTAAAGTATATAACAACAACTATATTTTGGGTAAAGGACCTGCCGACCAAATTGTTAAACTATTGAAAGAGAGTGATGAAATCCATTTTATTATAGGAACCAGAATAAACATTGCCCACCAGGATCCGAACCTGCCTGTAGAATTGGAAATCCGGAGAACTGTTGTACGCCGAATAGCCGAGACTTTGGAAGAAAAGTTTTTGAAAGAGGTTAGTATGAAGTTTATCTAGCTATTCTTCCCAAAAATACTGAAACTCAATATTTCTACCTTCCGGGTCTTTGGCAAAAAAATGATATATTTTATAATCCGGATTATCTTTGGGTTCAGACTGTGCAATATCTTTTAACTGTCTGTACATTTGATTCACTTCCTCGTGCGAAGGATAATAAAAAGTAATCATCCCTTCAGTATCTGCTTTTTCCCGCTGACAAAAACCAATCAGCATATTCTCAAATTGCAGAATATGACACCCACCCTGGTCTATCCAAAGTTTACAGCCAATTTTTTCGATATAAAATTTTGATATTTTGGCAAGATTTTTACTCTGAAAAAATACAATCCCACCGGTTTGTTCTTTTTTTATTTTTTCCATAATTATATAAATATTTCTTTAGCAATTCTATAGGTATTACAATGTGCGTCAACAATATCGTCCAAATTATCGGCATAACCACCACCCATGGAGGCTGTAATGGGAACACTATATTTATGCGCCAGTTCAAAGACCAAACGATCACGCGCTGCACATCCTTTTTTGGTAACACTCAACTTTCCGATTTTATCGTTTTCCAAAATATCAACGCCCGATTGATAAAAGATAAAATCGGGGTTTATCTTTTCAATTAATGGAGGTAAATTGTCTTTTAGTATTTTAAAATATTCATCATCTTTGGTATAATGCTCCAATGGAATATCCAAATCTGATGTTGCTTTACGCAACGGAAAATTATTATGGCAATGCATGCTAAAGGTAAAAACCCGGGATTCATTTTTAAAAATATTTGCCGTTCCGTTTCCCTGGTGTACATCCAAATCAACCACTAAAATTTGTTTCACTTTGTTATGGGTTAATAAATATTGCGCAGCCACAGCAATATCGTTATATAAACAGTAACCTTCGCCAAAATCGCGGTGTGCATGATGGGTGCCGCCGGCTACATTAAAAGAAACCCCATTTACCAAAGCCATTAAAGCGGCCCGGGTAGTTCCGGTACATATCAATTCTTCACGCCTTAATAATCCGGGACTGAAAGGAAAACCAATTCGCCTTTCTTCGGCTCTGGTTAGATTATTATTTTTTAATTTATTGATATAATCTTTGCTGTGAGCAAGTACAATAAAATCATCTTCTGGTAATTTCGGTTCAAAAAAGTTTTGTTTTGAATAAGTTCCTTCGGAAATCAATTGTTGTGGAATCAGGGAATACTTATCCATAGGAAATCTGTGCCCTTTGGGTAACGGATGGTGGTAGTGCGGTGAAAAAGCAATATAAATCATGAATTTTTCTGTATTCTGATTACGGACAAAAATAGCAGAATTTTAAAAAAGCAAAAAATTCAATATCTGATAAAATAAACTATTTCCCAATCAAAATAAAGGGTGACCAGTAAAACGGATGCGCATAGGAGCCTTCATTAATCAATTTTAATTTAGCCTGTTTTAATGCTTTCGAAAATTCCTTTTGATCTTTATTTTCTTCTAACAGGTTTTTATAAAAACCGATCATTAAATCGGATGTGGACTCGTCTGACACCCGCCATAAAGAAACAATAATATTTTTACTCCCTGCATAAAGCAAGGCTCTTGTTAAACCTATCAATCCTTCACCTTTTCTAATTTTTCCCAACCCGGTTTCGCAGGCAGAAAGCACCGTTAAATCGGCGTTCATATCCAAATTGTAAATCTCTCCCTGGTACAAAATCCCATCTTCGGTTAATGCTGAATCCTGTGCTAAAAATATGCCCGACAGTTCAGGTTTATCTGTATTTACAAATCCATGGGTAGCAAAATGCAGATACTTATAATCTGCTAATTGACCCGATTTCACAAAATCTTCATTGGCCTTTTTCTTGATTTGAACCAGGGCTTTTTTTCCTTTTTCGTCAAATTCCCTGAAAATAGCTTCTACCTCACTTTCTGTTCCGGGAAGGGGGCTTATATAATCACCTTCCATCAGTCTCCCTCTTGTCCCCAGGGTATCGTCCATTTCAGAATCAAACGCTTGCAACAGCTCCCTTGTTCTCAATGTTAAACCTGCAGTATTGGAATCGTCGAAAACAGGGGCAAATGCCAGCCAATCATTTAAGTCGGTGGTTTCAACCTGCATGTCTGTTTCCTTTGGAAACGTTTTATAAAACAGGTTGGCTGAGTAAGAATATGAAATATTGAATTTTTTAATCAAATATGAAAGTTCCTTCCAGTCTTTGTCTTCTGCTTCCTCTGTAAGAAAAGTCTCAAAAGGGATCATGCTCAAACCGGCTTCGGGAATAATGATCAGGTTTTCTATTTCTCCGGAGAGATGATATGGAATAAGCTTCTGATAGAAGCGGTAAGCATATTTTTTATACATCCTTGCATAACGTAAGCTGGTGGTATAAATCAAACCATAACGGTAATATTGAATGGTATCGGCAAAATTATCCATGGCAGTCACCGTTTTGATATCCAAATTATCGTGGGTGATGGTAAAAATGGTAATGGTACTGTCGGCTTTTAAATAGCTGATCATAGCGGTTTTGGCATCGAGCCTGTTTTTAATTTCTACAACACCGATAGGTTCTTGATTATATTTTAACTCAAAATATTCCGGATATTCATTTTCGAACGTTTTTATCAGGGACTCGTATTCACGGTTGGCTGTAAACAACTTATCGTTGAACAATTTTTGTTTTGCGCTGTCGGGTTTTTCTGCAAGCAACTTTTTGTACAAGGCTATATCTGTTTGCAATGCTTTTTCTTTTTGAAGTAAAGTATCCGGTATTCCTGCAAACTCTTGGGCTTCTGCACCTGCCAGGGCTTCTAACAATACAGACGATTTATTTTTTTCGGAAAAGTAGAAGGCTAATTCCTTGTACCGTTCAGCATTTTCCCGGTCTTCATTGTCAGAAAGTTTCATACAGACATCAACCGCTTCGTGGTATATATCGACAATTTTCTCGCCCAAAGCCAGTTTGTCTGATTTTGTGCTTATTTCACGGCGCGCCAGGCCTATCAAGGTATCGCACGCCTGGTAGTGGCGCAGTGCAAGCTCAAGGCCGGCAGGTTCTTCTAAGTCTGTCAGGTCTTTAGCATGGTGCGCAAATATTTTGGCTTTTGCTTGTAGTGCCTTTAATAGTTCACTCCAATCCAGGTAATCATCTATTACGGGAACCGAATAAACATTGGTTGTATCATTAAAGTTCCGCAAACAGCTGGCAACTCCTTTTTGGTAATATTTCAATGCTAGGTTGTATTCACCTTTATCAGTATAAACATTCCCGATATTATTGTATGAACTTGATACATCGGTATGCGCTTCACCCAGGATTTCTAACTTAATTTCC
This sequence comes from Bacteroidales bacterium, assembly GCA_035269575.1. Classification (GTDB taxonomy): domain Bacteria; phylum Bacteroidota; class Bacteroidia; order Bacteroidales; family UBA12077; genus UBA12077. Next base: position 12,850 of record DATFIZ010000065.1, on the reverse strand, counting down.
AAAGCACTAAAATGATATTTCAATGCTTTGTCGTATTCAGAATTCTTAGCGTAAGCATTCCCAATATTCATATAAGAAGTTGCTACAGAAGTATGGTTTTCACTAAGAATCTCTTTAAATATTTCCAAACCCTTAAAATAATATTCCAAGGCCTTGTCGTATTCGGACTTATTAGCATAAACAAGACCGATATTGTTGTATGAATTTGCCACAGAAGGATGGTTTTTATCAAAGAGCTCTAATCTGATTTGCAAACTTTTAAAATGATATTCTAATGCTTTGTCGTATTCAGACTTTTGTTCGTAAACAAGACCGATATTATTGTATGAACCTGCTACATGCAGATGCTTTTCACCCAGTAGTTTTAATCTGATTTCTAAGCCCTTTAAAAAATATTCCAACGCTTTGTCGTATTCGGATTTTTGCCTATAAACTACCCCGATATTGCCATATAAACTTGCTACAGAAATATGGTTTTCACCAAAGAATTCTTGATATATTTCCAAACTTTTAAAATGATATTCCAGTGCTTTATCGTATTCGGATTTATCCCAATAAATATTGCCGATATTCCCATATGACCTCGCTAAAGAAGGATGTTTTTCGCCGAGGATTTCTAATCTAATTTCCAAACCCTTAAAGTAATTTTCTAATGCTTTTTCATATTCGGCCTTTTGCCGATAAGCAATCCCGATATTGCCATATGTATCCGCTACAGAAGGATGTTTTTCGCCAAGGATTTCTAATCTGATTTTCAAACTTTTAAAATAATATTCCAATGCCTTATCATATTCTGATTTATCAGCATAAACAAGACCGATATTGTTGTAAGAAATTGCTAGATGAGTATGCTTTTCACCGAGAATTTCTAATCTGATTTCTAAGCCCTTAAGATGGTATTCCAGGGCTTTGTTGTATTCAGATTTATTAGCATAAACAAGACCGATATTGCTATATGAAGTTGCTACAGAAGTATTGTTTTTGCCAAGGAGCTCTAATTCTATTTCAAGCTTTTTTAACCAATATTTTAATGCCTCATCATATTTTGAAGCATAATAATTTACTAAACCAATCGTATGTAAACAGTTTACATTTTTTAAGCTGTTTTCACCCAGGTGTTTGATGTATAGCTTTTGCGCTTTTTCGGCATAAAACAGTGCGCTGTCTAGTTGCCGGGCTTCAAGGCAACTATCTGCCATTTCATAATACTTATTGGCCCGGGTAGTATCGGCGGTTAGATTCTGTGCAAAAGAAACGTTTGCGCTTAGCATAATCACTAAGAATACAAGTATTGCTTTGGTGGTTTTCATGTCAAAGGATTTTAAGTGTAAAAAACAATTGATAATCAGCGACTTAAAACAAAGGTAGTAAAGATTGATACCAAAGTCAAGGTTGCTAATTTGTTAATTGACTGGAAGATTTTAGTATAGAAAAAAACTTACTGCTTAAACATTTAATATGGATTGAATTGATTATTCTGGATAAAATTTTGTATCAAAAAATATTTTTGGATACCAACTCAAAAGAAGCCTGTGTTTTTTTATAACGCTCACAAGCAAAACTCCAAAAAGCAATATAAATCATGAATTTTTCTGTATTCTGATTACGGACAAAAATAGCAGAATTTCACTAAATGACGAATAATCTTTTTCTTATAAAAGATGAACTATTTCCCAATTAAAATAAAAGGGGACCAGTAAAACGGATGTGCATATTTCCCTTGGTTTATCATTTCGAGTTTTGCTTGTTGTAATGCTTTTGAAAATTCTGGTGTTTTCTGGTCTTCCTCCAATAAATGCTTATAAAAATCGATCATCAAATCGGAAGTAGACTCATCGGCTACTTTCCACAACGAAACGATAATATTTTTGCTGCCGGCATACAACAGAGCTCTTGTTAACCCAATCAACCCCTCTCCTTTTTTGATTTGTCCCAGTCCTGTCTCGCATGCGGATAATACTGTTAAATCAGCATTTAAATCCAGGTTATAAATTTCGTCCTGGTACAAAATCCCATCTTCATTCAAGGTTGAGTCCTGTGCTAAAAACATGCCTGACAGCTCGGGTTTTTTAGTATTTACAAAACCATGGGTAGCAAAATGCAAATATTTATAATCTGCTAATTTACCGGATTTCACAAAATCTTCATTGGCCTTTTTCTTGATTTGCACCAGGGCTTTTTTTCCTTTTTCGTCAAATTCTCTGAAAATAGCTTCCACTTCACTTTCTGTTCCGGGCAGGGGACTTATATAATCACCATCCAGCAGCCTTCCTCTTGCCCCCAGGGTGTCATCCATTTCAGAATCAAAGGCTTGCAACAGCTCCCTGGTTCTTAATGTTAACCCTGCGGTATTGGAATCATCAAAAACAGGGGCAAATGCCAGCCAATCATTTAATTCGGTGGTTTCAATTTCTTTAAATCGTTCTTTGGGAAATGTTTTGTAAAACAAATTGGCTGAATAAGAATACGAAACATTGTACTTTTTGATCAAATAAGAAAGTTCATTCCAATCTTTGCTTCCTGCTTCTTCGGTAATGAACGTTTCAAAAGGGATCATGCTTAGTTCAGCATCGGGAATAATGATCAGGTTTTCAATTTGGGGATCTATATTTTGGGGTATTAATTTTTGATAGAATTCATAGGCCTGCCTTTTATATATAGCTGCAAATCTTGAACTGGCCGTATAAATTAATCCAGAACGGTAATTTTTAATGGTATCATCCAGATTTTTAATGGTTGGAACCGTTGTAATATCCATATTATTTTCGGTTATGGTAAAAATAGTGGTTGCGCTCTCTCCTGCAAAATAGCATATCATAGCGGTTTTTTTGTCCAGAATACCTTGAATATTTTTAACACTTGCAGGTTCTTGATTATATTTTAACTCAAAGTATTTGGGATAATTATTTTCAAAGGTTTTAATTAATGCATCGTATTGGCGATTAGCAGTAAAAAGTTTATCCCTGAACTTTATTTCCTTTGCACTATCGGGTTGTTCTGCCAACAGTTTTTTATAAAGGGCAATTTCGTTACTTAGATTGTGTTCTGTTTGTAGTAAAGAATCTGGTATACCGGAAAATTTCTGTGCTTCGGCTCCTGCCAATGCTTCCAGTAAAACAGAGGATTTATTCCGTTCTGAGAAATAAAAGGCATTGTTTATAAAATAATCATATTTTTCATCCTGGATTTCAGAAAGTTGTATACAAACATCCATTGCATAATCATATATATCATTTGCAATTCTACCAAGCTCTATTTTATCAGACTTTCGTAAAGAAGAATATCTTAAGTTATTTAATAAGGTATCACAAAGTTGATACGTTTGAAATGCAAACCTTAAATTTTCACCTCGATCTTTTTCTGTTTGATTCGCTATTTTAATGAATGTCCTCGCTTTCTCACATAATGATTCAATAAAGTAAGTTGAACTAAAATAATTATCTAGTTTGGGATTACTATATATATTTGTTTCATCAACAAACTCTTTACTGTTAGCAATTAATGCTTTCTGAAAATATTCTAATGCTGAATGATAGTTATTTAATTCAAAAAATATTTTCCCAATAAAATTGTATGAAAAGGCAATGGATGGATGTTTTAACCCATATATACTCTTTTTAATTTCTAAAGCTTTTAAATAATAATTATATGCTGTTTGAATACTATCCAAATAAAAATAAGAACTACCTATGTTATCGAATGTCATAGCTATTATCGGGTGTATCTCTCCCAAAATACTATTAAAAATAGTATGTGCCTTTTGGAAATAAAATAAAGCAAGCTTATAATTTTCATCATTCGCATAAGTAGTTCCTAAATTTAAATATGAAATACCAGTATAAGGATGTTTATCACCCAGCACCTCTAATCTTAAGTCCAATGCTAATTTATGATATTTTATAGATTGAATAAAATTCTGCTTCTTATCAAAAACATTCCCAATATTATTATAAGCTATTGCAATTTCAGGGCTCTTATCTCCAAGCAATTGTTTCTTAATATCGAGTGATTTCATATAATATTCTAAAGCTAGTTCATACTTCCCCTTATTTTTATAAACTACACCAATATTATTATATGAATCTGCAGTAGCTATGTTTAAATCACCAATTATATTCTGTTTTATATTTAAAGATTTTTTATGAAAATCAAGAGCTATATCATATTCTCCTTTATTATCATAAGTATTTCCTAAATTATTATAAATAGCAGCAACTTCCTCATGCATTTCGGTAAAAACTTCCTTTTTAATCTTTAGTGAACTCATATAATACTTTAAGGCTAAATCATACTCTCCATTTTCATCATACAAGACTCCAAGAATACGATACAATTCAGCAACATCCAAGTCATCTTTTTTTAAAGCCTTCTTTTTAATTTCTAATGACTTTTCAATATAAAAAAAAGTTGAATCTTTTTCCCCCAATCTATAATAAGTTAATGCTAAGGAACTATAAGCCCTGGCAATTGTTGTATCTATCTGATTCAAATTATTTTTTGACCTGCCTATAGCTTTGATTAAAACTGAATATGCTTCACCAAAATTATTTTTCATATTAAAACATTCAGCTATAAAAATTTCATTATATAAATAATGCTGCCACATTTCTGATTCTTGATAAATAAAAGAAGCCTTTTTAAAATATTGAATAGCACTGTCACATTCTGTTCTATTCATATATATTATAGCTTTATCAAAGTATTTTTTAGCTAAAACAGAATCTTCAGCATTATCCTGCCCAAAAGAAAAATGAAAGCATAATATAGTTAGTAAGAAAACCAGCAGGGTTTTAAGTGTTTTCATATCCGGGGAGGTTAAGGTTAACTATAAAAAAACAAGTTACGGAAAAATATTATTAATGTAAACACCTGTTTATAAAACACATATTTATACAAACTTAATAGATATACAAAATAATAGATCTTAAAAAATTCATGAATTATTGGTTGTTTTTTGCATTTATTCATAACTTGTTTAACATAAACTAATGCTAAAAACATACCGCTATGAAAAAATTACAATCAAATATTAAGAAATTAACAAATGCTGAATTGTTAAAGGTAAAAGGTGGAGAAGATTCATTGAAAAATAGTCTAAACCTTTTAAAAGAAACTGCAGATAGACAATCTCAAAACATTAATGCAATAACAAGAGTATAATTAATATTCTAGACTTATTTTCAATAAAAGAATCTTAGATATTAGTCTGGCACACACTCTTAAAAATACTACAAACCAGTAAACTACGAGTGTGTGGATTTTACTTTTAAAAAGTAAAAAATAAAAAAAAGCACCTCAACCCTGTTAAGGGAGAGGTGCTTTAATATATTGGATAATTTTTGAAAGTAAATTGCTTATATATGGGTTTGAATCCTATTAAAAATTTAACCCTAAACTATAATTAACTTAACCAAATTTAATTATCAACCTCAAAAATTTTATCCAATGCACTATTATTTTTTATATTCGTCAAGAATTGCTTTAACGCCGTCGGGAGCTACACGACCGTAGGTTTTGTCACCCACTAAAACAACAGGTGCCAATCCGCAAGCTCCAACACAACGTAAGCAGCTCAATGAAAATTCACCGTCTTCGCTTGTTTCACCTACTTCAATGCCTAACTGACGCTTGAACTCCTGCAACACATTATCCGCACCACGAACATAACAAGCGGTCCCGGTACATATTGAAATAGGATATTTCCCTTTGGGTAGCATGGTAAAGAACGAATAAAAAGTTACTACACCATAAACCTTCGCTACCGGAACATTCATCTCTTGTGCTACGACTTCCTGTACTTCTGCAGGAAGGTATCCAAAATGTTCCTGTGTTTTGTGCAACACATTAATTAACTCATTCGGTTCGTTGTTAAAAGACTTACAAATCTCTTTGATGGTGTTTGAGTCTTTTTCTTTTATTTTTACTTTTATATGTGACATTTATTTTTCCTCCAGGTTTAATTATCTCATTAACTAATTTCAACTTTACGGCTTCTGTCAAAATAGCATGTATGTAATAAATGATGTGCTTTCTCACTCATAGGTTTGCCTAAGAACTCTTCATATAATTTAATAATATAAGGATTCTCATGCGATTTGCGGATGGGTTTATCAGCATCTTCTTCGTAAATAGCTTTCATACGTGCTTTTAAAATACCTGAGTCACTATGATGCAACGGCTGTCCGCCACCACCAATACAACCACCCGGGCAAGACATAATTTCTATGGCATGGAATTCTGATTTCCCGGCTTTGATATCTTCGAGTAGTTTGCGTGCATTTCCTAATCCGTGGGCAATACCAATGTTAATTGGAGTACCGTCAAAATCTACGGTTGCTTTTCGTATACCTTCCAAACCGCGCAACTGTTTAAAGTCAATATTTTCTATTTTTTTACCGGTATGTAACTCGTAAGCAGTACGTGTAGCTGCTTCGATAACACCACCCGTTGCTCCAAAGATAACACCCGCTCCGGTTGATTCACCTAATGGTGTGTCAAACTCTTCTTTAGGCAATGTTTTAATATCAAGGTTAGCCTCTTTAATCAGATGAGCTAATTCACGGGTAGAAATAGAGAAATCAACATCCGGATTTCCATCCACTTTAAACTCATCGCGTTGTGCTTCATATTTTTTAGCCAAACAAGGCATGATAGAAACCACAACTAAATCTTCACGTTTAACCTCAATTTTATCGGCAAAGTATGTTTTCGCAATAGATCCGAACATTTGCTGTGGAGAACGTGCTGATGAGGGGATATCCTTCATCTCAGGGAAATTATGCTCAAAGAAACTAACCCATGCAGGGCAACATGAAGTAAGAATTGGAAGTTTTACTTCTTTATCGCCATTTAAATGCTTGGTTAAACGATCCAACAATTCTGTACCTTCTTCCATAATGGTTAAGTCAGCAGCAAAATCAGTATCGAAAACATAATCGAATCCTAAACGACGAAGTGCAGCAACCATTTCGCCGGTTACACGAGAACCTGCTTCTAATCCAAATTCTTCGCCCAGTGCAGCACGAACAGCCGGGGCTGTTTGCACAATTACTGTTTTTGTTGGATCAGCTAATGCATTAATTACATCTCTTGTATGATCTTTTTCGGTTAATGCACCGGTCGGGCAAACTGCAACACATTGTCCGCAATAAGTACATGGTGAGTGCTCGATATCCATTTCAAAAGCAGGGCCTACAGCTGCTTCAAATCCTCTGTTGAATGCTGATAATGCACCTACGGTCTGAAATTCGTTACACATCATCTCGCAACGACGACACATGATACATTTGTCCAGGTCGCGAATTAATGAAGGCGAAAAATCAATTTTATACTCAGACATTTCTGCATATTCCTCACCAGGAACTTCACGGATACCTAATTTTACGGCCATATCCTGCAATTCGCAATTTCCTGATTTCGCACAGGTTAAACAATCTTTGGGGTGATCAGAAAGGATAAACTCCATTACGGTTCGGCGGGCATTAATTACACGCATAGAATGTGTATTTACAACCATTCCATCCCATACCTTGGTTGAGCATGAAGGAGCCAGGTTTCTTCCACCTTCCACTTCAACCACACAAATACGGCATCCTCCGGGTTTGTTTTCAATCCCTAAATCTTCGAGGTTCATGTAACAAAGCACCGGGATATCAATTCCTAATTGTTTTGCAGCCTTATAGATAGTAGTCCCTTTTTCTACTTCTATCTGCTTGTTATCTATTGTTAATTTTACTTTTTCCATCGTCCTAAATCGTTTAATTATTTTACAATGATTGCATCAAATTTACATCTCTCGATACAAGCACCACATTTGATACAAATTGAAGGATCAATATAGTGAACTTGTTTTTTCTCCCCGCTAATAGCTCCAACAGGACAAACTCTTGCACAAGCTGTACAGCCTACACAATTTTCTTCGATGATAACATACTTCATCAAATCTTTACATTGTCCGGCAGGACATTTATGATCTTTAATGTGTGCCACATACTCATCCCAGAAATTATCTAATGTAGATAAAATTGGATTTGGAGATGTCTGACCTAAACCACAAAGCGATGTATCCTTAATTACTTCGCACATATTGCGTAATCGCTGTAAATCATCCATTGTAGCTTTTCCCTTGGTAATCTGGTCTAATAACTCGTACAGACGTTTATTACCTATTCGGCAGGGAGAGCATTTTCCACAGGACTCCTCAACGGTAAAATCAAGATAAAATTTCGATACCGAAACCATGCAATCATCTTCGTCCATTACAATCATTCCTCCGGAACCCATCATTGAACCTGCTGCTATCAGGTTATCAAAATCAATTGGGGTATCCAGATGTTTTTCGGTTAAACATCCTCCTGACGGACCTCCGGTTTGCACGGCTTTAAATTTTTTCCCGTCTTTTATACCGCCTCCAATTTCAAAAATAACCTCGCGTAAGGTTGTTCCCATTGGAACTTCAATTAACCCTACGTTATTAATTTTTCCTGCCAGGGCAAAAACTTTTGTTCCTTTCGATTTTTCGGTACCAATTTTAGTAAACCAGTTGGCTCCTTTATTAATAATTACCGGAACATTGGCAAAAGTTTCCACATTATTTACATTGGTAGGTTTACCAAGATATCCACTTTCAGCAGGATAAGGAGGTTTAATGGTTGGTTCTCCCCGTAAACCTTCCATAGAGTGGATTAATGCTGTTTCTTCACCACAGACAAATGCTCCTGCACCGTATCGCATTTCCACATCAAATTCAAAATCAGAGCCAAAAATATTCTTCCCTAATAATCCGTATTCACGGGCCTGGTCAATAGCTATTTTCAGGCGTTTAATAGCCAGCGGATATTCGGCACGGATATAAATCAACCCTTTGGTAGCGTTTGTTGCATATCCGCAAATAGCCATGGCCTCAAGTACGGCATGGGGGTCCCCTTCAAGGATTGAACGGTCCATAAATGCTCCCGGGTCACCTTCATCGGCATTACAAACCACATATTTCTGGTCGGCATCATTTTTGGATGCTATTTCCCATTTTAATCCGGCAGGGAATCCACCTCCACCACGACCACGTAATCCAGAATCTTTAATCACTTGAATTACATCCTGGGGAGTCATTTCATTGATACATTTTCCAAGGGCCATATAACCATCCCGGCCAATATACTCATCAACATTTTCCGGATCGATAAATCCACAGTTTCGTAAGGCAATACGAATTTGCTTTTTATAGAAATCCATATGCTTTGAATCGGCAATGGATTCTTTCTTTTCAGGGTCTTTGTATAATAATCGTTTTACCTGTCGTCCTTTGATAATATGCTCATCAATTAATTCAGCAGCATCTTCGGGTTTTACTTCAATATAAAAAGTATTATCCGGAAGTACTTTCACGATAGGCCCTTTTTCACAGAAACCAAAACATCCGGTCATAATAACCTGAACCTCATCAGACAACCCCTTATTTTCAAGTTCCTGCTTTAAGCTTTCTACAATTGAATCGCTTGCTGAAGCTCTGCAACCAGTACCACCACAAACAAGCAGATGCATTTTATATTTTGTCATTGTTTATCCTCCTTATGCTTTTTTATTATCTTTATCATCTATTACCTGATAGTTTTGTGGAATAATGCCATCCACAAGTTCTCCACGTTTGATATATCTTTCAATAATCTCATCCGCTTTTTTTACATCTACATAACCAAAAACAATTGGGTCTTCGCCCGGTTTTTGGACCTCTATGGTAGGTTCAGCGAAACAATAGCCCATATCACCGGTTTGACTAACCACCGCTTCGATGTTTCTTTTTTCTAAAGCTTCAATCAAAAAATCCATTATTTCCTTAGCACCAGAAGCAATGCCACTGGTAGCCATACCAACTTTAATCTGAACGTAGCTTTCAGGGCTGTCTGCTTTTTCCCTCAAATCTACCTTTGATTGCAAATCTTCTCTCATCTTTTTTAGATCTGCTAATGTTTTGATTTTTGCCATGTTAATTATAGTTTTAAATAGTTAATTTACTGTGTAAATATTTGGTAAAATTATGGTAATCATCATTAAAAATCATTATAAATTAGATGTTATAAAACCTGAATGCTACACAACATATAGCTCTTCGATATTCTCATTGATCATCTCTTTTAAATAGTTTCTGATTTTAGGGTCATTAATCGGCATACCTTCTAAAGCCTCTTTAACTTCCCGGGTATCAAAAATATAATGTTTATCATTTATCTGATGAATATATTTAATTTCAATTGCAGGATTGGCTGCTGCAAGCAATACAACTGTTCCTGCGATATCGCCCAAATCAGGCCTGTCAATATGGTCATTTTGCAATACTGCATATACTTCAGTTCCACAATTAATCTCGGAATGGATTTTCAGATAACCATTTGCCTGTTCGGCTGTGTGTTTTAATAAAGGTAAACCCAAACCAACCTTTCGGGTGGTTCGGGTGGTCGTATATGGATCTGTAACATGATTCAGCATCTCTTCATCCATTCCCCGTCCATTATCAATAATCGTAATCTCAAAAATATTCTTATCCGTTTGTACATTAATGCTTATCTCGATAAAGGATGCACCTCCAGCGATCGAATTTTGTACAATATCTAATATATGCATCGAAAGATTATTCATTTACAAGTACCTTTCTATTATTTTGAGATTTTAAAGCCTTCCTAATTTCAACAAATGAGCGTTCCTGAATCAGAAAGCTGGTTGTAATATCCCCGATATTATCTACAAAATGAGCATCCGAACTTTGAATAAAAGTATAATCTGCCAGATAATTATTTTCTTGTAGAAATTTATTTTTAGCAACAAATTTCGAAAGTTCCAATGCATCAAAATTCAAATCATTGGGGACAAACCCCAGCTGGCTTATTACCGAATACCTGCTACGGTCGATATGGGCAGGAATAAACAACCCATTCAGTTCGTGTACTTTTTCCTCTATTTGTTCAATTGTTACATCAAGTGCCGAAATCAACAGCCAATCGACTTGTTCAATGATATTTTCATTTTGATCAACCACTACCTGGTACCCAAATTTTTTAATATCATTTTTGATTTTAGGCAGGTGTATTTCAATATATTGTTGAAATTCAAATAATTCATCATCATTTTCAAAGAACGCAAGGCAGTGTACCTCCTCTTTTGTATTAACTTCAGCCCCTTTTAAAATAAACAGGTCATGTTTTTTAGCCACTTCCTCCAGGGCTTTACAATTTTTTGTTGTGTTATGATCGGTTATACCAAGTATATCTAAACCTTTATTCTTAGCTTGTTGTACAATATTTAAAGGACTCATTTCCATATCGCCGCAAGGCGAAAGCACAGTGTGTGTATGTAAATCAGCCTTAAATAATTTCATTATTGGTTAAATATTGAAACAGTTTCCCGCTCATCTCAAAGGTATTCTCCTTTGTCCCTAAAACGGGTACGCCTTCTATTTCACTTTGTTCTGCGGTATCATCATTTGGCTTAAATCCTTTAACCAGGATAACAGCTGCCAGATCTTTGAGTGATGCTATGGCCATCACATTTTTATGTGTTTGTAATGTAATCCAAATCTGTCCCTCTCTTGAATTACCCATAACATCACTCAATAAATCTGAAACATACCCTCCTTTAACCTCTCTGTCTAACCCTGATTTACCGCTAAAAACTTCTAAATTAAACTTATCAACTATATCTGACACTTTCATGATCCTATCATTTTTTATGTTAACACTTACGTTTTAACTTCTCTTCTCCCCATATCTCCTTCATAATATCGTGTGATTGTTCCCATTCCAGAATTCCTTTTTTCTCAAAAATTTTCTGAATAAATATACAATGATTAATCACTGCTCTTTCTTGTACAATATCTTCTGCTAAGGCCTGACAAGTAGGTGCTCCACAAGCACCACAATCCACGCCTGGCAAACATTTCATAATTTCCTTAACCCGTCGCATTTTCTTCATTGCCTCCGCCATATTTTCATCCAGTTTCATCATCGAGCGTGGCTTTATTTTTCCAATACTCATATTCTTTTGAAGATAATTATGGTATTTTAGAATTTGCTTTTCAGCAATTAATTGGTTGCTTTCTTTATAACGACTGGCTCTTTTTTTAAGCCGCTCTACGGTTAAAAATCTGTTTTTTGTGGTTAATACACCTCCGGCACAACTTTCATCACAAGCTCTGAGTTCTAAAAAGTCTACATCCTTTATCTCCTCGTTTTCAATCTTTTCTAAAAAGTCGATCACATTATGTACCCCATCAATGGCCAGGCACCGACCTTCCATGTTATCAATCTCTCCATTGGTAAGACTCCAAAGAACACCTTCGGGAGAAAGTTGCTCTTTATCTATATTTTGACCGGCTTGAAAATTTCCTCTACGGATATTGGTATAAACCTTATTAAAAATAAAATCCATATTAATAACGCCGTTAATTGGAGAATTTTCATTTCCCACCGGACTTTTTATAGCTGCAATTTTGGCCGCACAAGGAGTTACATAAAAAATACCAATATCAGACTCATCAATGCCTTTATCCATGAGCATTTTTTTGTAATAAAGGGCTGCTACATCCAATGGAGGATGCAGTGAAATAATATTTTCAGTTAATGCAGGGAATTTTACCTGAATTAAACGAATTACAGCCGGACAAAAGGATGAGATTAATGGCTTGTTCTCCTGATGAGTTTGAGCAAATTCCTGCATGGCATCTTTTAACTCTTCTACCCCATGCTCTACCTCATATACATCAGTAAAACCTAAATCTATTAAGACATCATATATTTGTGTGGTTTTCACCTCTTCGGGAAATTGCCCGCTAAATACAGCTGGTAAAAGGGCAATACGATGT
>DATFIZ010000064.1:0-13447 GCA_035269575.1 Bacteroidales bacterium | reverse complement strand
TAATACTGTGGGACGAAGAAAGAAAAGATTACCAGTGATTGAAAATGTAGAAATTACAGACTTTGCAGCCGAAGGAAAATCGATTGCCCGTATTGAAAATAAAGTAGTTTTTGTAAAACAAACCGTTCCGGGAGATATTGTGGATATCCAACCCACCAAATCACGGAAAAGTTTTATGGAAGCCAATCCGGTAAAATTTCATAAATATTCGGATATACGCACCGAACCTTTTTGCGAACATTTTGGTATATGCGGCGGTTGCAAGTGGCAGATGTTACCCTACAGCGAGCAATTAAAATTTAAGCACCAGCAGGTGATCGACAATCTGGAACGAATCGCTAAAGTAGATCTTCCTCAGGTAGATTATATTTTAGGCTCGGAAAAAACCAGGTATTACCGGAACAAGCTGGAATTTACCTTCTCGAATAACCGTTGGCTTACCCGGGATGAGATCGATACCGATGAAAAAATAGAGAATAATAATGCCCTGGGATTTCATATCCCCAGACTTTGGGATAAAATTGTAGATATCAAACACTGCTATTTACAGGAAGAACCATCGAACGAGATAAGGCTTGCATTTAAAGAATATGCAGAAAAAAACAACCTGTCTTTTTTCGATCTGCGCAAGCAGGAAGGATTTCTAAGAAACCTCATCATAAGAACATCCACCACAGGAGATGTAATGGTAATTCCTGTTTTCTATTATGATGACCCGGAAAAAATAAACAGTCTTTTACAATACATTGCCGATAAATTTCCGCAGATCACATCACTGATGTATATCGTAAACTCTAAATCCAACGATTCGATTACCGACCAGAAAGTTTTATTGTTTAGCGGGAATGATCATATCATGGAAAAAATGGAAAACCTGCAATTTAAAATCGGCCCTAAATCGTTTTACCAGACCAACTCGGAGCAGGCTTACAACCTGTATGCAAAAACACGTGACTTTGCCGGTTTAACAGGAAACGAAACCGTTTACGACCTGTACACCGGCACCGGAACCATTGCCAATTTTATAGCTTCCAAAGCGAAGAAAGTTATTGGCATAGAATATGTTCCTGAAGCCATTGAAGATGCAAAAATCAATTCCGAAATAAATCAGATAAACAATACAGCATTTTTTGCCGGGGATATGAAAGATATTCTAACTCCTGAATTTATCGCTACACATGGCAGTCCGGATGTTATCATTACCGATCCGCCAAGGGCAGGAATGCATAAAGATGTGGTAGAAACGATTATTCAGGTAAAGCCCCAAAAACTAGTCTATGTAAGCTGCAACCCTGCGACACAGTCCCGGGATATTAACCTGCTGGATGAAAAGTATAAAGTAACTAAAGTGCAGCCGATAGATATGTTTCCCCATACCTACCATGTCGAAAACATTGTTTTGCTGGAACGGATATAAAACAACATTCCTGTTGATTTATCCGCCAAGCCGCTCCAGGCGGCTAGGCGGGTCACAGAAAAGTATAAAGTTACCAAAGTGCAGCCGGTAGATATGTTCCCGCACACCTACCATGTTGAATGTTGAAAATGGGTAAGCTGGCAAGGTAAGACGAGCATTCAAAACTACGTGAAACATTCATATCCGGTTAAGGATTCTGGTATGTTTCTGAATTTTCCGCAGCATGGGGAGTTATTGCAAGTAAGCCCCACTTACCTCGAATTCAATTGACTGATTGTCAATTGGGAAAACATAAAATTATTTAGCAATAATTAAAAAAAATCGCTAGATTTGAAATTAAACACTCAAATCATCAAAAAATTAACTATTTACAAAGAATATTCATTATAAAAAACAATCAATATGGAAAACGAAAGTAAAAACACAGAAGAAGCCAAAAATTTTGATGTTTCATTATCAGAATCATCCAATGATTATTTAAAAAAAACAGCTCCCTGGATGAAGTTTGTTAGCATTGTTGGATTTATTATGTGTGGGATTATGGTTATAGCTGGGTTTGTAATGATGTTGAATTCAGGGAATACCTTTAGTGGATCAAACATAGGTATAGGAGCCGGATTTTTATATCTTGTGGGTGCAGTAATCTTTTTTATCATAAACAGGTTCTTATTCTTATATGCTAATGGGGTAAATAAAGTATATAAACTAAATGATTATGATGCACTTGAAACTGCATTTAAAATGCAAAAGAACTTCTGGAAAATTGTTGGTATATTTTTTATTATTTACATCTCATTAATAGCTATAGCAATGGTATTTTTTGCTCTTGGTGATATTTTTCAACCATTTTAATACAGAAGCTAAGCAGGTATAATTTTTTGCAGCATGCTGGTTTATTACAACTAGATAACACCCCTGCCATACGGCAGATTTGAGCGGTTGCCTGTACTCCGGGTTATACCCTGATTTCCCAATATTTCACCCTGAAAGGGCTTTTTATGTACAACGGACTCAAATTTTAGTCCATTTTTATTATTTACTCAACCCGGTGAATTCATAATTCAGACAAAAAATTATTCAACACTATTATTTATTCATTTATATTCCAGAAAACTTTATTCATCATATAATCATTTGATTATTAATCAAAAAAAATTAATTTAGCTTGTGAAATTTATCTTTTAATACGCTATAAAGAATATAGTAAGAACCAGGATATCATACGAATGACGAAAGACAAAATCACTGCGGAAAAAAACTCCCGTTACAATTATGTTGACCTTTTATTTGGAAGTCGTGATCATTATAGTCTTGAACACCGTTTTTTTAATTCAGTATGTCTTTTTTCTGCTTTAGCCGCCAGTTTTGCTACCATAACCAACATTGCATTAGATTTAAATAAGCAACTTACCCTGTTTACATTAGTATCCAGTGTTGTGCTATTTCTTTTTTACTATTTATCACGTAAAAAAAGTATTTTTAAACCACTCGTCACCCCTTTTATTATTTATTCACTCATCATTCTTTCATTTGTTTGGTTTTATAATGCCGGTTCAGAGGGACCGGTAGTATTTGTTTATTTATTAGGATTAATTCTGGGTATAATTATTACCGAAGGGAGGAATCGTGTAGTTGTGATTTCATTTTTTATCATTAATCTTATTGTTCTATTTACTTTAGAACGAAGATTTCCTGAACTGATTACGAGCTATGAAAGTGAAAATATTAAATTTTATGATGTAACGATTACCTTTTTATTTTCATTTCTTCTGATATACTTTGTGGTTGCAATCCTGGTAAAAAGTTATCGCGAGGAAAAAAATATATCATCAACCCAACATGATAAACTCCTTTTTCAAAAAAAACAAATTACGGATAGTATACAGTATGCAAAAAACTTACAATCGGCTTTATTACCTAATCAAATATCAATAAAAAGATTATTATCCGATTTTTTTATTTTTTATCTACCCAAAGATATTGTTAGTGGTGATTTTTACTGGGCAAAAAAAATCAACCAAAAGAATATAATTGCAGCAGCTGATTGCACTGGGCATGGAGTCCCCGGAGCTTTCATGAGTGTATTAGGAATATCGCTGTTAAACGAGATTGTCCGAAGGAAGGAAATAAAAAAAGCCAGCCAGGCATTAGAACTTTTAAGATATGAATTAAAAAACACGTTAAACAAAACCGACGAAGGGTATTTACTTAATAATGGAATGGATATTGCTCTATGTATTATTGATACTGAAAATAAGATATTGCAATATTCGGGAGCCAATACTCCGCTATATTATATCCGGGACGATAAACTGACAGAAATAAAAGCTACACGTAATCCCATTGGAATTACTCCCATTGAGATTCCCTTTCAGAACCATGAAATAGAATACCATGAAGATGATATCTTCTACTTGTTTTCTGATGGTTTTATTGACCAGTTTGGTGGTGATAAGGGAAAGAAATACCGCTCACGAAGATTCAAGCACTTGCTCCTTAAGATTCATGATAAACCTTTGAAAGAACAAAAAGATATCCTGGTGAAAAATTACAAAAACTGGGTAAACAATCAATACGAACAACTGGATGATATTATGATATTTGGTTTTAAACCTTAAAAAAACACCCGATAAAAATTCGGGTGTTTAAGTTTATACGGAATAATAAAATCTATTATTTAATTTTTTCAGGAATCTTTTCTTCAGGATGATCCGTTTTAAAATCAACCCAATATTGTTTGATGGTCGATTTTATTTCTTTATGAAGCAATAATAAGCCTGTTAAATTCGGTATCGCCATAAACACTACCGTTAATAACGATAAGCTCCAGATAATGGTCGTATCGGTAAAAGACGCAATAAAAAAGGCCACTACAAAAAACATGCGATAAATAAATACATATCTTGATCCAAATAAGTATGTTACAGACCGGTCGCCATAATAGGACCAGGAAATAGCTGTAGAAAAAGCGAATAGCATTAACCCAATGGCCACAATATATTGGCCCCAGTTTCCAAAAAAGCTTCGGGTAAATGCTACAGCTGTAAGGGGAGCACTATGAATTAATGATTCTCCTTCGAGAATAACCGGTATTTCCTGCTCCTGAATCCGGCCATCTACCACAGGGATATCACCGTTAAAAACGGTTTTATTCAATATATTTTCTTTTTCATAAACCATCACATCTTCTGCAATTGAACGGGCATGTAAAAGCGTAATATTGTCATTGGTTATTTCTCCGTTAACAATCGATAACTCCCCATTAAATGCATCCACTTTATCTCCTCCATTCAGGTGGTTTCGGAGCATTTTCACCTGTTGTGGGTTATCTTCAGTATACGTATGGGCTAAAATTTCAATATCTGTATTTTGAAACTGGTTAGCTACTTTATCGTTCCAGACACCTGATGATAATAATACCAATCCGGTAATGGTACAAATAATTATGGTATCGATAAAAGGTTCAAGAATAGCAACAAGCCCTTCGGAAACCGGCTCGTGAGCTCTGGCAGCAGAGTGTGCTATAGGGGCTGACCCCTGACCTGCTTCGTTTGAAAAAAGCCCGCGATTCACTCCCTGATTAAAAGTATACGCAAATCCGGCACCCAAAAAACCTCCCATAGCAGCAGTACCTGAAAAGATATCTTTAAAAATAGCAACAAACGAAGGAATAATATTCTCGTAATTATAAAATATCACCGCAAAAGCACCAATTAAATATATAAGGGCCATTCCGGGAACCAACCTTTCGGTTACTTTAGCAATCCGTTTAATGCCGCCAATAATAACAAGTGCCAGGAGTACCGACATTACTGCACCGGTAATAATATGTTTTACCCCAAAGGTGGCAAATACGGAATTCGAGATACTATTTATTTGAGGTAAACTACCCGACCCAAAAGAGGACAGGATGGTGGCAGCCGCAAAAAATCCGCCTAACCATTTACCGGTTTTAATAACTTTCCCGCTTTTAAGGTTGATATTTAACCGCTTTTTCATATAATACATGGGGCCACCGGCAACCATACCTTTTTCATCAAATTCGCGGTATTTGTGCGAAATGGATACCTCAACAAACTTGGTACACATCCCAAAAAAGGCCGTAACCAACATCCAGAATAATGCAGCCGGTCCCCCTAAGTGAATAGCTAAAGCTACTCCGGCAATATTCCCGGTTCCTACGGTTCCTGAAAGCGCTGTGGTTAATGCCTGAAAATGAGAAGTATCTCCCTGGTCTCCTTTGCGGTCAAATTTCCCTTTTACTATTTTTATGGCATGTTTAAAATATCTTAGCTGAGGGAATTTTAAATAAATAGTGAAAAATAATCCGGTACCCACTAAAAAGAAAACAAACCATTCATGCCCGCCAAGAATGCTATGAAGGTTCTGAAAGAAATCGTTTAATTGTTGCATAGTGTTTCGTTTCGATTAAATATATCAGGTTTAGTTGAAATGTTAACAAATGTAATAATATTTATAAATCTTCAAAATAGCATAATTGAACAAATATTGGATTTTAAGGTATCAGAAAGGTTTAATTCAGCATAATTTTAAATTTTATCTGTCTATAAACCATAAATTCATTTAAAACGCTGAATTTGTTGGGGTATTAATTTTATCTTTGAGAACTATGGAATGCTTACATCAATATTTTTTTCATAATAAAGAGATTAAATCTTCTTCAACGTTCAATGAATCGTTTACCGATACAGGTTTGTCGGTATACGAAATCATACGAGTTGAGCAAGAGGTACCGCTTTTTATCACCGACCATTTAGACAGACTCTTTACTTCTGTCGAAATATTAGATTTAAAAATTACTGAAACAAAAAGTGAACTACAGCATCATATTGAAACATTAATCGATAAAAACCGGGTTGTTACAGGAAAAATAAAATTAATTATTCATTTTAGAAACAATGGCATTATAAAAGAACAGGATCTATTGATCTACTTTACCCCTTACTATTTCCCATCGGCACAAGAATATATCAACGGTGTTCCGGTGGGTTTATGTAAAGCCATTCGAACCAATCCTAATGCAAAGATACTTAATATAAAAGCCCGAAAGAAAGCAAACGATGTTATTGCCGAAGCAAAAGTTTTTGAAGTAATTTTACTGGATAACAAAGGTTTTATTACCGAAGGCAGCCGATCAAATATTTTTTTTATTAAAGGAAATACAATATATACCCCTTTTTCGGCTGATGTTTTACAAGGCATTACCCGAAAAAATATTTTTCGTATTTGCAAACAACACAACATCAGGTTAACTGAACAGAATATCCGGTTATCAGAGATTAATAACTACGAAGCTGCTTTTTTATCCGGAACATCATTGAAAGTATTACCCATAAAAAATATTGAAAATACATCCTTTAACACCTCAAATAAAACGTTAAAAGAACTTATGTTGCTTTACAATCAATTGGTTGATAATTACCTTAAAGAAAATCAATTACCCTAACCAGTTAATCATATTTTTGGTCTCAACAAATGGATTTATTTTTCCGAACAAAAAATCATCATCCCTGCCTGGTTTGTTGTAGCACATCATGGGATGCATCGATTCAATCTTATGGTTTATTTTAATTTTGCTGGTTATGCTTTTGGCATTATTACCCCAGATAAACCAGATAATCCTATCATTTTTTTGATGGATATATCTCAGCAGCTCTTGTGTGAAAGGATACCAGAGGCTTTCATGACTATTGGGTTTTCCTGTCTCGCAGGTAAAAGAGGTGTTTAACAATAAAACGCCTTGTTTCTCCCAACGCTTAAAAAACTTCCCGGGAGGTAAAATAGGAAAGGAATGTTCCAGCTTTTCCTTTATCTCGGTATACTTTAAGTATTGATGATGATAGGCATAATATATCGCCCGAATAATATTTTTTAACGAGATATTATTAAAGCTATCGTGCCATGATTTTAAGGTGCCAACTTCAAAAGCCCGGCCGGTGGCCACTCCTTTCCGGGGGTAGGGATCCTGTCCGAGAATGACAACTCTCACCTCATTAAGCGGAAGCGTTAAAAAATGGAAAACACGATTCGATGAGGGGGTATAGTCTATGCCGTTTTTAATAATCTGGCTTTCAATGGAACGAACAAGTTTAATATGTTGTGGGGTTAAAAAATCAATCCATGACGCATCAATTTTCCTTAAAGAATCAATAAATACCGAATCGAATTTCATGGAGTGTCTCTAATTATAAAATGCAGCAAACAGGTTGATTAGTTTTCAGACGGCCCCTTAAACATTTTCCACATGGCCTGTTCCTTTTTAAAGTCGTAAAACGATTCTTTAAATTCTTTCATCCTTCTCCCCGACCATATCCCCGTAGCATATTGTTTAAACAGAATCTCATCCTGACGAAGAATATATAAAACAGGAAAAGCAAAATGATAATTAATCTCTATATCGATATTGGATATATACTCCTTGTATTGTTTATGCAACTTCCCTTTTTTTAAGATCTTAAGATATACATCATTGTTAATTGCAACAAACTCACCCAAATGATAACGGCTGTATTTTAGCAGAAAGATATCCCGGAGAGATAATACTAAAAGAATCAAAATTAAATATATAGTTTCTTCCCATGAATAAGGAGGTAAAATAAGGTAAGTTATTACGATTAAATCGGGCAGGTAGAGATAAAAATTTCTTTTCATAAATAAAAATACTCTACCCAGATAATCATTGTCGGGGTGTTCTGAGAAATAATTTAACTGCATAATTCTATTCATCTAGCCAGGGATCGTTATGCAAGTTTGTTGATGCATAAATATCTGCTCCCTGATATTTTATAATATTTGTGATAATCTCAATTTTCGCTTTCACTTCCTCTGTATTTTCAACTCCTTTGTTGACCGATTGGTTGTAGTCGTTTAATGCATTTGTATACTTTTGAAGCTTATACAACAAATCGGCTCGTTTAAGCAATACCTCTACATTATCCGGATACTGTCTGTTTAATTTATTTAACTGCGCCAACGCTTCGTTATATTCATTTTTTTTGATGAACTGGTCAACCTGCTTAAAAAGATTTTTCATGTTCAAATAATCAATCCCGATTCATAAAACAAAAATAGTCGAAAACAAGGAAAAGTGAAAAATTAATCGGAAATATATTTTTGCTTTTTAGCTATCTGAATAATTTCATTTTTATCCCCTGCATTTAACTTTAACATAATATTGGCAATAAAAGTTTCAAGGGTTTTGATATTAATATTTAATATTTCCGATATTTTTATCTTGGTTAAATTTTCAGCAAAGAAACCCATGATTTTTTTTTCGTAGCTATTGAGCGAATCGAGCTGATTTTCCAGCGTTATTTCTTTTTTGTCGGCAGAATTAAACCCATATTTTGACTTAAATTGAGGGCAGTAATAATTTCTCCCCCCGCGAACATGATATACAGCATCTATCAATTCGTTTATTTTAGAGTTTTTGGCTACGAAACCTTTGGCTCCATGCTTAAGCAGCTGCTCAATAAACCAGTTTTCCAAATACATGGTAAAAACAATTACCTTAATGTCGGGATAATCATTCTTTAATTGCTCAGCAAGCTCAATCCCATCCATCCCCGGCATCGAAATATCTGTGATTACAATATCAGCCTCTTTAGATTCGAGGATTTTTAAAACCTCCATTCCATTTTTAGCCGTACCCACAATTTCAATATCCGACTTATTTTTAAAGAGGGTTACCAAACCAAAAAGAGAAACATCATGATCTTCAGCAATAACAATTTTAATTTTTGTATTTTTTGATGATTTTGTTTTTGAACAAGGTTTTAATGGGATATCAATAGAAGCTATAGTGCCTATATCATTTGAATAATCGTAAGAAGTTTTCCCTTGTAAGCTATTCAAAATTTTAAGAACTTCAGCATCATTTTCTTTAAAAAATTCAAGGTAATCAGCATCGGGAAATTCAATTAAAAGATTTAAATAATCCTTATGCTGAACAATTCGTAATTGTATAACCAAAGACTTATCAGTGTCTGCCAGCGAACTGAAAATATACGTTAACAATGGTGAAACAGTATCTGTAATTTGCTCATTTATTTCATCCCATCCCCCGGAAGGGTAAAATGATGTTTCTATTGTCAATCCATACTTATTAGTTATTTGCTCTACAACATTTTTAAAACCGGAGCGCTTTTCATCACTTTCTTTTACCGTATCAACAACGGGTTGATAATATTCTTCTTCAGTTTCGGCAACACGGTTCATTTCTTTGTACGATTTTCCCGGTTGCTTAAGGTATCCTGTTTTATGTTTTTCTGCGGAATTGGTGCTTTTCACCAGGTAGGACCTGTTCATATATTTATGAATCAGATAAACCATAAAGGTGATAAAAATAAAGATAACCAAATAAATCAGATACCTGAACAAAGGAGTTATAGACTTAAAAATGGAGATTAAATACAAATTTCCATTGGCCTGATAAGCAATTTTATCTGCATCATCTTTTAATTGTTTTACCGTAAGATTTAATTCCCCGTGGGTCGGAATATTGATTTTAGCCAGTTTTTTAAATTCGGATGAAAAAATGTACAACAAACTATCTCCGGTAAAACAAATTTCTTTTATTGAGTCATTGTTCACATCCTTTGTGGTTAAATAGTGTAATGAACCTTTTCCTGGCAACCGGTTTTTTCCGGATATCTCTAACTCATGATTTACTTTCAATACCTGTTTTCCTGAAAATAAAGTAAAATATTCTTCCGAAAGATCGCTATCTAAAGCAATCAGATTGGTTTTTATATCCAGTTTTTTTTCTGCAATACGATTCCCGTTTATATCAAATAAAAACAATGCGTTAAAAGTATTATCATCGTCTATTCCGCTATTCAAAGCAACAATAAATTTATCATCAGCGGATTCTATAACGTCTACAAATAACCTGGAGGGTGTTGTATTAATTTTAACGGGACGAACAAAATATTCAAGTTGATGATTAAGAACCAGCAGTTGAGCTGATGTTCCGTTACGATTATCTTTTGTGGTCTCCGTAGAAATTAATATTTCGCTTTTCCCGTCACCATTTAAATCCGTAACAACTAAATGATTGATAATATTTGCAGCGATACTTTCCGATTCAAATAAAGAATCATTTGCTAAGTCATAGGCAAATATTTTCCCGGGAGATGATGAGTGATCGGTTGTCAGGGCAAAATAGAACTCTTTATCAGCGTCTGAATTACAATCGATCAATCCAACAGGAAATAACTGATAATCAACTTCCTTACCCGGCAGAGTCATCATAAATTTTCGGTTTACCCGAAAGTCTTTATTATCTTGTGGATCGATAACATAAAGAAAAAGAGAATCGACATTTTGTGTAAATACATAAATTTCTTTTATTCCGTTTTGATTATAATCGCCAAAGAATAACCGGCTGTTTTTTGCGGGTGTATCAAAAATATTCCATATCGATTGCAACAAACCATCCTTATCATATAGGTATATCGATGGATTATAAAAGTTATCGAATTTATTATAACTGACTTTTTCGCTATTTCCATCGTTGTTTACATCACAATAATATTCTTCTCCGTTATGTTTTAGCTGGTAACCATCACTAACCTCAAACGAATAAAACGGATAAAACTTTGCAAAAGAAAAAATTGCAATGCCACTAAAAATAAATCCTGCAACTAAGGGATGGGCAAAATACTTATACCACTTCACAATACAACAATCCTTACTCTTTTTTCTATAATATTAAAAACGGAAATCGAATGTACTATTAATTATTGAATTATAAAATATTTTCATCAAAATTACCGCTATTGTTCATCAATCACCAATAAAAAGTGGCATGATTAAAAGAAACCATGCCACCAACATCAATTATGTATTTTATCCTTACATTTCTTCTTCTTTCAGGTAACGTTCCAAAAATTCAAGAATCTTACCATAAGCTTCAATTTCATTCTCTTTTTTTCTAAAGCCATGTCCTTCATCGTCAAAAACCACATATTCAACGGGCACATCATTTGCTTTAGCCGCTTCGACAATTTCGTCCGATTCAACTTTTAAAACCCGTGGGTCGTTGGCACCCTGAAGAACCATTAATGGACGCTGAATATTTTGGGCATGGAAAAGCGGTGATATTTTATAAAGATAAGCAGAGTCTACAGCAGGATCACCCAACTCCTTATAAAGTGCTTCCCGCTGAGCTTCCCACCAGCTTGGGATACTCTTTAAGGTCCTTAACCAGTTGGTAACTCCAAAAATATTTACTCCCACATCAAATTCTTCGGGCGTAAAAGTTAATGCGGCAGCTACCATATACCCGCCATATGAGCCACCAATTATTCCAATTTTATTGGTATCCACCCAACCGGTTTTTGCCAGGTAATCTTTGGCATAAATACAGTCTTTTAAATCATGGTCTCCATGTTTGCGGTCATCTAAAGCATAAAAAGTTTTCCCATAACCGCTACTACCCCGGTTATTCACTGCAATAATTGCATAACCGTGATTAACCAGGTATTGAATAGCCGCTGAATAGCCAACACGGGATTGTCCTCCCGGTCCGCCATGTACCCAAACCAGCGCAGGAACTTTATTATTTCCCGATGCCTGATGCGGTTTATAAAGAATGGAAGGAATTTCCAGTCCGTCGAAAGATTCATAACGCACTACCTCTGCATCCACCAGGTACTCAGGGTTGATTTCCGGGTTTAAGGTATTGGTTAACTGAGCATAATCACCATTTTCAAATTGATAAACATATAAGTTTCGGGGATTTCTGGAGCTGGTAACATAAAAACTCATCAATTGTTCGCTTTGCGAAATATTTACCGAACTAATATTTTGTCCTTTAAACTCAGGGAAATTCACCTCTTCGCCGGTACTCATCTTAAAAACCTTTATAACGGTTTGCGCATCCTGATTAATACCAATCACCCGATATTTTTCATTATACGAATGGTAAGCATACATCACATCCCATTCCGACTGATAAACTGTTTCTGTCTCCTCTGTTTCAAGATTCATTTTTACGGCATAGGTAAACTCGTCATCCTCATTGGTTAAATAATACAAATAATCACCATCGAGGCTAAACTGAACCGGATTATTTACAGTTTCTTCAATATCTTTCAGTTTTTTCAATTCGTCTTTTTCGCGATTGTACAAAAACATTTTATTGTAATGATTGGTAACCGTTTGGGATAGGGCTATCAGGTTTTTATCGGCAGATACAGCACCAATATTGAACCCCTCAGTATTTTGAAAAATCAGCTGAGGTTCCATTGTTTCGATATCCATTTCGTATAGATCCATAAATCGTGGATCCCTTTTGTTGGTTTGGATAAAGAAACTTTGCCTGTCGCGGCTCCACCCGGCAAACGATGCTCTTGCCTTTTCCCAGGGCGTAATATCCTTTATCGTTCCATCGGTTTCCCGGAGGTAAAGATGATAGATTTCATTTCCCCCCTGATCGGAGGTTATTATCAATCTTTCATCATTCGGAAAGCAACTAACAATAAAAGTAGATTCATCACGATTCGTAAGCTGTTTAGGAGTACCTCCTTCGATACCAATTTCGTAAACATTGTAAATCCCGGATTCGTTACTGCTGTAAAAAATTTTACTTTCATCCGGCGAGAAGCTGCTACCCGATACACTCACGTTATTCATGAACTGTTCAATCGAGTATTGTTCTGTTTGTTTTTCCTGGCAGGAAAACAAAATAAACGGAATAAGGGCCAATAATAAACTATACTTCTTCATCATTATATTTTTTAAGATTTATTAAAACACTGAGCTAAAATAATTTAAATTCGTTAAGAATACAAGCGCTATAGTTATTCGTTTGACATAAATTCCGGGATGGTCAAATTATTTTCTCCTGAGGGGAATAAAAAGGGTATTTTTATTTTGAAAATTAAAAAAGTATTTCTTTATTTGCATCCGCAATTCGGGCAACGGTTGCGATAAGTTCTAAAAAACATACAATACAATTTTTCGGGGTGTAGCGTAGCCCGGTTAGCGCGCCTGCTTTGGGAGCAG
>DATFIZ010000063.1:0-2166 GCA_035269575.1 Bacteroidales bacterium | reverse complement strand
AAAGAAATTCAAGGCTACGCCCGCCTCACCCGAAAAACTACGCGATGTGAGCTAAAAAATCTAAACTTGCACTTCCCTTCGGTCAGTGGTTGCCTTCGGCGAGCTCGCACAAAACGCTCGGTTCAAACAGCAGATTTTTTTAACGCTCACTGTGCTTGTTTTTCGGCTCGCCGGACAATGCCAATCCAAACATGAATCGTCATACAAAAAATAATCAGGTTGTTGAAATAATTTCCTAAACCCGAAGAAACACATATTATAACCCATGAGACCAGCCCCGGGTTTCAACCCGGGGATAAAAGGCTCCGCCACCAAACCTGCGGCAAGCATCGCAGATCATTCATTGCAGATAACAAACATGCCGCGGAATATTAAAATCATAATACCCCCGGATATGAAGACTTGATTTTATTTGTTTTTTATCGGACAATAATGATTTCAAAACGCCTTCTTTTTAAAAATAAGGAATTCTTACTTTTTATTTGTATTTTTCCCAGGCAATAATCGGGGATTATGAATCAACCATCAAAAAATAAATTAATTACTGCCGGATCTGTAGTATTACTTATTTTACTATGGAAAATAATTGCATCATTTTATGCATCCGAACTAATTTTACCCCCACCGGAATCTACTTTGACAGCAACCTTAAAACTTTTTGTTTCAAAAAATTTCACTTCAGTAGTTGGACTTACCATATTAAGAGGCCTGATAGGGTTTTCAATATCATTTATCTTAGGAATAGGGTTAGGCATTTTAGCCGGGGTTAACCAATCTTTTCATGCTTTTTTAAAACCTATTTTAGTTACCTTACGCTCTACACCAGTCATATCGTTCATTCTGTTAGCATTAATCTGGTTTAAAGTAGATA
The DNA here is from genome assembly GCA_035269575.1 of Bacteroidales bacterium. Lineage (GTDB taxonomy): Bacteria > Bacteroidota > Bacteroidia > Bacteroidales > UBA12077 > UBA12077. The sequence goes on along the minus strand of DATFIZ010000063.1, from coordinate 1,295 downwards.
TGGTTCCCATTTTTATCGCCTTTTTAACTATGTTTCCTTTCATTTGTACGAATGTTATTGACGGAATTAAAAATGTAGATCGGGACTTGGTAGAGATGGCCAATATATACCGTGTATCGCATCATAAAATCATTCAAAAAGTTTATTTGCCGGCCATTGTTCCCTTTATTTTTAGCGGAGCATCAAGTGCTATGGGCTTTGGCTGGCGGGCCATAATTATTGGGGAAGTACTTAGTCAGCCCCAGTTTGGTATTGGTACCGCCATGCAAACCGCACAAACGTATTTACTGGTTAACGAGGTGATTGCCTGGACCATAATCGCCATTATTATTAGTTACTTTTTTGAAATGCTGCTTAGAAGCGTAGAAAGAAAAATTGTTGTTTGGAGATAATGATGAATTTACAAATAGAAAAACTATACAAATCATTCGATGATATTATCCTTTTTAAGGATTTTAATATTGATTTCAGAGAACACACCATAAGCTGTATTTTAGGCCCTTCGGGATGTGGAAAAACCACACTGCTGAATATGATTAGTAACACCACATCACCCGATTCGGGAAATTTCATGGGATTTAACGATAAAATTATCTCTTATATTTTCCAAGAGCCCAGATTACTCCCCTGGAAAACGGTACTAGAAAATATATCCTTTGTTTTGGATGATTCGTTATCCAAAAAAGAAAAAGATACCATCGCATTAAAATATTCGCAATTGGTTGAATTAGAAAAATTTAATAACTATTATCCTTCAAAATTAAGCGGTGGGATGAAACAAAGAGTTGCCATTGCCCGTGCTTTTTCCTATCCATCGGATATTATTTTAATGGATGAACCCCTTAAGGCGCTGGATTTAAGGTTAAAAATGACCCTGATAAAAGCATTCCGCCGGTTATGGCAAATGGATAAACGTACCGTTATATTTGTTACCCATGATATTGACGAAGCACTATTGCTGGGAAATGATATTTATGTTTTTAGCCAGGCGCCCGTAGCAATAAAAAGAAAATTTGTAATTACGGAAAAAGAACGTTCATTACACGCTCCTTCTTTTCTTAAACTAAAGAATGAAATTTGGGAGGAGATGGATTAAACCACAAAGAATTATCAAATATGATAAAAAAATATTTAGCATCTACCCTTTTTGTTATTAGCCTTTTACCCATAAATGCGCAAAAAACCACAAATTATATATCCTATGTAAATCCATTGGTAGGCACACAAAACATGGGGCATACATATCCCGGAGCTACCGTCCCTTTTGGGATGGTACAACTAAGTCCTGAAACAGA
>DATFIZ010000062.1:0-3437 GCA_035269575.1 Bacteroidales bacterium | reverse complement strand
ATTTGTGCTTTTGATATTTCTAAATTACAACCTCCGGTTCAATTTACGACAGGCACTAAAGACGATGAATATTATGGCATAGGACGCGGACTGTTAAATATTGAAAACCTTCCGGTATTTGAAGACAGGGAAGGTAAGTTTGGCAGCCCTACCAGCGACTCCGAAAGGGTTAAAATCACTCCTGAAACAGAAAATCTTTCGATGAATCTCATATCCTTTAGCGGAAAAAATGATTTGGCGGTTTATCTTAATCAGTTGCAAAACTATCTGGTTAGATTTGCAAATGCTGAAAATATAGCGATGGAAATTTTTGATTAGTTTATTTTTTATACCCCTTACTTTTAATCATATTTTGTATTCATTGACAGGTGTTTTTTATTCGTCCTGACAAAAATCATATGATATTTTGTTGATGCGTAGTTACTTTAGGGCACTAAAATTTTAAAATATTTTGAGCTATGTATAAAATAAGCAAACACCCCATCCTGGAAATCCCATCCCCAGATAAAGTAACCTTTAAATATAATGGTAAAGATGTAGAAGCAGAAAGAGGTTTTACTATAGCCGCAGCATTGCATCAGGCCGGTTTTCCGGTTCATAGCCACAGTCTCGAGAATCGTAACCGTAGCCTTGAATGTGGTATTGGTAAATGTGGCGCTTGCGAAATGCTTGTTGATGGCGTTGTACGACGAATTTGTATTACCAAAGTTGATACTATAAAAGAGGTAAAGGAAATACCCCGGGATTATGAACCGAAAGTAGGGAAAATTACGACCGATGTATCGCTTGAAGTATATAAAACGGATGTGATTATCATTGGTGCCGGACCTGCAGGATTAGCTGCCCGTGAGATATTAAATGACCACAAAGTCAGAAATATCGTGATTGATAATAACGACCAGATTGGGGGACAGTTTTTGATGCAAACCCACCAGTTCTTTTTCTTCGAAAAAGAAAAGAAATTTGGAGGGATGAGAGGATTTGACATAGCCAAAACATTAGCCGGTGACAATCATAACGGAATCTTCCTGAATTCAACCGTATGGGATATTTTAGAAGGGAAACGGCTGGCTGTAAAAAATATTAAAACCGAAGAAATTTATTATGTGGATGCCGATCATTTAATCATTGCTACCGGAGCTGTTCCTTTTATGCCTCCGTTTGAAAATGATGATGTGCCGGGAGTTTATACGGCTGCTGTAGTTCAAAAAATGATGAACCAGGAATTTACCTTGCTGGGTAAAAATGTATTAACCGTTGGTGCAGGAAATATCGGTTACCTTACTTCATACCAGCTGATGCAGGCCGGAGCCAATGTAAAAGCAATTATCGAAGCGCAGCCCAACGAAGGAGGATTTCCTGTTCAGGCAAACCGGGTTCGTCGCTTAGGCATTCCTGTGCTTACATCTACTATCTTAATTAAAGCTATACCCAACGAAAGTTATGACGGAGTAGTTGGGGCTGTAGTGGCTGATGCTGAAAATTTTGAACCGGTACCCGGAACAGAACGGGTAATTGATGGAATTGATGCCATTAATATTTGTACCGGATTGGTGCCTGATGATGCGTTATTGATTAAAGGAAAAGAAATTTTTGGACGCGATTGCCATGGTGCAGGGGATGCCATCAGAATTGGCGAGGGAACAAGTGCGGTATTGCGGGGAAAACAGGTTGCTTACGAAATTGTTGATGAACTGGCCCTGCGGTATGATTATGACGAGTATCTTAAAATTTCGAAAGAATATATCGATTCGCAACAACACCCTTTAAGAGTGATTGAGAAACCTTTTATGCCAACACCCGAACGGCAAAAAGAGAAACCTTTTGTGATTATTGATTGTCTTTACGGATTTGCTTGTAACCCATGTGCTTTCTCCTGCCCACATGGAGCGATAACCAAATCATCAACCAGCACGGTGCCTGAAATTGATTTTGATAAGTGTATCGGTTGTATGCAGTGTGTTTATCAATGTCCGGGACTGGCCATTTTTGGGTATAACCTGAAAAAAGACTGGCTGTTTTTACCTATTGAGTATGCAGCAGAAGAAAAATCTGAAGTAATTCTGGTAGACAATAACGGGAACAAACTAGGCGAAGGGGTAATCGAAAAAATCCTGAAAAAGGAAAATAAAACCAATGTTGCCAGAGTAAAATCATTGGATGTACATGGTGAAGATTTAACCCGGGTACGCGGATTTATTGTAAAAGAAAGCTACCCTGAACAGATTGAATTAAAAAACACCAAAGATAACAGTGACGTAGAACAATATATTTGTCATTGTGATGATGTGAAGCTGAAAGATATCTTAGACGTTATTGGCGACCGGAAATATATCTCAACCGACGAAGTGAAACATACCACGCGCCTAGGTATGGGTGCCTGCCGGGGTAAACGTTGTATTAAGCGGTTAAAAACCGTATTGCCAAAATATGGTATTTCACTGGTTGGCGATGCTACACCACGCGGACCTTTATCCAACCAGTTGGGTTTAGGTGAGCTTTATCCACGGAGTGCCCACGAAAAAGTGATAACCCATTTAAATGGAACCGCCCGTGAAAAAATTAAAGTACAATCGTTGATTGCCGGTGGTGGTATTGGAGGTAGTGCATTGTTCCGCTACCTTGCCGAAGCAGGGCAGAAGCCGGTTATGATTAACTACGGACGCGGAGCATCGTGGCGAAATATTGCCGGAGGAAGACCCAATTTCAGCTTACCCGAACTTTCGGATATCGCGAATCATAACCTTGAAATATTTAAAGAGTTACAGGGAATTCAGAATATTGATTTTCTCCCGATTAAATATATAACTTTTGCTCATGACGATGCGATATATAAAGACCTCGAAGCTTCTATTGCATGGTCGGATGCCCGGATGATTGAGCCGAAAGATTTTCAAAAAGAGATATCTCCTAATTTTAACCCTGAATTAAAAACCTATCAATCAGCCTTAATTACGGATAATTGCTGGCAGGCAACACCCGGAAGAGTGATTGATTTAATCCGAAAAATTGGTATTGAAAAAGGCGGAGAGGTTCAGGAAGATTGCGAACTGATTGATGTGAATAAAACGGGTAAAACGTATCATGTGATTGTTCGCGACCATAATCACGATTATATCGAATACGAAACCGAAGTATTTATTAATGCGTTAGGCCCCGAAGGCGATAAGTTTGCTAAAAAGCTGGGACTGCAAACCGGTATTTACCCGGTAAAACACCAGGCATTTATTACCCGCCGTTTACCGATGTTGGGGGTTAACGGGAAACCATTGTCAATGGTTATTGATAGAAGAAACTATAAAGGCTTTACTGCCGTTTACGGACAGCAGCTGGGTGAAACAGGCCAGATTATTGGTTGTGCCTCACCGGCCATTGAACCGATGGAAACCGACAAAAACTTAAAAATAAATTCTCAGGACTTCCTGGAAATTGTTTCT
>DATFIZ010000061.1:0-7750 GCA_035269575.1 Bacteroidales bacterium | reverse complement strand
CATCTACAATCAGGCATCTAATCATGGGCAATGGGTTGGTTTATAGGTATCGATAAATAGACATCATAGTGATTATTATGATCGGAAATCGTTAATTGGTACGTTTCGTTATACAGCAAATCCAAGCGTTTCTTCACATTTGTCAGACCAATGCCTCCGGTTTTTTGCGGGGGCGTGTTTTGCCCCTTGCTGTTTGAAATGGCAATCTCCAGCTTCTGTCCGGTTTCCTCAATGGCTATCTTTATCCAGGAGGTCTCCATGGATTTATTTACGCCATGCTTAAAGGCATTCTCCACAAACGGAATGATGAGCATAGGGGGTATTTGAAGGTCTTTTGTTGCAATATGGGAGGTAAAACTCAGATTTACCCGGTCTGAAAATCGAATTTTTTCAAGGGCGATATAGTCTTCGATGATGCGTATTTCATTGGCGATGGGGATTTGGGGCGAGTTCATGCGGTAAAGGATATAGTCCAGTATATCCGAAAGCTTCATAACCGTATTGGCTGTTTTTTCTGATTTTTTCATGGCCAGCACATAGATGCTGTTGAGGGTATTGAACAGAAAGTGCGGATTGATTTGGGTTTTCAGCATTTGCAGTTCGGCCTCCACTTTTTCCCGCTGGACCTTCTGTTCGTGGTAATCTTTCTCGTACCACCGTTTGTAAAGCTTTATGGCAATGGCTATAAACACCACAAAGAAGAGGTTGAAAAAGAGCATTACCACATCAATCATTTCGGGAAACAGTTGCCGTTCGGCATAAAGCAGTTTAACCACCAAAAACAGGGTGAGCAACAGCTGAATATAGAAAAACATGACGATGGCCACAAAAGCTAAAGCTACAAATGTTTTGCGCTTGTTTTTTAACAGGAAGTTGGGAATGAGGTAGTAGTTGAAGGTGTAAACCGTGACGATAGCAGCAAACAGGTTAATGAAGGAAGCCACCAAGGTGTAGACATTGACATCGCTGTATCGCTTATAGTAGAAAAAGAAAAAGCTCCATGCACAAAACCAGAAGAGCAGGTGAAGGGCAACCCTCACCGTGCTGTTTGCCGGTCTGTTTAGTGGTTTAAAAATCATGTGCATTCCTTTTTTCTTATCAAATATCTGTAATTTTACGATATAATGAAGTAAATTTAGCTAAAATGCATTTAAAGTTCGATAGAATCCAGAAATATTACAACAAAAGCCAGCTATTTGAAAGGATGCTGTTTTTATTTGTGTAGGATCGTAGAACAGCGAATATAAAAATGCGGACACAGTTTTTGATGTAGGTTTGAATGAAAATCTATGTTTAACTAAAAATTACTATTATGTCAGTATTCGAATTTTTATTTACAACCTTTACCGGGATCACTATTCTGTTGATTGTTGCATCCGTTTTGGGTATTTTGGTTTATGGGCCGTATTTAAGCCTCCAGCTCTACCGCTTCAAAAAGAAAAGTATAAAGAAAACCAACATTGATGCACTATTAGTTTTAGGAGTGGCCGTTTTTATATCCGGAATTCTTCATCAGATTTCGGGAATGATTGTGGCTCTTGAGGCGATGATTGAGGGAGGCGATATATCGCCCCAAATGGTGATGGAAGGTCTCATCGAATCCTTTAGGGTTCCTGTGTTTTGTTCCTTCATGCTCATTCTTGCCATGGCTTTATGGTATGTGAACAAGAAAAAGTGGGAAACGCTGAACCACTAAAATGAAAAATTGGTTTTACGATCCGGTCGGTTTTATCCTGACCGGATTTTTTTATGCTATTTTAAGAAATGATAAACATTAAAAATTATTTTTAGGATACATATACCTCCGGTTGGGGCAGGTAATCTTTGTAAGTTGGTTTTAAACAGGTTATAGCCAAATAAACAATGCTTCGGTAAAAAAATCACAGTTGTCCGATAAAAATATGGTATCTATTCTGAAACCTTGATTTTATTTATCATTTACTAATTTTCTATTTCAGGGGCTTTGCCCCGGACCCCACATACTTTCTGGTCTTGAAACAAGAAAGTACGCAAAGAAATTCAAGGCTGCGCCCGTCTTACTCGAAAAACTACGCGATGTGAGCTAAAATTTTACTTTCACTTTTTTTTGCTACCTTTAGTTTCGTTTAATCAGAGGTATTGTCCATAGGACATAAAAATTACAAATAGTAAACAAAACCGACATGAAAGCAAAATTGATCTTATTCGCAATTTGTACTATCGGATTTCTATCCGGTTGCAATCAAAGTACAAAGAAAAACAATCCAAATGAGCAAAGCGTTGTAAAACCCGAAAATCTTATTTCCGGTAAATGGGTAAGGATTGGACACACAGGGCCCATTTGTTTTGATTTTAAAGAAAACGGCAGCATTGAAGCTGATTTTGGAAATAATCAAACGGTGGATGTGATATCAAGCTATGAATTATCAGGAGATACCATCAAATTTATGGACAAAGAAGGGCAAATGTGCCAGGGAGACGGGCAGTACAAGGTATATCAAACAGATTACTATGTATCCTTTGATTTAATTGACGATGATTGTAGCGGAAGAATAAATACGACGATGGGATTTTGGACAAGGCCTGATTTCAATGATCTTTTAAAGACGCTGGAGGATAAAATTTCAGCATCGCCAGAACCAGCATTATATTTAACCCGGGCAAGGATATATTTAGCCACAGGTAAGAGCAACCTGGCAAAACAAAATTTTGATAAATATCTGTTAACAGACACCTTAAACCCAAGAGTTTACGTAAACAGAGCCGGAACCAGATTCCCCAATGACCTGAAAGGGGTTGTATCTGATTGTAATAAAGCAATAGCGTTAGACCCTAATCATAAAAATGCATACTTCCTTCGCGGACTGGCACGATATGAGTTAGGAGAAAAAGAGCAGGCATGTGCAGACTTTAGCAAAGCTATTGAATTAGGTTTTTCAATACTAAGAATTGCTGAACAGGAAAAATGTGCTGAATTCTGGAATGAATAAAAAACGAGTATTATGAGTAACACCAAAATTTTTAAAACCCCTTTTGCTACTATATATCCATTGTATATACAAAAGGCAGAAAAGAAAGGGCGTACCAAAAAAGAAGTAGATGCCATTATTTTCTGGCTCACCGGTTATGATGAAGAAACATTGCAACAACAAATTGAGAGGAAGAGTGACTTTGAAACTTTTTTTGCCCGGGCCCCCGGGATGAATCCTAATGTTTCAAAAATTACGGGTGTAATTTGTGGTTATCGTGTGGAAGAAATTGAAGATGAGCTGATGCAAAAGATTCTTTATTTAGACAAGCTGGTAGATGAACTGGCCAGAGGGAAAGCTCTTGAGAAAATTTTAAGGAAATAATGTCAATAAATAGAAATAAAATGAAACATTTAAAGATATCTGTATTTGCCATTTTTTGTTTTTTCAACATAAACGTAAACGCACAAAACGATTGGTTTTCTTTTGACATTCCCCCACTAGATACTTCAAAAGTTGAATTTTACCCAACATTTAATCAGCATCCTATTGGAAACGAGCATTTTTTAACTATAAATGCTAACGGAGCGTTTGAAATCAATGGTGAGTTAATAAGGTTCTGGGGAACACCATGCAGCAGAAACGAATCAGCCTCATTATCCCAAGAAGATTATCCCGCATTGATTAAAGAACTCAAAAAGAATGGTGTAAATATCTTACGGTTTCATCTTTGGGACTCTGAAACCTTTAATCCCGGAACATCAATTTTTGGTACAGAAGCCGGGACAAGAACACTTGACGACGATGCGCTGGAAAGAATAGATTATCTGATAGCATTAATGAAAGAAAATGGAATATATGCTTACATCGACTTATTGTGCGACCGGCACTATACTGCTGAAGATGGGGTGTATAGTGCAGATTCCACGTATAATGCTGCGAAAATAGTTAACTTTTTTGATCCGAAATTGATTGAATTACAAAAAGAATATGCTGAACAATTATTAACCCATGTAAATCCATACACAGGCAATGCATTGGTCAACGAACCTGCAATGGCATTTATTGATATTGTAAATGAAGGTTGGTTTTTACATGCTTTAAGGAGTGATCAAATTAAACCAGTGAATGATGGAGGTCTTCTATCACAATATCATTTTAATATGCTGACTGACAATTGGAATAATTTTCTGATGGAAAAATATACTACAACAGATTCGATAAAAAAAGCTTGGGGCATTGCAGAATCGGGAAATGAGGAATTAATTCAAAACGGAAGTTTTGAATCGGGAGGAGCAAATTGGGGTTACTGGGGGCCGGCAACTTTTTCAACAGAGATATCTTCGTCAACGGCTTATGCGGGAACAAACTCTTTTCATGTTAATTCTACGCAGGCTTCAGCCAACAACTATGATTGCCAGTTAAAATATAACGAATCGTTTTTTGTTTCTAATACCTGTTATGAATTAAGTTTTTGGGCCAAATCTAATGTTCCACATACCATAGGATATACTGTCCAGCTGGATACAGACCCCTGGACTTCCTTTTCCTCTCAGGATTTTACCACCTCCTCTGAATGGGAAAAATTTTCAGCTACCTTTTCATTCAACTTAACCGACGAAGACCATCCGTTTTTATTTTTTAATCTTGGTTTAGTGTCCGGAGATTTATGGATCGATAGTATTTCAGTAAAACCAATCTATGAAAATTCAGATCAGTTTGAGCTGCTACCCTATAACTCCCTAACAGCTCAGGACCAAAGGTCTATTGACCAGGTTGAATTTTATCTTAATCTTTTAGAGGACTATTATGATGAAATGTACTCCTACCTTAAGAATGATTTAAATGTTCAAATACCTGTAACAGGATCCAATTTTTTAATTGGCATCCCTGATGTATATACCCAGCGCAATACAGACTTTGTAGACAATCATGGTTATTGGGATCATTACGAAAATCCAGTTCCCGTTTCCATGATTTCCGAAACAGATTTCTATAATCCCATATTAGGTTTATTTGCCGGAGTAGGTATTTCGGGAAAACCACTTACCGTAAGTGAATACAATTACGAGAACCCAAATCCGTTTTCATATGAAGCACTGTTTTTCCTTGCGGGATACGGCTCCTTTTACGATGCCGGAATGTTAATTGTACATCAACTGGAATATACCACGGTTTGGGATCAATGGAATCATGGATTCAACAGTTACCAACAAATTTCGTATAGAGCTTTACAACCAACATTTGCCTATGCCTATCGGAACCATTTAATCTCCACAGCCAATACTACTATTGCCGTTGATTTTTCGACTGATGATGTAAAAAATTTAACCTTAAAGTCCAATCCCTGGGAAAACAATCTATATCCTGATGATTATCCTTTTGAATTAGCCTACCAACATAAGCTAACAACCAGCTTTGAGCTTGGGAACTCTTATAATCCTGAAGATTATCCAGAAACACCTTCCAATCCTTTTACAGCTGATACTCAAGAGATAGAATGGGACAGCACCGGACTTTTTTCTATTAATACCCCTGAGTTATGTGCATTCGTAGGCGATCTGAGTCAGTTTACAAATAAAACTATTGGTGCTGTTGAACTTACCTCTGCAGATCAATCCGCAGGTTTTACATTATTGTCATTAGATAACAGGCCTTTAGAAGAATCGGAAAAAATGCTGATGACTCTTACTACTGAAATGAAAAATACCGGCATGATAACCAATGGATATGAAGTAATCGATTATGGCAGTAAACCACGAATAGTTAAAGCTACCTCAATAACCATAAACCTGACTACCAACAACGACTCTGTGAAAGTAATCTGGTTAGATGAAAGCGGACAACAAGCTGATCATTTTGAGATTTTCAGGAATAACGGGCATGGAGAAATCCCCATCACCATAAATACATACGAACACCCGGGTGTATGGTTTGGTGTTAAAAACTATGAGCTTAAAGCACCTATTGCCGGTTTTTCGGCAGATACAACAACAGGAAATGCCCCATTAACCGTTCAGTTTACCAACGAATGCACAGATGCAACAGCATGGAGCTGGGATTTTGATGGCGATGGTATGGAAGACGCCCAGGAGCAAAATCCTTTATTCGAGTATACTATTCCTGGAGTTTATACTGTTTCTCTTACAGCCAAAAATTCAGTAGGAGAACATACAAAAACAAAAACAGATTATATTACCGTAAACGAAGGTCCTTCATACGTAGATGTAACATTTCAGGTAGACTTACAAAACGAAACTGTTTCGTCTGATGGCGTATTTCTAAGAGGGACTTTTAATAACTGGATCAGTAATAATCCTTTACCAAACGATGGCAGTATTTATTACAAAATGCTTAATTTGGAACCTGGTGCTGAGGTTGAGTACAAATTTATAAATGGTGATGAATGGGAAAACCTCGAAGAAGGCTCCTGTACTATAACAACAGATGATGTTTACCGATTTTTAAAAGTTCCGGATAAAGATACAGTACTAAAAGCAGTTTGTTTCAACTCATGTGATGCATGTTCTACAACATCAATCCAGGATATGTTAAATGCAGATATTTTTGCTTTTCCCAATCCAACAGATGATTGTATAGAAATTGTTGAATTACCAACTGAAAATTTAACCATTGATATTTATAATGTGAACAACCAACACATAAGAAAAATATATTCAAAAAAGCAATCATCCCTTCGGATTAATTTAGAAGGAGTGATTCCAGGAATATATTTTATAAAAATTAACGGGAATTTTATACATAAAACCCTAAAGGTTGTAAAAAAATAATTGCTGTAGCTTAAAACACAGGTTTTGGATGATGCCTTGCTCCTATTACTAGAGTTTTTTTATGAATGTTCAAATAAAAAAGGGTGTGTCGGGAAATTAAAATAATAGAATAATAATAATATTACCTAAGCAGGCAATACATTATTTTTGTTTTAGATTCCTTTAGAATCAAGGATAAATAAAGCATTTAAAATATGAAAACAAATTATAAAAACCGGCGTATATTTTTATATATCAGTATATTGTCAGGAATAACCGCCCTGTTCATCAAGCTCTTTTACCGCCCCTGGGTTAATCATCATCCGATCAATGATTTTGGATGGAGCGGGGCTGCTCCCAACTTCCTGTCTTCGTTAGGCATCTGTCTGTTTATTGCCTTTGTTTCAACCAAAAGGACCCTCGAAAAAATGATTTATACCACTTGTGGAATATTACTCTATGAACTGGAGCAGCTATGGACCTACAGAACATTTGACTTTTTAGATATTGCTGCCACCCTTGCCGGCCTTGGCCTGGCCATTTTCATCTACAAAAGAGTAGAAATTAAAAGATAACAACCGGTTGAGAAACAGACAGGGATAACTTAAACAAAATCAAGTTAAAGCACTCAGTATATTTATGTTCAGCGTTTTCAGGGATACCAGGCAACATTGGTTTTAAAAGAATTCCATCTCAATCAATTGCTAATCTTCTAAATTTTTTATACATTACCTGACAATAAAACCTTAAAAAATCCAGAACTTATGAAAAAAATTATTCTCGTATTGTCAGTAGCATCACTATTCATCGTGGGTTGTTCCAGTGGAACCTCCCAAAAAGAGTCGGATGAACAGCAAGAAACCGAGGTGACCAAACTGGACTCTCTATCGGATCAAATCGACCAAACCAAAAAGAGTATTGAAGAATCGACCGAAGAACTGGATGAACTTGTGAATAACCTTTAAACCCCAAAACTATGAAAACAAATAAAATTTTAATCTTCGTATTTTCCCTTGTGTTCTTTACGATTAG
>DATFIZ010000060.1:0-10464 GCA_035269575.1 Bacteroidales bacterium | reverse complement strand
TCAATCCATGCTTTAACAAAAGACGGAACAGCACACGGGAAAATGGACGAAGGCCAAAATACCGGAATATCTGCACAAAAATGTGCAAAACAATACCTTAGGGCAATCCAAAAAGATAAAAAAGAAGTTTTAATAGGCTCCTCTGAATTATTTATGGTATATATTCATAAATTTTTTCCAAAAATATTTTATAAATTAGCACGCAAAATAAAACCTGTGTAGAATAGAAATTGAGTGAGTAAAATGGAAAAAATTATTAGCGGAATTCAACAAATCGGAATTGGGGTAACAGATATTTACGAAGCGTGGAAGTGGTATAAAGAAAATTTTGGAATGGATATCCGTATTTTTGAAGATAATACAGTAGCCGAACTAATGTTGCCTTACACCGGAGGAGAACCAAGAAAACGTCATGCTGCTTTGGCAATGAACCTTTCCGGAGGAGGAGGATTTGAAATATGGCAATACTCGGAAAGAACTCCACTAGCCCCCGAATTTGAACTTCAGCTGGGCGATTTAGGTATAATTGCGGCTAAAATAAAAAGTCCAAACCTAAAAAAAGCATATGAAACTTTTAAAGCACGGAACCTACATGTTATTGGCGATTTATATGCAGACCACTTTTTTATAAAAGATCCTTATGGCAATATCTTCCAGGTAATTAATGATTCGATTTGGTTTAGAAAGGAAAACAAACTTACCGGAGCGGTTGCTGGTGCTATGATTGGTGTATCTGATATTGACAATGCCAGAAAAGTTTATAGCCATATTCTGGGGTACGACGAGGTAGTATATGACAATGAAGGTGTTTTTGAAGACTTTAAACCCCTGCCCGGAGGACATCAAAAATTCCGCAGGGTACTTTTAAAAGCAAGTAAAGAAAGGCGTGGTATATTCAGCCAATTATTAGGGAATAGTTATATAGAACTTATTCAGGTTTTAGACCGTGAACCTAAAAAGATATTTAAAAATCGTTTTTGGGGCGACCTCGGTTTTATTCACTTGTGTTACGATATTTCAGGAATGGAAGCTTTAAAAAAGGACTGTGAAGAAAATGGGTTTCCTTTTACTATTGACAGCTCAGTAAATCATAATGATGAAAATAGTTTTGATATGGGCGAAGCGGCAGGCCATTTTTCCTATATCGAAGACCCGGACGGTACTTTAATCGAGTTTGTTGAAACCCATAAAATCCCCATTATGGAAAAATTCGGATGGTACCTGAACCTTAAAAAAAGAGACCGCAACAAACCACTACCCAACTGGATGCTTAAAGCCCTTAGATTTAGTAAAGTAAAGTTTTAAATTACATTACTATCATTCGTTTAAGTTCGTTGTTCTTTTTTAAAAGATTTTTAACAATCTTTTAAAACCATTTTATTTATTATCTGTTACATTGATATACTTATATATTATGAATAAAAAACAAATCATTTCATTAATTTCGGCATTATTGCTTATTTTTTCTTTATCATGCACCAAAGAAAAAAAGCCCGAAAAAATCAGTTTAAATCTTATAGAAACCAGTGATATACACGGAGCTATTTTCGATTATGATTTTATTAATGATAAAAAATCGAATACCTCGTTATCCAAAATCTCATCTTATATTAAAGAGGTAAGAGAAAAAAACAATCATGTAGTTTTATTGGATAATGGCGACATTTTGCAGGGACAACCAGTAGTTTACTATTCTAATTATGAAAATGTTAACGAAAAACATATCTGCTCGCAGGTCATGAACTATTTGGAGTATGACGCTGCTACTATAGGAAATCATGACATAGAAGCCGGACATGCCGTATATGATAAATTAGTGAAAGAGTTTAATTTCCCCTGGCTTGCAGCAAATGCCATCAATACATCTACCGGTGATTCCTATTTTAAGCCCTATACAATTATTCATCGAAAAGGAGTTAAAATTGCCGTGCTGGGTTTAATTACACCCGGTATTCCCAAATGGCTGCCCGAAGAACTGTGGCAAGGTATCGAATTTATCGATATGGTTGAATCGGCCAAAGAATGGGTTCCCAGAATCCAGGAAAAAGAAAAACCCGATTTGCTCATAGGTCTTTTTCATTCGGGATACGACTATACTTACGGAGATGTAGATTATAATACACCCCGAAATGAAAATGCTTCGTTCATTGTTGCCGAACAGGTTCCGGGATTTGATATTATCTTTGTCGGACACGACCATCGGACATGGAACGAAAAAATCGAAAATATAAATGGGGATGAGGTAATCATTATGGGACCCAGAGGATATGCGAACCAATTTTGTGTTGCTAAAGTAGATATGGTACTTAATGAAAACAATGAATATGAAAAATCTTTTCATACCGAAATTATTGACAGCTATAACCTGGAAACCGATCAGGAATTTACTCAAAAATTTGAAGACCAAATCAACGAAGTAAAAAATTATGTGTCCAAAAAAGTGGGAACATTTGTAGAAGCCGTTGATGCCCACGAAGCGATTTATGGTCCTTCGGAATTCGTTGATTTAATTAACACTATTCAGCTGAACATAAGTGATGCAGAAATATCATTTGCTGCAACTCTGTCTTTTAATGCCACCATTGAGAAAGGACCTGTTTATGTTCGGGATATGTTTAAGTTGTATCGTTTTGAAAATTTTTTGTACACGATGAACCTCTCGGGGAAAGAAATTGATGGCTACCTGGAATACTCTTTTGCGAACTGGTTTAATACGATGAAGAATGAAAACGATCATCTGTTACTTTTTAAAACCGATGAAAAGGGTGAGCCACTTTACTCAGAACAATATCAATCGTACAGCCTGAAAAATAATTATTACAATTTTGATGTAGCTGCCGGAATTAAATATACCTTGGATATCTCTAAGCCCGATGGGAATAAAGTTACGATTCATTCACTAACTTCGGGAGAAGAGTTTTATACCGACAGCATCTATACGGTAGCCATAAACAGCTACCGCGGAAACGGCGGAGGAGGCCATTTGGTAAATGGTGCCGGAATACCTGAAGAGGAACTAAACCAACGCCGTATCAGTTCTACCGATAAAGATATCAGATTTTATATGATGAAATGGATAGAAGAACAGCAAACCATTCATCCTGAATCCAGAAATGAATGGTCAATATATCCCGAAGAATGGTGGCAAAAAGCGAAAAAACATGATTACAAACTTTTAAATCAATAATAAAACATGAAAAAAATACTATTCATATTTCTTTCAATCTCAATTCTTCTTGTATCGTGCAATAACGAAGCACAGAAGAAGGAAAACAGGGATAATAAAGCAAAAAATGTCATTCTTTTAATTGGTGACGGGATGAGTGTAACTCACTTATATGCTGCAATGACAGTATCTGAAACCCCACTTAACATCGAAAGTTTTAAATATACCGGATTACAGAAAACTTATTCTGCCTCCGATTATATAACCGACTCGGGGGCTGCTGGAACGGCTATCGCAAATGGCAGAAAAACAAAAAACGGCCATATTGGTTGCGATTCATTAGGTAATCACTTTAAGTCAATTCTAAAATATGCCGAAGATGCAGGTTTATCTACAGGTTTAATTTCTACAAGTTCTATTTTACATGCTACACCGGCAGCTTTTATTGCCAATAATACCAGTAGAAATAATTACCAGGAGATTGCGCTCGACTTTCTAAAAACCGATATCGATATTTTTATTGGTGGCGGTAAAAAGGATTTTGAACAAAGAGATGACGGGCTTAATCTTATCGACTCACTAATAAACAAGCAATACCAGGTAACTGCAAAAATTAATGATATCAATCTAACGGACTATCAAAAATTTGCGGTATTCACAGCCGAAAAACATAACCCGGAGTACCGCAACGGACGTGAAGATATGTTGCCTAATGCAACTGAAAAAGCCATCGAGGTGCTAAGCCAAAACGATAAAGGTTTTTTCATGATGGTTGAAGGATCGCAAATCGACTGGGGTGGCCACGATAATGATATCGAGTACATTTTAACAGAATTGTTTGATTTTGACCGTGCTGTGGGAAAAGCACTCGAATTTGCCAAAAAAGACGGAGAAACATTGGTTATTGTTACCTCAGACCACGAAACAGGAGGCCTAACGCTAACGGGAGGTGACGTGAACGAAAGAATAATTGATGTCAATTTCTCAACGGATTACCATACAGCCGATATGGTACCGGTGTTTGCTTTCGGTCCCGGGGCCGAAAATTTTATGGGAATCTATGAAAATACGGATGTTTTCCATAAGATGATGCAATCGTTAGGACTGAACTAAAGTAAAATCAAAATATCTTTTAATCCCTATAAATTAGCTCATTAAAAGTTAATATAGGGATTTTTTAGTATATTTGAGATCCATTGCGAATCTTCAGATTTATGATAAAGGATTATTTAACCTATAAAATAAAAATTAAAGATACCCCCTTTGAAATTGAAGGGGAAAAAAAATCGGACAACACTGCAGCCATTTCATTTCTCGATGCCAATAAAAAAGAAATTGCATACATCGAATTGGGGTACATAGATAAAGAGGAAGTATATCAATTAATTGACGAGCAAAAACCTATTAACCTGGAACACTCCTATATCGAAAATTTTTCCTTATCGCATTACCGCGAAAGCCGGAATATGGAGAAAAAAGCTTACATAAAATTACACCAATTTTCAGCCTTTAAAACTTTTTTCGACTCGCGGATAGCTACTGACTTTTCATTTGCGGAGTTTGATGATGAGTACAAAACGTTTGAAAATGCTCACTTTCTTAATGGTGCGGTTTCTTTCCAATCTGCTAAATTCAATCATGGCGGCATTAACTTTAGTTATACCTATTTTAATGATGGAAATATTGATTTTAGTAACGTGTTGTTCGGTGATGGTGAGGTAAATTTTAAAAACTCATGGCTTGGCCCGGGACATAAAAATTTTCAGGATGCTTACTTTGGTAAAGCTGATATTATATTTGTTAATACTGAATTTAACGAGGGTGATGTTTCTTTTGTAAATACACTCTTTAAGTCAAGGAGGGTTACTTTTAAGATTGCCCGGTTTGGACATGGAAAAATCAACTTTCATTTTGCTCGTTTTCATTGCAAAGAGTTAATTTTCGATCGAACCGAATTTGGTGATGGAAAAGTAGATTTCAGAACCTCAGAATTTAGTGATGCTAAAGTAAGTTTTAACCGCGCTATATTTGGAAATGGAGAAAAATCTTTTGAAGCAGCTCAGCATAAAGGTGGAAAAGTCACATTCCGAAGGACACAATGGGGCAATGGAAATGTATCATTCGAACAAATAGAATTTCAAAACACATTACTTTTCCTGGATAATGCTGACTTTGGCAAAGGGAATTTAAGTTTTAGTCATGCCAACCTGCTAGAACTATCCCTTAAATCCTGTCATTTAGACTATTATGTCGATTTACGAATAGCAAAATGTCGTTTTATTGATTTATCCGATACTGTTGCTCGTGATATTATAGATATAAAACCTTATGATTTTCCATTAAAAATTGATACCATCAATTTCTCCGGTATGCGTTTAATTGGCAGAATATATATTGACTGGAACATCAATCATGTTAAACAACTAATTTATTCACAAGAAGATACATCCCGTAGAGATGTCGCGGAACAATTCAGAATTTTAAAAGAGAATTTTAATACTACAGGTCAATATGTTGATGAGGATAAAGCATACGTTGAATTTAAACGGAATGAATTAAAAGCAGACTTAAAGGATGCGATTAAAAAAAATCCATTAAGCCGGATTTGGCAATACCCTTCATTTGTCTTTCAGTGGATTGTTTTCGATAAAGTAGGTTTATATGCAACCAATCCCCTGCGGGTACTTACCAGCATGCTTTTCAGTTATATCTTTTTCTCGTTAATTTATTTAGTTGTTCCCTATTTTGTAAATACCCGAATTGTTTCATCGTTGGGAGATCCTGATAAGTTAGGGCCTGTGGCTGTATCTTTCTATCATAGTGCGATAACTTTCTTAACCATCGGATATGGAGATTATTATCCTTCGGGTGTATTTCGATGGATTTCCGGGCTTGAGGGTTTTGTCGGCTTATTTTTAATGTCTTACTTTACCGTTGCTTTTGTTCGCAAAATTTTAAGATAATATTAATAAAGCTTCCTTACCTCAGCTTTTAAATATTCTATTGCAAGGCTTACCGGTGATTTTTCATATTTCATCAATTCTTCCAAAATCATCTTACTTAATTCAAAAGCGGATGAATCCGGCTTTACTTTATGAGAACAGCTATTCACAATTTGCACAATCGTTGATTTAGCATTCTTTATTAACTCCCAGGCCTGTGGAGATACATAAATTTGCTGCGAAACATTATGATCATATTCAGAACGAATCGTATTTAAAATCTCCGTTTGTAATTGTTTCGCTCCCATATCAGGCTTGTTTAACCTCATAATTAATGATTCGGGTGATATCCGCTCAAGTAAAAGGGTTAATCGTTCGTAAGCCTGAAGTCTTATAGGTGTTATAATTTGTTGATTTTTGGAGATCATTTCATAATTGCGTTTGCTCTGCTCGTTTTTTAGCATCTGCTTTAGCACTAACCAACTTGTTATCAAAACAATGATTGCCGGTAGAATATATTTTAAAATCTCTAATATAATATTCATAGGATAAACTCTTTTTATACTCTTGATTTTTGGGGATATTGTTATACAACACAAATAAAAACCTTTAAAAATTTTATCTTTGCAATGTACATAAAAATCAAATGTACTAAAAATATTACATTTACATTGATATTTATAAAATTACCCTTTTAATAATATGATTTATGGAAAACGTATCACAAAGAGTAGCTAGTTTAGCTGTATCGCAAACCCTGGCTATGAGTCAGAAAAGCCGCGATTTAAAAGCCAAAGGATTTGATGTAATAAACCTGAGTGTTGGCGAACCCGATTTTAATACCCCCCAACATATTAAAGATGCTGCAATAAAAGCCATAAACGAAAACTACAGTCATTATGCTCCGGTACCCGGATACCCGGAATTGTTACAGGCCATTTCGGATAAATTGAAACGAGAAAACAATTTACATTATGACAAAGACCAGATCATTGTTTCAAACGGAGCCAAACATTCTCTGGCAAACATTATTTTATCGATAGTTAATAAAGATGATGAAGTGATTGTTCCTGCTCCTTACTGGGTAAGTTATGTGGAGCTGGTAAAACTGGCCGAAGGCAAAAATGTGATTATTGAAGCCGGTATCGAAAATAATTTTAAAATTACAGCTGAGCAATTAAAGCAAGCGATTACCCCCAAAACGAAAGCATTATTTTTATGTTCCCCCTCAAATCCCTCGGGAAGCCTTTATTCTCGTGATGAACTAAAAGCCATTGCTAAGGTTATTGATGCAGCAGAACAGTACATTTATATTATTTCGGATGAAATATACGAACATATCAACTTTGTGGGTAAACACGAAAGTATTGCCCAGTTTGACTCTATTCGCGATAAAGTAATTATTGTAAATGGCGTATCCAAAGGTTATGCAATGACCGGCTGGCGGATAGGGTATATTGCTGCCCCAAAATGGATTGCTAAGGCTTGCAATAAAGTTCAGGGACAAATGACCTCCGGAGCTTCATCTATTTCTCAAATGGCCTCCATTGCGGCTCTTACCTCAGACAGCTCATGCATTACCGAAATGGTCGATGCTTTCAGGCGTCGCCGCGATCTGGTTGTTGAACTGATGAAAGATATTAAAGGATTGAAGAACAATGTCCCCCAGGGTGCTTTTTATCTTTTCCCGGAAGCAAGCTATTACTTTGGTAAAACCGATGGTGAACGTACCATTGAAAATGCGATGGATTTATGTATGTATATTTTAGAAAAAGGACACGTTGCAACCGTTCCGGGGGATGCTTTTGGTTCTCCAAATTATATTCGCTTTTCATATGCTACATCAGACGACCAGCTTAGAGAGGCGCTAAAGCGTATGAAAAAAGTGCTGGATGAATTAAATTAACCAACGAACCAAAGGGCTAAGCCGTTGATTGTGGTTTGAAATAATTATTTCTATTAACAGACAGGTTAACCCGTCTGTTAAAATTTAAATTATAACATTTTAATTTTTAACTACATTTTTTATATAACCATTAGATGCCGCCGGTATCATCCTCTAACTGACAACCAACGGGTTAACCCGTTGGTTTAATGAGTCTAATCATAATAACACGTTATCTACCTGTACCATTTGCAAACAGGTTAAAAAATCTTTACGCCTCCGTTAATTTAACATTAAATTAATATTATGTATTTTTATAATCTGTATAATTGCAATCAAATTTTAACCTTTAAAAGCAATGAGTGGCAAACGAAAAAAGAGACTATTCATTACAGCTATTCTTTTACTGTTCTCTAATTTTTTATTCTCACAAGAATCAGACGAATTCATCCCGTCAGGATTTTTTTATGGAACGGTATTCAGTAACTTCCATTATCAGCTGAATGTAAACCAAAACGAATCGGCTTTTGAAGTTCAAAGAGCATACTTAGGATATACTTATCATCTTTCTGAAAATTATTCGATAAATATTAAACTGGATATAGGCAGTCCTGAACATATATCATCTTATGATATTTTAAAACGCTATGCCTACTTCAAAAATGCTGCATTAATTTATCAGCATAATAATTTTACCTTAAACGCAGGGTTAATCGATTTATATCAATTTAAAGTACAGGAAAAATTCTGGGGACATCGATATATTTACAAATCATTCCAGGATAAACATAAATTTGGTAGCAGTGCCGATTTAGGAGTTTCTGCATCATATAAGTTTAATGATTTTCTTGCCGCTGATATTACCGTAATGAATGGGGAAGGTTACAACCAGTTACAAACAGACAATTCATATAAAAGTGCACTGGGCTTAACCGTAAAGCCTTTAAGAAACTTAACCATTCGTCTATATGCCGATTACATTGAGCACGAAGAAATTCAATCTACGTGGTCATCATTTATTGGTTATCAATTTAAGGACAAGGCAAAAATCGGAGCGGAATATAACTATCAATTCAATTCGGGATTTAGAAAAGACCGCAATCAAAATGGCTTTTCCGGCTATGCCTCATTTAACATCAGCAAAAAATTTGAACTATTTGGCCGCTTCGATAAATTATGGTCAAACACCTTAAGTGGCGAACCCTACAACTGGAATATCACCCGTGATGGAAGTGCTGTTATCGCGGGAATACAGTACAGTCCGATAAAAAATATAAAAATTGCTGCCAACTATCAGGATTGGTATCCCTATGCAAAAAACATGGAAAACGAATCGTATTTTTATCTGAACCTGGAATATAAATTTTAAAGCATAAAAAATGATTAACAAAATATTTCTCTCCATAATAATCACTCTTATACTGATGAGCAGTTGTCGTAAGAGTGACATTATTATTGATGATGAAACACTATTATCGGATGATGGCAGTGGAACAGGAACCATAACATGGACCAATGACAAAAATTATATTTTAGACGGCTTCGTATTTGTAAATCCCGGGCAAACCTTAACCATTGAACCGGGGACTGTTATTCGGGCAAAAACGGGGCAAGGAGAAAATGCTTCGGCATTAATTATTGCCCGTGGAGGAAAAATTATTGCACAGGGAACCAAAGATGAGCCTATTATTTTTACCGTAGAAGG
This sequence comes from Bacteroidales bacterium, assembly GCA_035269575.1. GTDB lineage: Bacteria > Bacteroidota > Bacteroidia > Bacteroidales > UBA12077 > UBA12077. The sequence goes on along the minus strand of DATFIZ010000060.1, from coordinate 766 downwards.
TGATGATCTGGAAGGCTCTGTTCCACTTCAGGTTAGAGGTTTATGGGGTGGAATTATAATTCTTGGCAATGCTGAGTTAAATACTGAATATAATGAAGCTAAAATTGAAGGAATTCCTATTTCCGAATCGAGAGGTCTTTATGGAGGAAATAAAAATGACGATAACTCCGGCATTTTAAAGTTTGTATCCATAAGACATGGAGGAACTAATATTGGCGACGGGAACGAAATTAACGGACTTACGCTTGGCGGAGTAGGTTCCGCAACAACCATTGAGTATGTTGAGGTTATTTCGAATGAAGATGATGGTTTCGAATTTTTTGGAGGAACCGTAAATTGTAAATATCTGGTGTCGGCCTTTTGTGGCGATGATGCTTTCGATTTTGATCAGGGCTATCGTGGTAAAGGTCAATTTTTATTAGCTTTACAAGCACCTTCGTTGGGAGATCATTTGGCTGAACATGATGGGGGAACAGACCCGGTTTGGGGAGAACCTTTTTGTATTCCTGAAATTTATAATGCTACGTTTATTGGAAACGGACATCTTAATTCGGCTGAACTAATGACTTTTGCAGATAATGCCGGAGGAAAATATTACAATTCTATCTTCTTAAATCAGCAGCAGGGTGTTTTTGTTGAGTATGTTACCGGTTTTAACGACAGCTACTACCAATTTATATCCGGAAATCTCAAAATAGAAAACAATATTTTTTATAATATCGAAAATAATAACCAGCAAACCATCTTTTCTATTTATACAAAAACA
>DATFIZ010000059.1:0-5887 GCA_035269575.1 Bacteroidales bacterium | reverse complement strand
ACTGAACCAATCTCGTTAAATTCGGTATCAAATAGAACGAATAAATTAAATTTACATTATCAGAAAGAATTTACCATTCCAAAATACAAAAGCTGTCAAATTGCGAAAAAAAGGCTCTTAAATTTTATACCTACAAAAAAGTGAGATGCTTTATATTCAGAATTTTTAGCAGCTTATTTATAACTTGTTTATACACGGACTGTTTGTGCTTGACTTGTTCCAATCGGGTATGTTATGTGGACAAATGGAGTCCGCTTTGTTATCGTAAATGTAATCATAAATGTAGTATTTTTTTTTAATTTATTTTATCAAATAGCGTTCTTTAAATATCCAAATCATCCGACGGACTGCCAATGTTACTCAAATCCTGGGTGCTTACATGTGTATAAATTTCTGTGGTCTTCGAGCTTTTATGTCCCAAAAGTTCCTGGATATAACGTAAATCGGTACCATTTTCCAGTAAATGCGTAGCATAACTGTGCCGTAATGCATGGATTCCTACTTTTTTATGAATGCCCGATTTCTCCAGCGCCCGTTTAAAAACTTTATACGCGGTATCGCCTGGATAAGCTTTCCCGGGCAGGGTCTCAAATAAATATTTTTGGGGCCGGTAAGCTTTAAAATAGGCACGTAAGGTTTCTATAAGTTTATCCGATAACGGAACAATCCGGTGTTTGGCCCCTTTTCCCTTACGGATATGTAAAACGTTTCGTTCCGAATCCACATCATGTATCTTTAAATGGCAAACTTCATCTCTACGTAATCCACACCCGTAAGTCAATAAAAGCAGTGTACGGTGTTTCTGGTTGGTAAGACTACGGATAATCTTTTCTACCTCTTTTTTTGAAAAAACTTCCGGTAACTTCCTTGATTTTTTGGCTCGTTCTATCTCATCAAAATCTATCACGGTATGTGCAACGGTACGTAAAAACAACTTTAAGGCACTTAAAAACTGGTTTTGTGCATTAAACGATTTGTTTTGAAGCACCATAATTTCATAATTGTAATTCTGAATATCATCATTATCAATCGAGGAGATGGGCTTGTCAGCAAAAAACATCAAAAATCTTTCTATATGATGAGTATACGATTTTATGGTGTTTTCTGTATACCTTAAACTTTTCAGGTAAACATAAAAGTTATTTAAAGCATCCTTTACATGTTGCGGAATAGGAGGGGGGTCTTGCCGGTGATTTTTCTGAAACCTCCTTTTCTCTGCAATATTTGCGAGGTGTTTAAACTTCCGGGTAAGATCTTCCATACAATCCTGGTTGTACGGAATATGCCAGCATTTCATGGTTTGGCTCCATCGGGCATCATCCATCTCCTTTAATCGTTGGATAAGGTCTTTGTTGTACCCGAAAATAACCTTTAACCTGCGCTCGCCCCTGTGCAGTGTTTTTTCTGTAAAAATAGTGTACATGATTGATAATTTTTTCCTGCTTTTGCTCCGTTAGTCATATCATACAAGGTTAATAAATAGGGTTAATGTTGATTTAATCGGAACAAAAGCGATATCTAAGATAATTAATTTTTTTGGGTAAGTCAAAAATAAAATAACGTATGGATGACTATGGAATCTTACAAATTAACAAACAAATAATGTATAGATTTACTATCTTGCCTGCCGAATGGCAGGTTTACAAGTTACTTCGCGCCTTCGCGTCTTCGCGGTGAGATAGAATGCAGAATACATAAAACAAGCAGGGAAAAATTATAAATCGGAGTCCTGGCTCGTTTCATTCAATAAATTTATCGTGTGACATGCCACCACACCCGCCGTTTCGGTTCGTAAACGGCTGTTTCCCAAACTGATTTCCGTAAAATCATGTTGCCGTGCTTCATCAATCTCTACAGGACTGAAATCTCCTTCCGGACCAATTAAAATCAATACATCCCGGGCAACAGTATATTTGTTTTTTAAAAAAGATTTATTTGCATCTTCACAATGGGCAATAAATTTTTCACCTGCAAACGGTCTCTTTATAAAATCCGAATAACGAACCAGTTCATTTAGCCGGGGTTTATACGCTTTAAGCGATTGTTTCATGGCCGAAACCAAAATTTTTTCCAGCCGTTCGGGTTTAATCACTTTCCGTTCCGAATGTTCACAAATAACAGGCGTAATCTCATCGATACCAATCTCTGTAGCCTTTTCTAAAAACCATTCCAGCCGGTCGTTATTTTTGGTAGGAGCAATGGCAATATGCAGACGATGATTCCTTTTTTCGTATTCTTTTTTCGTTTCAATAATTTCAACCATGCATTTTTTAGGATTCGGTTCCACGATTTTGGCGGTATAAAAACCACCTTTACCATCTATGAGCTGTACCATATCATTCGTGGTTAGCCGTAAAACTTTAATGCAGTGCTTCGATTCCTGCTCGTTTAGCGTATAAATTGTATCTGTTAAGTCGGGCGTATAAAATAAATGCATGTATATTTGTGTTCAATGATTTGTACAAATTTAACCATTGAAAATTAATTTGTTGATGAAAAAGATAGGTTTATTATCCGATACCCATGGTTTTTTAGATGATAAGATTATGGATTTTTTCGATGCATGCGATGAAATATGGCATGCCGGCGATATTGGTTCATTGGCTGTGGCCGATAAATTAAACAGCATAAAACCGTTGAAAGCAGTATATGGCAATATAGACGGGCAGGAGGTACGAATTGTTTATCCTAAAATTCAATTTTTTCAGTGCGGGCAGGTACATGTTTTAATGATACATATTGGCGGTTACCCGGGAAAATATGAAAAAGAAGTAAGAACAATCATTCAGAATACAGGGGTCGATTTGTTTATTTCAGGCCATTCGCACATTCTGAAAGTGATGTACGATAAAAAGAATGAGTTATTACATATCAATCCCGGTGCTGCGGGAAAATCCGGATTACACAAACATCAAACCGCGGTTCGTTTTGTCATCGATGGCAAAAATATTAAAGACCTGGAGGTTTTTGAAAAGAAACGACAGACCCTTGGTTAAACTTTTCCATAGTTCAAAACTTTGGAAAAGTTAAAGATATAATAAACCATTTTACCAATTTACTATTTCACTATTTTACAAATTCCTTAGCGTCTTCGCGTCCTCGCGGTGAAAAAAAGATATAGGATACAAGTATCAAGATATTTAATTACAATTTTACAGTTTTACCAATAAACTATTAAACCAAAAAATAAATCTTAGCGTCTTCGCGGTGAGTAAATAAAATAAATTATGGTTTAATTTTTTTCAATATCGGATGATAATCGCCCTTCAACCCAACAGGTGCAGCATTACGAATCTGAAAAACCGTCTCAATCGATTTTTTGGTTTCCTCCAGTCCAAACCCTTTGCCTTCTAATATTTGCTGGTATGTTTGGGTATGTAAGTCGGTAAAGCCGCCACTAAACTCAATCTCTTCATTTTCAACCGTTATCGACCGGTAAGTACGTTGTCCTTTTTGTTTGATATCTTTCGGTAAATCATCAAAATCAACACTTAAAAACCAGCGTACATTGGCTTTTTCCAGTTTCAGATACCCTGCTGCCTTCCGGTCTTTGGAAAGATGGACGATATTTTCTTTCACATCACCAAAAATCCAGGTAAGCATATCGTAAAAATGAACCCCGATATTGGTAGCTACGCCACCCGATTTTTCCAAATCTCCTTTCCACGAAATAAAATACCAGTTCCCGCGCGAGGTGATATAGGTCAGGTCAACATCAAAGACTTTATCTTTGGGTGCTTGTTCAATTTTTTGTTTTAACGCAATGATAGAGGGATGAAGTCTCAACTGCAAAATATTATTCACCTTTTTCCCGGTTTCTTTTTCTATCTCCTGCAAAGCGTCAATATTCCACGGATTTAAAACCACCGGTTTTTCGCAAATGGCTTCGGCACCCTGGCGTAACGCAAAACGGATGTGCGAATCGTGTAAATAGTTGGGTGTACAAATACTTACATAATCAATCTTTTCGCCTTTGCGTTTTAGTTTATCAATATGGCGGTCAAAACGTTCATACTCGGTAAAAAAATCCGAATCGGGGAAGTAGCTGTCAATTTTTCCTACACAATCGAACTTATCTAACGAAGCCACCAATGTGTTTCCTGTATCTTTTATCGCACGTAAGTGCCGCTCGGCAATATACCCGGCAACACCGATGAGTGCAAATTTTTTATTATTAACCATTATATATCTGTTTTTTATTCGTTAATTGCATAAAAATCTTTATACCAGGTGATAAATTTTTTCACACCCACCCGGATATCGGTATTTGGTTTATAATTAAAATCATCCATTAATCCCGATACATCGGCCCATGTTTTTTCTACATCACCGGGCTGTATAGGCATTAAATTCTTTTCAGCTTTTATGCCCAGCTCATCTTCAATTGCTTCGATAAAATCCATCAATTTTATCGGTGAGTTATTGCCAATATTATAAATGGTATACGGAGCCACCGATTCAGAGGGTAAATCGATGTTTGTTTTTGGCCTGGCCGGATTTTTCAGCACATTAATGATTCCGTTTACGATATCATCAATATAGGTAAAATCACGCTGCATGTTCCCATGATTGTATACATCAATGGCTTTCCCCTCAATAATAGCTTTGGTAAAGAGGAAAAGTGCCATGTCGGGTCGTCCCCAGGGGCCATATACCGTAAAAAAACGCAATCCTGTAGTCGGTACTTGATATAAATAGCTGTAGGTGTGCGCCATCAGCTCATTCGATTTTTTGCTGGCAGCATACAGGCTAATCGGATGGTCAACATTATCGTTTACCGAAAATGGCATCTTTTCATTTAATCCATATACGCTTGAGCTGCTGGCATATACTAAATGTTTTATGTGGTTGTGCCGGCAGGCTTCTAAAATATTGGTAAATCCAATAATATTACTCTCAATATAGGCATGTGGATTCTGTAAGCTGTATCGAACACCGGCCTGGGCTGCCAGGTTTACTACCGCATCAAAATTTTCCTCCTCAAAAAGCCGGTAGATATTTTCTTTATCTTCCAAATTTAACCGGATAAACCGGTAGTTACTATATTTTTCTGAATGAACCATCGTATTATAACGAATCTGTTCTTTATGGATTCCGGCTTCGGTCAACCGCCCATATTTAAGGTTTACATCGTAATAATCGTTGATATTATCTAACCCGGTAATGCTAAAACCTTGTTTCAGTAATGCATTGGCCAGATGAAATCCGATAAAACCTGCGGTTCCGGTTATTAATATTTTCTTCATGAATGTATTCGTTTTTCCAAGAGTTAATTATCTTACTTTTCTCACCCGGTCGTTTTTCAATACATACTTTTCCTTGCTTTCGGGGCAATGGGCAATCCCCTGGTCATCAAATTGCAAACGATGGCCATATTCACTCATCCACCCGATTTGCCGGGAAGGATTACCCACAACCAGCGCATAGGGTTTTACATCCTTAACCACTACAGCGCCCGCACCGATAAAGGCATATTCACCAATATCATGCCCGCAAACAATGGTTGCATTGGCTCCTATGGAAGCTCCTTTTTTTACCGTGGTTTTTTCATACTGGTCACGGCGGATAATAGCACTCCTGGGATTGGTGATGTTGGTAAATACCATCGACGGACCCAGAAAAACTTCATCCTCACATATTACGCCGGTATAGATCGAAACATTATTCTGTACTTTCACTTTATTTCCCAGAACTACATCAGGCGATACCACCACATTCTGACCAATATTACAGTGTTGGCCAATGATGCTGTTTTTCATAATATGCGAAAAATGCCATATCTTGGTTCCTTCACCAATCCGGCACCCCTCGTCAATAACCGCTGTTTCGTGTGCAAAGTAATCCATGTTTTTTGCTATCAAAATTTTTTATATAAGTCTTCACAATA
>DATFIZ010000058.1:0-3472 GCA_035269575.1 Bacteroidales bacterium | reverse complement strand
GGGCATGTTTTTTGATATAAGGGTATGCCGATTTAGGATTTTCAAAAGCATACTCAACACTTTTTCGCAGGATGCGGTTAATTTTAAACTGTAGTTTCTTATCCATATCCCGTTTTATAGCTATTCCACCCAAAGGGATGGGTAGATTCGTCTCTTTCTCCCAGTACTCACCTAAATCAATAATTTTTTGCAATCCTTTTTTTTCATAGGTAAACCTATTCTCGTGAATAATAAGCCCTGCATCTGCTTCTCCGCTCAAAACTACTTCTTCGATATCCGAAAACAGATACTCTTTTTTATTTTTAGCCCCGGGATATGCAATGCTTAATAGCAAATTAGCGGTTGTATTAAATCCCGGAATTGCAATTTTTACATTACTCACCTCATCGGGATAAATTTTATGTTTACTGATTAATAGCGGGCCGTTATTTTTCCCTAAAGCACTTCCTGCATCTAATAAACAATAATTGTCAGCAATCTTGGCGTAAGCATGATAACTTACTTTGGTAACATCCAGCAGTTGACGGGCTGCTTTTTTGTTCAGCTCTTCTACATCAGCCAGTAAAACATCAAAATCAAGGCCCTCGGTATCCACTTTATGATGAATCATGGCATCGAAAATAAACGTGTCGTTGGGGCAGGGGGAATAACCGAGCGTTATCGTTTCCATGGCTTATCAAGTATTTTATTTATAAACATTTATTATCTCAAGAAGTTTATGGTTGAGGTTTTGTATGGCTAATGGGATATTCCAACTTTGAGTATTCCTCTCTTGAACATAATTAGAAATCGACCGGATAGCCATAAATTGAACTCCTTCTTTTAAACAAACATAAAAAAAAGCCGCACCCTCCATCGTTTCAATATCAGCAGAAAATTTTTGTTTTATTTTTTCAATCGATTCTTTGTTGCCATGGGTTATATCTGAAGTTATGGCTTTTACTTTTTGCAATGATTGAAAAACATTTTGTTTGAATTGATTCGGATTTTCAAGCTTCCCGTTATTAAATGGAAATTCGTTGGGATTCAGAAAATTTTTATCAAACAAAGTATAAAAATTCTTGCCTTCCTCAATACCCAATCCGGCAAACTCGTCCTGCTCAACCCAAACAACATCTCCAATCTTTAAATCAGGGTTAAAACTACCGGCAATGCCTGCATTAATTACTAAATCATATTTTTTAGCTTGTAATTTTTGACTCAACGTGTACGTTGTAAAAGTGCAACCCACTCCGGTAATTAAATAATCAACCGCCAAATCTTTCACAACAGTATATTTCATCATGCAAGCATTTGATACATTGATTTTTAAATTTTTCTTTACAGGAAGAATCTCCTTTTCTGTTGCTGAAACAATTAAAATTTTCACGGTATTTTGTACTTTTGGAAACTCAAATATATTGTTTTTGTGGTAAAATTATTGTTATTTTAAGGGAACAACAATTTATTTGAAATAAAATCAATATAAAAAACGTATTATGATGTATTTAACCCGACGAGAACGATTTTGTGCTGCACACCGATTATTCCGCAAAGAATGGGATGATGCAAAAAATCTTGAAGTTTTTGGCAAGTGTTCGCATAAAAACTGGCATGGGCATAATTACATTCTTTATGTTACGGTAAAAGGCGAATTAAATCCTGAAACCGGATTTGTGGTTAACATTAAACGATTAAGCATCATCATAAAAGAAAGGGTCATTGAAAAACTTGACCATAGAAACATTAATATAGATGTAGATTTTATGCAGGGAAAAATTGCTTCGACCGAAAATTTAGCCATCGGAATATGGGAACAATTAAAACCTGCTATTGAAGCATTGGGCATTGAGCTACATTGTATAAAAATACAAGAAACAGAAAACAATTTTGTCGAATATTTTGGAAATTAAAAACAAATCATGGAAATAGTTAATAATGGAGTAAAAACATTTGAAGATAGTGGGTACGCACGTATTGACAAATGGAACGAAGAAAAAACTGAAGAACTGGCTAAACATTACAAAGCCATTCTTGACTTAATAGGAGAAGATACCAATCGTGAAGGATTACTGGATACTCCTCTCCGTGTTGCCAAAGCCATTCAGTTTTTAACCAAGGGATATAATATTGAACCGAAAGATATTTTAAAATCGGCCATTTTTAAGGAAGATTACAAGCAAATGGTTATTGTTAAAGATATTGAACTCTATTCGATGTGCGAGCATCATATGATTCCTTTTTATGGTAAAGCACATGTAGCTTATATCCCGAATGAATATATCACAGGATTAAGTAAAATTGCCCATGTGGTTGAAGCCTATTCGCGTCGTTTACAGGTTCAGGAACGCTTAACCATGCAAATCAGAGACTGTATTCAGGAAACATTAAATCCGATGGGTGTTGCAGTAGTTATTGAAGCAGCACATATGTGCATGCAAATGCGAGGGGTTCAAAAACAAAATTCCGTAACTACTACCTCTGCTTTTACGGGTGCATTTTTGCGTGATACCAAAACCCGCGAAGAGTTTATCCACCTTATTGGTTCGAAACTGCACTAACCATCTCTTTTAAAATTAATTCTTAAAAATCCTAAGCATAGACAAATATTGCCTTTTGGTTAGGATTTTTATATTTTTGTCGACTGATTATGGAAATAAAAATTAAACGTTAAATAGTAACTAAAATTAATCGTATGAAAGCATATGTATTCCCCGGCCAGGGAGCACAATTTACAGGAATGGGTAAGGATCTTTATGATAATTATCCCGTAGCCAAAGAATTATTCGAGAAAGCCAACAAAATTTTAGGTTTCCGGATTACGGATTTGATGTTCGAGGGAACAGAAGATGACCTGAAACAAACCAGGGTAACGCAACCGGCTATCTTTTTACATTCGGTAATTTTAGCCAAAACACTGGAAGATTTTAACCCCGAAATGGTTGCAGGGCATTCCTTAGGCGAATTTTCTGCTTTAGTGGCCAATGGTGCACTATCTTTCGAAGATGGATTAAAATTAGTTTATAAACGTGCAATGGCCATGCAAAAAGCCTGCGAAATGGAACAATCGACCATGGCAGCCATTATCGGATTAGAAGATAAAGTGGTTGAAGATGTTTGTGCTGTAACCGACGAAATTGTGGTTCCGGCCAACTACAATTGCCCCGGACAGCTTGTTATTTCAGGCTCAATGAAAGGAATTGATATTGCCTGTGAAAAGTTAAAAGAGGCAGGAGCAAAACGTGCTTTACCGCTTAAAGTTGGAGGTGCATTCCACTCGCCTTTAATGGAACCTGCTCGTGTTGAATTAGCTGAGGCAATTAACAACACAAGCTTTAACACTCCTGTTTGCCCGGTATATCAAAATGCAGACGCAAAACCCTATACCGATCCCGCAAAAATTAAAGAAAACCTGATTAAGCAATTAACATCGCCGGTAAAATGGACACAAATTATGCAGAATATGATTGCTGATGGAATGACTTCCTATACA
>DATFIZ010000057.1:0-8415 GCA_035269575.1 Bacteroidales bacterium | reverse complement strand
CGGGCTCATTTGTATCGCTCCATCCTGGAAGGATTAACTTATGCATTAAAAGATGGTGCTTTATTAACCCAGAAACGTACCGGCGTAAAAATTGAGAAACTACGTGTCTCGGGTGGAGGTTCGCAAAGCGAAAATGCGTTGCAAATTACCGCCGATATTTTTGATCTGCCGGTAGAAAAGCCACATACGTATGAAACATCCGCATTAGGAGCTGCAATAAATTGTGCGGTAGGACTAAATTTGTATCCTGATTTCCAAACAGCTATTGATAATATGTGTCGCGTAGGAGAAACCTATCTTCCAAAACCTGAGAATCGTGCTATTTATAAAAAGCTTTTTAAACGAGTATATAAAAAGATGTATAAACGATTAAAGCCTTTGTATCAAGATATCAGAGATATTACCAATTACCCGAAAAAGGAGTTGTAGTTATAGTAAAACATACTATACTTTCCTGACGGCCACAGGAAGTTTTAACTGCCGAAGGCAGACCTGTCGGTTGACGTTTTACCCCTGGGATAGCGACACCGGTCTGGACGGAGTCGCTGGAGGTAAGAAGTCGAACACTTCATTTCATTACCAATAGATATTTGATTCCTCCGGAATCGTTGGCTTGTGCTGCTAAATTATGCTATAAACGTGGGATACCTCCGGTATCCTTTTAAAGTTACTGCTATTTTTGTTTATTTGTATACTATAACAATGGATCACCGGCTCCCGATAGCTATACGGGACAGCCGGTTTCAGAGATTGATTGTTTTTCAACCAACGGGTGAACCCGCTGTTTTCATTCAAGTACCCTGTTATCTTCCCTTATTCATACCTTACTAACCCTCCGGTTAATCCATTTAAAGATTTCCATTACCAGAATCATGGGTACTGCAAAAACAAGTATTTGTGACCATTCGGCAATGGTTATTGGTTCTGTGCGGAGAATATTTTGCATAAAAGGAATTTGCATGCTGGCAATATGAATAAGCTGTGCAGCTAAAATTCCAAAAACCAATATTAGGTTTCGTTTCAGAGGTACTTTAAAGACTGAGGTAATTTCAGAACGAGCATTAAACGCATGGAAGTTTTGCATAAATACCATCAATAGGAGCACCATATTGCGGGCATGAATTTCATTCATTTGCAGGAAGTTTATTAACCAGTACCAAACGACAAAAACAATTCCTCCCATGGTAAGTCCGGCAATTATGGTCTGTTTAATCATTAGAGGATTAAAAATCTTTTCACCGGGATTTCGGGGATTCCGTTTCATGGCCAGAGGTTCACCCCCTTCGAAAGCGAGAGCCACATCCTGAATTCCGTTGGTAACCAGGTTAAGCCATAATAGCTGAACAGCAAGCAGGGGCAGGGGAAGTCCTGCAAAAATGGAGGCAATAAACAGGATAACTTCGGCTGCTCCGGTAGAGATAAGCAGGTAAATTACTTTACGTACATTGTCATAAGCAAACCGGCCTTCTTCAACACCGGCAACAATGGATGAAAAATTATCATCAATCACAATCATTTGCCCTACTTCTTTGGCTACATCTGTTCCGGAGCCCATTGCCACGCCAATATTGGCACGTTTCAGTGCCGGGGCATCATTCACACCATCGCCGGTAACGGCGACAAACTCACCGTTACGAATAAGCACATCCACAATATCCTTTTTTTGCGATGGAGAGATACGTGCAAATACTTTACCGGAAAGGACTAATTTTTTAAATGCAGGACAATCTGCAGGGCAGGCATCTTCGAGCATTTGGCCGGTAATTACCTGCTCATCCTCTTCAATGATTCCCAGCTCGCGGGCAATGGTTCCGGCGGTGGATGGATGGTCGCCCGTAATCATCATTACTTTTATTCCTGCTTTTTTACATTTATCGACCGAATCTTTTGCCTCGGACCTTAACGGGTCAATAAAACTTATGAGTCCGTAAAAGGTGAGTTCAGGAATATCTTTATTTTTGTATTCATCCTTTTTCTTAAAATCAGGGTATTCGCCACTGGCAAAGGCTAACACACGGTAACCTTTTTCGGCAAGTGCTTCGGCCTGTTGCAAAACTTGTTCTTTATTAAGTTTTACGGATTTATCTCCATCGGCCATGTTATGGCAAAAATCCAGAATTGTTTCTGTTGCTCCCTTAACACTTACTATAGTCTTACCCTCTTTTTCATAAAATGCAGCCGAGAATTTTCTTTCTGATTCGTATGGTATTTTATCTTTAAGCTTAAACGCTGCCCGAATATCATCAGGTTTTGCTCTTAATTTATAGCTCATTCCCAACAGGGCAATATCCATGGCATCGCCATAATGTTCCCATTTATCATTTTCTTTGCTTAGTGTCGCTTCATTAGCCAAAACAGCTATTTGGTTTAAGAGGTCAACAGGGGTGTTTTCTCCATATGTAACGGACTGATTTGGTTCTTTTTCTGTAGATACTTCCCCGTTACCATTGTACCCTTCGCCTGAAATGTTAAATATTGAACCATTGGGGAGTGTAATTTTTTTAGCCGTTTGTTGATTTACGGTTAAGGTTCCTGTTTTGTCGCTGGCAATAATGGTACAGCTTCCCAGGCTTTCAACAGCAGTGAGTTTGCGCACAATCACATTGCGTTTGGCCATTCGTTTGGTGGCAATGGAAAGGGCAACGGTGAGGGCCACCGGTAATCCTTCAGGAATAGCAGAAACAGCTAATGCTACTACAAAGAAAAAGATAGCCGCAAAATCCATCCCGTTTATCCGCAAAATAATAGCCAGAAAAACACTTAATGCAACCACCGCATAACTGATTTGGCGTGTAAACTTTTCCATTCGCAATACCAGTGGTGGTTTTGCCGAATCCGATTCAGTAACATCCCGGGCAATCTGTCCGACCTGTGTATAAACGCCGGTAGATACCACGATACCTACCGCTCGTCCCGACATTACAGTTGCGCCGGCATAAGCCATATTGGTTCGTTCACTCACACGGGTGTCCTTTTTTAGGGTGCCTGTACTTTTTTTGGCGGCTGTCGATTCGCCGGTAAGAAAACTTTCATCCACAGCCAGGTTCGAAGATTCTATCAAACGCATATCAGCCGGAACTTTAAGTCCTGATTCCAATAAAACAATATCGCCGGGAACAAGGTTTTTCGAATCCACATCCTGTTCTTTATTATTCCGTTTCACCCGTGCACTTATTTTCAATAGTTTTTGCAGACTTTGTGCACTTTTCTCGGCATTGTATTCCTGGTAAGCGCCCAATCCGCTGTTAATCAATATTACTAAAAAAATAAAAGCAGCATCCTTGGCTTCGCCGATAGCAATGGAAGCAACAGCTGCTGCTAAAAGAATAAATATAAGCGGATTAATAAGCTGGTGTACAATGATTTGTAACAATGTTACCGGTTTTGCCGGAGGCAATGTGTTTTCGCCATAAAAATTCAATCGTTCAATTACCTCGTCTGTTTCTAAACCTTCGTCTGAGGAATCCAGCTTTTTGTAAACTTCATCAAGTTCAGGCGCGTACCATTTTTCTTGTTGTATACTCGATTCCGGATGCTGTCCCTGGGGTATTGTTTCATTTCTCATGGCTGCAGAAAAAATTTTGGATTAAAAAATCTGTTTTTTATTATGATGTAATATTACTTTATCTAACACAGTTTTTCCAATAATGTAATAGTAAAATGATAAGTATTTTCTTCATTTTGTTTAGGTAATAATTGTTTTTTAGCTGTTATCCAGTAATTTATTCATTTTTTTTGGTTATATTATCTGACGAAGGCCTTGGGCATCATCAATTATTTTTCCTTTCCTTAATATTAATTAAGATAATACCACAATGATTTTAAATACCAGGATAATTATGTAAAATTACTTTTAAATGTTTTTGCGCTTTTAACTTTTTCGTTTTTAATTGTAGTTTTATTATTTAACCAAAAGATAAGATAGACGCATATAAAATAATGATAAATAGTAATTTATATACTGATATTTTTGTATAAATCTTCTTATATTTTATTTTTTCTCCACAATATCTCTTCCAAAAGGAGTTAATGCGAGCGAAGCCAGTTTAAAATGCTGATTTCCAAAAGGAATACCGATAATCGTAATATATAAAATAATTCCAAAAATAACATGCGATAGTGCAATCCAAATACCGCCGATAAAAATCCATATAATATTAAAAATCATGTACAGACATCCGCCTGAACGTTCGTGTTGAACGGTTGTTTTGCCAAATGGCCACAACGCCAATAATCCCATTTTTAACGTTTGTAATCCGAAAGGAATACCAATTATGGTTATCATTAAAATAAAACTACTGATAAAATATTCAATGGCTGTAATAATTCCGCCAAGTATCAGCCAAAGAAGGTTGCCTAAAATTCTCATGTTGTATTGTTTTAAGTTATTATATAATCATTAAAAATACATAAACTTTACTTAAATCGAAAAAAAAATACACTTTGCATGCATCATTATCAACTATTCTCCGTCATTTAAAAAAAAATAAATCGAAAAAACGATGTGGAAAAATTACCTAAAAACAAGTATTCGTAATTTATACCGTTCAGGCAGGGTTACGATAATAAATTTTACCGGGTTAACCATTGCATTTACTATTTGTATCCTAATTGCTATGTTTGTTTATCAGCAGCTTACCTTTGATAAATTTAACAAGCACTATAATAATATTTACCGGCTTGAGCACAAAGATTGGTCTTTGCTTGCCAGTGGTGTAGCGCCTCATGTGAAACAAAATTTTCCTGAGATTGATTATACCACCCGAATAGGGACCTCGTGGGAAAATAATGTATTAAATTACAAGAATAATCTTTTTTCGATAGATAATTTTGTCTTTACCGATAATGATTTTTTTAATATATTTTCGCTAGAAGTTCTTGCGGGTCATAAAAGTGATTTATTAAGCCAGCCTTATTCAATGGTTCTATCCGAATTCTATGCTCAAAATATATTTGGAGACGAAGATCCTGTTGGCAAAACCGTAAAATATAATAATGAGCATGTTTTTACGGTTACCGGTGTTATTGAAGAACGTGATGATTTTCATATTCAGTATGATGTTATTGTTGATTTTCAATCGCTTAAAGATATACGTGGAGGAGGTAATGAGGCTTTTTTATACGATTTGGGTCCACAGAATTACCTGGTTTATCTATTGCTCAACCCGAATATCAATCCTGATTTATTGGAAAATAAAATCAACAACTATTTTATTGGTAAAAAAGGAGGATGGACAGAAGAAGACCCGCCTCAGTTTTGGCTTCGCAAATTTTCTGATATTTATCTCAATAATGATATTCAGTATGAAATGGGCTGTGTGCATGGAAATAAAAAAGTAGTTGGAGCTTTTATTATTGTTGCTATCATTGTTTTAATACTTGCGGGGATTAATTATGTGAATATAACTACTGCCAGGGGAATGTCGCGGTTTAAAGAAGTTAGTGTACGTAAAATTGTAGGTTCCGGAAGACGAAAAGTATTTATTCAATTTATGGTTGAATCTGTAATTCTGGCTTTATTAGCTATTCTGGTAAGTTTGTTGGTGGTATATTTTATTTCCG
Source organism: Bacteroidales bacterium (assembly GCA_035269575.1). Classification (GTDB taxonomy): domain Bacteria; phylum Bacteroidota; class Bacteroidia; order Bacteroidales; family UBA12077; genus UBA12077. The sequence goes on along the minus strand of DATFIZ010000057.1, from coordinate 2,853 downwards.
AACCCATTTTTACTTATTTATCTGATAAAGGAATGCATATTAATGAATTTCCAGTGCAAGTTACTTTGGGGCTATTCTCTATTGCCATAATAACCGGTTTATTAGCTGGTATGTACCCTGCGTCATATATGGCCGCTGTATCACCGCTAACCATTTTTAAAACAACTCAAAGCGGAATTAAAAAAAGCATCCTGAAACAGGTGCTTATTGTTTTGCAGTTTACCATTTCAGTTGTTTTAATTATCGGAGCCATAATTGTAAACAAGCAATATGTTTACATGAAAAATACACGATTGGGTTTTAATCCGGAGCAGATTGTTGTAGTTCATACTCCCAGGGATGTAACTAAAAATAAAGAAACGATAAAACAAAAATTGTTACAATATCCGGATATCTTAAAAGCAGCTTATTCTCAACAAATCCCGGGCACAATTCGAAATACTTCAACCTATGTTGATGAAGATATTTATGAGGCTTATCGTGTTCAACCTACAGACCCGGATTATGCAGATTTGCTGGAAATAGAGTTTGTTGAAGGGCGAAATCATGATTGGAACAGGCCAACCGATAAGGGAGTGAAATGGGTGATTAATGTAACCGCCATGAAAAAATTTCAAATTCCACCTGATTCGGTGATTGGCTACCAGTTAAAAGGATGGGATAGCTCACCCCGAACAGTTATTGGTGTGATGAAAGATTTCCATTTTAATTCCTTACACAAAGAGATTGTTCCGTTGGTTTTTGTTTGGTCTGACTGGACACCCAAATTAAATATAAAAATTCGACCACAAAATACGAAGAAAACGATAGCGTATATTCAAGAAGTTTGGCGAGATTTTGCTCCGGGTTATCCTTTCGAGTATACTTTTGTTGATGATGCTTTTGAAGCACATTACATAAAAGAAGAAAAACTTGGTAAAATATTCTCTGTTTTTGCCTTTTTGGCTATTTTAATTGGTACCATTGGAATGTATGGACTTGCATCATATATAGCAAAACAAAATATGCGTCAAATTAGTATTCGTAAAGTTTATGGAGCAACCATTCAGGATATATTAATTAAGTTCTCTAAAGAATTTTTGTATTTAGTCCTGATTGCTAATGCTATTGCCTGGCCTTTAGCCTATTATTTAATGACCTTCTGGCTCGAGAAGTTCCCGTATAAAACCAGTTTAAGCCTGTGGGTTTTTATCTTATCGGGTATAATAAGTATCTCTATATCATTACTTACCGTGATGTTTAATGCATATGTTACGGCGAATAAAAATCCTGCTGAAGTGCTTCGGTATGAATGATGCAATGATGCAATGATGCAATGATAGAATGGAAAAGTTAAAATTTGAACTTGATGAATTTTATAGGAATAAGTTAAAAAATTCAGCACTTAGAATAAACTTAAATAAAAATTATGATTATAAAAAATTTATTATTATCATTTTAAACTTATATAATTAATATTTTACTTTAAGTAGATTAGGTTATATTAACGCATCATAGAGAATCTCCAGTGGATGGAAGGCTTTTCGGCCGGTTCCGTCTTTAATCTGATGGCGGCAACTGGTTCCGGGAGCAGCTATCAGGATTTCTTTTCCGGCACTTCGAACGGCAGGAAATAGTATCATCTCGCCAATTTTCATCGATACTTCATAGTGTTCTTTTTCAAAACCGAATGAGCCGGCCATCCCGCAACATCCCGAGGGGATTTCTTCGGTTGTATAATTTTCCGGAAAAGATAATAAAAAAAGGGTACCCGCGGTAGAGGCAACTGCTTTCTGCTGGCAATGGCCGTGCAGTTTAATGTGTTTTTTCTCACGGGTAAATTGTTCCTTTGTAATATTTCCTTTGTCTATTTCTAGCTTAAGAAACTCATCCACCATTAATGCATTTTTACCCAGATTTATTGCTGTTTCTTTTAATTTACTTCCTACCAGATCGGGGTATTCGTCGCGGAATGTAAGAATAGCCGAAGGTTCAATGCCTAACAAAGGAGTATCCTCAGTAATGATATTTTTTAAATAGTTAACATTCTGTATAGCAATCTTTTTTGCCTTCCTGAGTAAACCTTTAGATAAATAGGTCCGTCCGCTGTCAATATGCTTGGGAATGACTACTTCGTATCCTAAGCGGTTGAACAATTGAACGGTTTTTATGCCAACATCGGTATCGTTGTAATTGGTAAATTCATCATTAAATAAATATATTTTACTTTTGTAACCATTATCAGGCTTTAGTGATTGTATATAGGATTTCATCCATCTTTTCAGCGTTTGATTAGCCAGTAAAGGCATGCTTCGTTGTGGAGCAAACCCAATCATTCTTAACAGAATGGATGAAAAGATCCGATTGCCCATCAAAAAATTATAAAGACCGGGCCAAATGGAAGCTAACTTGTTTATCTCGGTAATATACGCAATAAGCTTTGAACGCAAAGGAATTCCATGTACATCATAATATTGCTGCAAAAATTCAGCTTTAAGTTTTGCTACATCTACATTCGACGGACATTCCGATTTACATGCTTTACATGAAAGGCATAAATCCATCACCTCTTTAATTTCGGGATGGTCGAATGGATTTTTTTGGGGCGAATGGGTTAAAAATTCACGTAAAATATTCGCCCGGGCCCGGGTAACATCTGTTTCATTGCGTGTAGCCATATAGCTTGGACACATCGTGCCTCCCGACAGCTCTGTTTTGCGGCAATCACCGCTGCCATTACATTTTTCGGTTGCCCGTACAATGCCGCCAACAGCTGAAAAATCAAAAATGGTTTTAATTTCAGGTTCTTTCCTGTCGGGCTGGTAACGTAAATCCGAAATCATGGAAGGAACATTTACAATCTTTCCGGGGTTG
>DATFIZ010000056.1:0-4892 GCA_035269575.1 Bacteroidales bacterium | reverse complement strand
AACCGCAGAGGAGTTTATTGCCACCGAACGGCAAGAGGAGCAGCTCTATGCCAGGTATAAAGCCTATTATGGCTATGTGTTTTATATTGGCAAAAAATTATAAATAGTTTGCTTGGATAAATTTGTTTTAGCACGGACCTGGATGCTTTTGGGTCCGTGTTTTTTGTTTTTACCTTGCAGAAATGCAAATTAGATTGCTATTCTCAAAGGTTAAAAGCCTCTTAAAATTAAAGCTGTTTTTTATTACACCGTTGATGCGCATAACAATTGATAAATATTGCTTATATTTAATTGTTTAAAAACGCTTAAATCATATGAAAACAAATGATAATAATGCCCCTGTTGAAGTTTTTTCCGGAACAATTGTAGAAGCTGAGATCGTTAAAAGTCTTTTAGAGAATGCTGACATAGAAGCATTTTTAAATGATGAGCTTATTGGAACACTGACTCCATGGAATGCAGCACCAGGCGGATTAGGTGCGGTAAAAATTGTTGTTTCAACGTTGGATTATGACAAGGCAAGGTTAGTTGTGGAAGAATATCAAAAAAACAAAAACGGGAATTAACGAACTCCGCTAAGGGTCATTTACTGGCTCTCGCTCAGGAGAAAAGTAATAATAACGCTTTTTTTAAGAGGGTGTCCCAAAAGCCGGAAAAAAATCATTGCGAACGAGGAAGGAGTGAAGCAATCTGTTGATAATCAATAAATATAGATTGCTTCATTTCCTGCCTGCATGCCTAATGGCATGTAAACTGGCAGGCACGGCATTCGCAATGAACTTGTAATTCTTTTTGGACACCCTCGTGAATAATTCGCATTCTTAAGGGATGTATTTAACTTTTCAGGTAGTATTTTGGATAGCTATATTTACAAGAAAAATTACAAATTTTTCGAAAAACATAAGCGGAATTGCGCTTGTTTGCCGACTGCAGGAATCCTGCTTAGCAGGGTTAAAAGTTGCTGAAACCCTGAATGCCTTTCGTTTTGTACAGCCTTATTCATAGTTTATGGATAGAAATATTTTTGAAAGGAATGATTTTTTTGATTACATTTATTATATATTTAAATTGTTAACTCCAAAAAAGTATTATGAAAAATTTAATTAAAAAATTATTCTTGTGTGGAATCATTATTTTTATGGCCTTTAGCTGTGAAGAAGATGATGAAAAAGAATATATTCGTGTTTCAGGTATTGTTAAGACAGGTGAAACAGTATACGGATATGGAACACATGCTCTTTTTGATCAGGATACTTTAAGATACATGCTGTTTAGTGACAATGTTGATTTGAATGATTTTTTAAATGATTATTTAACATTAAAAGGAGAAAAGGTACAGGGCTATCCTCTTAATGAAAATGATCCTCAATTACTCAAAGTAATTTCTATAATTAATAATAATTAGCGGTATAATTTTTATTTAAACATTATGAGATATTTTTACTTTTACCTCTTTTTCATAGTAAACTTCCCATTTTTTGTTCAGTATTAATGGAATAATATTAATTGCACCCGCTAAGCGACATTTATAATCATCAAAATTTTACCTGTTGCCGGCAAGTGATTATGGATCTGGTTCCCGGCGATTTTAGATGCACAACAGGATGATGATAAAAGTCTACTTAAGCCTTGTCTTAAAAGTGGGAAGCTTACAACGCTGTTGGCATTTCGTTATTTATTCTTCATTTTCTGCAAAAGTCAAAATATATCCATTATTGTCCAAAATCGAAAATTCTGTTGCACCATAAAATGTTTTTTCAAGTCCTTTTATGATTTTCACGTTGTCTTTTACTTTATCGTGAAATTTTTTGATTTCTTTTATTTGGATGTACAGCAATAATGAACCTCCATTTAGTCTAGATATTTCCGGTAATTCTGAACCCAGACTTTCGATTGTTTGAAACATAAAACTTACTTCTCCGCAAGTCATCATCACCCATACAAAGTCGCCTTCCTCTGGAACGGTCATGGCAACTTTAAATCCTAAGGTTTTATAAAAATTAATTGTCTCTCCTATGTCTTTAACAAAAATGTTCGGTGAAAGTGAATCCATATTTTTAAAAGTTTTTGAATCAATTTATACTGCTTGTTTCACAAAGAAGGAAACTCCTTTACCTAAGATATCATCTTTTTTCAATATTTTTAAGTGTCTACGGTATTTGCCTTTTCCTTCAAGGGTTCTGTTAGGATCTTCCATTAGGAATCCTTTAGAAAATTCAAGAGTGATATGCTTCTTGTTTAAGAATAATCCACTAAACATTTCATCATGGAGAAAGAATACAATACCACCATACATAATCCTTTCGTCAGTTCTTGGGAAATGATTAAAAATAATTTCACGTATTTCAATGAGGATATCATACCTTTCAGCATCAATCAACATTATTCCGTTCAAAAATTTTTGAACTTTTTCATTTTCAAATCTTTTCACTGTAGTTACTTGTCGAATTTTCGATTTTTTAATGGATGCCAACGGTTTCGGCTTAGAAATAGTGCGAGATTGCACCTTGTTTCAGTATCACCCGTTACCGAAAGTTAAAGACCTGCCTGCCGGCAGGCAGGTAACTAAAATTGTCAGAATACCACTGCAACCCGCATTTTTTCTGAAGCCATGTTACACACTGTATAAAAAATTAATCTACAAAAGTTTCCTTGAGTATCAATTTAACTTCTTGAATTTCATTTTCCGTTAAAGTATCAAGTGTATTGATAATTCTTTGCTTATCAATTGTTCTAATTTGGTCAATAACAATCCAACCCTTTTTGCTATTATGTTTCACTGAAACTCTCGTTGGATAATTTTTAGACTGACTTGTCATTGGAGCAATAACAACTGTGTTCAAATACTTATTCATCTCGTTTGGAGAAATTATCACACAAGGACGAGTTTTCTTAATCTCGCTACCAACTGTCGGGTCGAGATTAACTAATACGATTTCATATTGATTTATTTCCATTCTTCAAAGCTTTCGTCTACAAATACATCATTCATTAATGGTTTATCGTCTCCACTTTCATGCATTTTCTTGAAAGCTTTTTCCCAACCTTTTCTTGGTTCAGCTTTTGGTTTCAATATGATATAACCTTTCTCTAGAATAAGTTCAACCTTATCCTTGATGTTATACTTTTCAAGAAGCGTTTTGCTCAGTCTAATACCTTTTGAATTACCTATTGGAACAATTGAAATATCCATAACATTAACATTTGATTTGTAATTACAAAGTTAATACAAATATTAGACCAAAGCAAAGAGATTCCAAATTTTTTATATTGTGTGTAACTTTTTTATATCAACCTATTTTATCATTATAATATTGGGTTTATACCAAAGATACAAAATAAAATGATATGCGTTTTTGACTCAAAAATTGTATTTTAAATCTTTGATAACGATATTAAATGACGGTTTTTTATTTAGATTATATTTAATACTTTTAATATTCAAATCAGGATTTTAATTAAATAGGTACTTATAAAAATTTAGTGAGCCACAATAAGTTTAAAACCGAACACTATGATACCAGACTACCAAACAATTATGCTTCCCCTCTTAAAATTGACCAGTGATAAAAAAGTGCATAAATTCAGAGAAGTTATCGAGACTTTGTCGGAGTATTTTAAGTTGACAGAAGAAGAAAAGAAAGAACTATTACCAAGTGGAAATCAAGCTCTTTTTGACAATAGAGTTGGTTGGGCAAGGTTTTATTTAACAAAAGCTGGGTTGTTGAAATCTGAAAAACGTGGTACTCATCAGATAACTGAAGCAGGTTTGAAATTTCTACAAAAAAATCCTGATCAATTAACAACAAAGGACCTTGATAACTTTCCCGCATTTGTTGAATTCAAGAATTCCATTGATAGAAAAAAAACGCCTGATAAAAAAGAAAAGTTGGATGAAATTGAAGAATCTACCGAGACACCGGAAGAAGCCCTTGAATATGCTTACCTTAAATTGAAAAATGATTTATCTCGAGAATTGCTTGATACTTTAAAAAATTGCTCACCTGCTTTTTTTGAAAAAATAGTTGTTGATGTGTTAACGAAAATTGGTTATGGTGGTTCAAGAAAAGATGCAGGCAAAGCTCTTGGAAGAACAGGTGATGGTGGAATAGATGGAATTATTAAAGAGGACAAGTTAGGTTTAGACACAATTTACATTCAAGCAAAACGTTGGGAAAATACAGTTCCGGTAAGGGAAATAAGAGATTTTGCAGGGGCATTATTGTCAAAAAAGGCTCGAAAAGGAATCTTTATTACAACCTCTAATTTCCCTAAAAGTGCGCATGAATTTGTTAAAAGTATTGAACATAAAATAATTCTTATTGACGGTGAAAAATTAACTGAATTTATGTTTGAATATAATGTTGGAGTTTCAACTCAATCAACTTATGAAGTGAAACGGGTTGACTCAGATTATTTTGAAGAATAATTTTAAACTTACAGTGGCTGACAGCAATCCAAGCAACATGCAGGTTTTAGTTAGTTTGCTGATAAAAATAAACTTAAGCTATGGTTTCAGCAGGCAGGATTATTTCATGATCCCGGATGTGGGTTGATTCAAAAGAAAACCCTTTATTCGCGAAGCGAATAAGTTCTTTTTTCAGTATAATAAAATTTAATTAGAGTAGTTAGTCAACGGATTTTGATAAAGAATTTTTTTAATAGTAAATGATTTATTGGCCAACCCAAAGGATTATTCGCTCACGTTGTTCGCTCATGAGCTCCTCCCGTTGGTCGTCGGTTCGAACAAGGTTTCTCACCGGCATCACCCTGATAAAAAAGAAAAAGAGACCGGACGGGTCTCTTTTTCTTTTTTGTCGGGGTGGCAGGATTCGAACCTGCGACCTCCTGCTCCCAAAGCAGGCGCGCTAACCGGGCTACGCTACACCCCG
>DATFIZ010000055.1:0-6353 GCA_035269575.1 Bacteroidales bacterium | reverse complement strand
GTAGGGTCAATGCCAACGTATGCTGCAGTCATCTCTTTACCCAGCTGCTCTTCTGTTCCGGGCATGATATCATGTAACATGCCCCTCCATTTGAGTTCCTCAACAAAATTCATTTATTTAACTATTTGAGCTTTTCCAAAGTTAGAACCTTTGGAAAAGCTTATTATTAACTATTCTTTTAAATCTTTGCCAATGCATGGTCTAAATCATCAATAATATCTTCGGCATTTTCGATACCTACCGCAAAACGAACCAACCCATCGGTAATATGCGCTTCTTCTCTTGCTTCTTTGGATATTCCGGCATGGGTCATCGATGCAGGATGCTGTATTAACGATTCAACACCACCTAAAGAAACAGCCAGTAATGCCAGATGAACATTGTTCATCAACGTTACCCCGGCATCGTATCCACCTTTTAGCTCAAAGCTAATCATGGCTCCGGGCCCTTTCATCTGTTTCTGAGCCAGGTCATACTGTGCAAATGACTTTAATCCCGGGTATTTTACCCATTCCACTTTGGGATGATTTTCCAAAAAATCAGCTACTTTCATGGCATTTTCCTGCGCACGGTCCACGCGCAGGCTTAATGTTTTAACGCCGCGACTAACCATATATGCCTGATGCGGATCCATGTTTCCTCCCATCATCGTCATGGTTTTACGAAGCTTTTGATATACTGCGGGATCTTTGGCAACTAATGCACCCCCCACAATATCGGCATGGCCGTTGATAAATTTGGTTAACGAGTGTAAAGCCACATCAGCTCCTAAATCCAACGGTTTCTGTAAATACGGACTGCTAAAGGTATTATCAACTACCACGGTGATGCCATGTTTGTGGGCAATTTCCGAAGCTTTTCGAATATCTGTAAGGGTAATCGTTGGATTGGCAGGTGTTTCCAGATACAACAATTTGGTGTTTGGCTTAATTGCTTTTTCAATGGACTCCACATCTGAAGTGTCCACAAAAGTAGATTCAACCCCAAAACGAGAAAAATGACTTTCTAAAACACCACGGCTGGGACCGTAAATCGCACTGGTGCACACTACGTGCTCGCCCTGTCCGAGAAAAGTCATATATGCCGTTGTAACAGCTGCCATCCCGGATGCTAAAGCTATTCCTCCACATCCGTTTTCCAAATCAGCCAGTTTATCTTCCAACGCCCCAATGGTTGGGTTTGCGATTCGGGTATATATAAATCCTTTTTCACGACCGGCAAATAAATCAGCCCCATGTTTGGCATTGCGAAAGGCAAAAGTAGATGTTTGATAAATCGGCGTTACAGCACTTCCCAGTGCATCATCATAATCGCCGGCATGTATCAGTTTTGAATCAAATCCTAAATTTTTAGTATCCATTGTATTTCTTTTTTATGATTATTATTTGTTTATATTTTAACACGATAATTGTCTTTTTCCTCTTCAAATTCTTCTCTAATCTTATCAAAATTAAGGTAAGGAAAAATTAACGGAGCAAAATCAGACAGCGGTTTGTAAAACAATGATTCTTCTTTGGTTTCTTCGGGTATAAAATTGTACTTATCATCGGCCTTATTAATCAACACCAGGATGATGCTGATAATAAAAGCATATTTTAATACCGAAAATAACACTCCAAGCAAACGATTAACAATACCCAAAGCAATGGCATCAATCAATTTATTTAACAGCTTTGCCAGAATATGAACAGCGACCACAATGACGATAAACGTCACCGCAAAAGAAATAATGGGCAGATACTGACCGGATACTTCAAACTTTTTGATAATTAATGATGAGGTAAAATCAGAAAACATAACCGCACCCAGAATTCCCAGTAATAAAGCAGCCAATGTAGCCAGCTGGACAACAAACCCTTTGGTAAACCCCCGGTAGGCACTCCATAAAAACAAAATGGCAAAAACAAGGTCAATTGTATTCATACTAAATCGTTCCGATGTTACAATCTGTAAAAATAATAAAAAGATTTAGTTTATTGGTAAATTGGTCATTTTGTTCCGGGGTCCTGAGTTCCGAAATTGGAATGTCACCCTAAGCCCCGGTGTGTTTTCAAACCACGCCGGAGTTATCATCATGGGAGGATAAAAGGTTTCCACAAAAAACCGCGGCAAGCACTGCAGGCCATTTCTTGCAGAGAACTCTCATGCCGCGGAAAAATGGAACAGATAACAATGATTCTGGTTCTTTTTCCTATGAGTATTTTGTACTATAAATCATTTATCCTCCAATGGTTATTGTATTTCCGCTACGCCCGACAAAGGGAATTCCGATTTTTATCCCTGAATATTCGTGGGTGGTTCCCCTGAATCCGGCAAATACTTCGACGCTAAACATCAGGAAAATCTGATTTAATCCATAACCAACCTCATAATAGGGTTTATGGTCTGTGGTTGCCAGGTAATTAAAGTACAGGCTTTCACGCATCAGGGTTTTGTTTAAACCCGGTAACCGCTTGAGCAAAATACGGTCGCTTTCCAGTCGGATTAATCCCTCAAAGTAGCTTTTGTTTGTGCTGTAAGCATAATAGTCGGGCAAACGAAACATACTGCCTTCCGAAGCACCGATCAAAAAGGGTGTGTTGGTTGCAAAATGTTTGTAGTCGGCAAAATAAATTTTATGGTTATTAAAAAATGTTCCTGCCGTTGCTTTATAGGTTACCCCTCCGATTCTGCGAAAATACAATCCTTGTCTGACAGAAAACTCAAGCAGATCAAAATCAACATCACTTCCCAAAAAGTTTTGAACACCCTTATTGTACCGCAATGAAAAGGTAGGATATTTTGAGCGCACATACCATTTTACCCCTTGGTCTATCCGGTAAAAATACCGGGGAGTATAGCTTACTTTTACATTAAATAGCGAAGCCTTATGGCTGCTTACCCGTGTGGTATTTAAATCATTAATCGGAGGTATGTTCGACGTGAACTCATTATCCAGCGGGTTGGTTAGAAAAAAGTCGGCATGATTCGATAACTCCATACGTTGTGTATATTTGAACCCTGCAGAAATGTTTAACCCATTCGCTATATCCGTCTGATGACCAATGCTTAAAAAATCCTCCTGATACAGTTTCCGGTAATTTTCTTTCAAAAACAGGGTCGTAATCAGGTTTAAATTATTGGATATCCCGGTACGGCGGTCAAAATCGGATGTCCTTCGCCCGCCGGCTAATGATATAGACCCGCGCTTTATCCCGTTGTATCGATAAAAAGTACTAAAATAGCCGGTCATCCTTTCGCGGGCAAAAGCATAATCTACATTTTGACTGAACCTGAAATATTTCCCATCATCGTTCCGGTGTTGGTAGGCAAAATACATTCCGTATTTCAATCCATCAACCGTATTATAATCTATCTGCGAAAAGTCTATCAGCCCGCCATAACTGAATGAGTGGCCGTTGTCATACCGAAAGGTTCCTCCGGTTAATAACTTATTCCAGGAAAAGCGAGAATCTTTCCTTTTCACAGAGTCTCTGAAGGTAGTGTCTTTCTCCATTCTCAACTGAATAGAATCTTTGGTTTTATAACTTGATATTTCCTCCGGAGTTAACGGAACCGGGCGAATAGTATCCCAATATTCGACCGATCGTAAGTTGGCACTATCGTCGACATGGGTCCGGTCTTTTATTTCCAGATCTTTTTCCGGAATGGTTTTGGACACATCCTCTTTAATCATTTTCTTTAGTTTCCTGGACTCTTTTTTGGTCAGATCGTCTTTTTGAATAAGTTCAGCCAAGGGGTTTTGCTGCGCTTCGATGACCTCATCTACCTCTGCTTTATTTTCTTTTGCTTCGGCTACCATATGATGGTATGTGCTATGATCGAGCTTCTGGTTAAGTTCTACCCGGTAATTGGAAACAGAAGCTACATATTTAAAGCTAACCGCAATACCCATTATTTTTACATCAATATCAAAATCATGGCTTACAGGCATCCAAACATTATCTTCTACCGGAGTGTATACCTGATTAATCTGTATGGAAAACATTTTTTGTTCAAGCTGCAGTTCCACGCTGTGCAAATGCCAAAAACCTTCAACGATATAAATGTATCCTGAATACAAATCAAACCCGGCTCTGCGTGGGATAACTTTGATTTTGTGTACCAGGTAATCGTCTTCGTAAAACGATGCATCCAGCCGGAATTTATAATAGGCAAAAGCATCGGGACTAAGGGGAGAAATGACGCCATCGATATCGTTATAAAGCGACAGGGTAATATAATTCATGGGAGAAACCTCGTTATTTTCGAACGAACTACGCAACGAAACAGTCTTTTCCTCTATAATATCGGGAAGCTTAAAGTGTACATCGGTAATATTTTCGATAACAATCGGTTTTCCTTTCTCAATCCCCTCTTTTTCGAGGGTTTTTCTGAGCAAACGGGGAATTTCTTCTACTTTTCCCGATCCTTTTAAATAGATCCGGCACCAGTATTCTTCTACCTGGTTAAGGTAGTAGTAGCTCATGGCAGTTGCTTTCCGCATAATGTAATAAGCAGGATCTTCCCCACTGGCAAGAATTCTGACCTCGGGAATTTTGTAGGTCTGTTCTTCTAATTCAACATCAAGAAATTGTGTGTTTCCTCTACATTCAATTTCTAACTCCCGGGTTTTATAACCCAAATAACGTATAACAATGTTATGTTTCCCTTCAGGTAAATCGAGTTTATAGTTTCCTTCAATATTTGAGGTCGTTCCTTTGGAGATATCCGGAGCATACACCGTAGCAAAAGCTATCGGACTTCCTTGCTGGTCGTTGATTTTACCTTTAATACATTGCGAAAAGCTATAAATATAAGTCAATACGAAGATAAGCGTAAATGCAATTTTTCTCATGGTTCATTCTGTTACACGTACTTTTGAGACGATTGTCCTGTACAAAAGTTACAAAGGTTAATAATGGTTAACTAACGGGGATTTTTTTAACATAGTATAGAATTAAATGAACGATACGATATATTATTCCTATTTTATTATAATTTTTGTCATTCGGTTCAGAAAATACACCTATGCGAAAGATAAACAAAAACCTTACCACAGGCAATATAAAAAAACAATTGGTTCGCTTAACCTGGCCTATGCTGATGGGAATGCTCGGTATGGTTGTCTTTCATCTTGTGGATACCTACTTTATTGGTAAGCTGGGCGTCCATCAACTGGCAGCTATTGGGTTTGTTTTTCCGGTAGTTATGTTTATTAACGGATTATCGATGGGTATTGGTATTGGCACAAGTTCTTTAATTTCAAGAAATATAATTATTGAACACCGTGATAATGTAAAGATGATGGCCAGCAGAGCCCTGTTAATGGGTGTAATTGTTGTGCTTATTTTTGTCGGGACAGGACTTTTAACGATCGAACCGCTATTTAAAGTTTTGGGAGCTACCCATGAAGTTATTGGATATATTAAGGATTATATGTGGATCTGGTATCTGGGTGTCCCTTTTGTGATTGTTCCGATGGTGGGAAACAATATTGTCCGGGCTACCGGAGATACCTTTACTCCGGGAATGCTTATGGTTGCCTCGGCAGTTATCAATGTTATTTTGGATCCATTACTGATTTTTGGTCTGGGTCCTTTCCCGGAGATGGGCATCAAAGGCGCTGCGCTTTCAACCGTTATTGCCCGGGGGGTCAGCTTAACCATCATCTTAATCGTGCTGATCCATCGCGAAAAGCTTTTAACCCTTCACTTTGGGCGAATACGTGAGATTCTAAAAACCTGGAAAAAAGTATTATATATTGCAGGTCCCGCTGCCTTAGGAATGCTTATTACACCTCTGTCTTTAGGGTTTATTACTAAAATTATTGCCGGATTTGGCGAAGAGGCTGTTGCCGCTTTTGGCGTAGCATCCCGTGTGGAGATGTTTGTGCTGATGGTTATTGCTTCGCTGGGTTCGGTCATGGTTATTTTTATCGGGCAAAACTTTAGTAAAAATAAATTCAGCAGGATATTTGAGTCACTCAACTATTCAGGATTATTTTCTATGTTTTGGGGAGCATTGGTATTTATTATCTTCCTGTTTTTTTCAAAAGCTATTGCCGGTGTTTTTACCGATAATGCAGAAGTAATAGAAATTGCCGGAAAATTCTTTTTAATTGTGGGTGCCAGTTATGGTTTCCAGGGACTTGTAATGCTTGGTACAGCCAGTTTTAATGGGATTAATAAACCGTACCCTGCAGCATTTATGGCCATTTTCAGAATGTTGATTTTATATGTTCCGCTGGCATGGGTTGGTTCTAAGCTATTTGCCATTACCGGTGTATTCTGGGCCGGATGTACCGCCAATGTAGTGGTTGGAATCGTTTCTTTTATGTATCTGTTCAGAACCCTTAAGAAAATCAAGAGAAA
>DATFIZ010000054.1:0-51845 GCA_035269575.1 Bacteroidales bacterium | reverse complement strand
GTTTTTCCTCTGCTCTTCAGATATCTCCGGACAGCCTTCCACAGCGGCAATAGATTATTCCACATCACTGCTGTTTCAAGGGTGTCAGTCATTATACCCAAATCCATTAACGGATCGCGCAAATAAGCGCTTGAATAGCGTTGTTCCAGCCATTTTTTGGTAGGTTTTGCACCAATATACATGGCTTTATGCTTTTTGGCAATCTTTTTAACAGATGAAACCACCTGCTTTGTATATTCAGCGCTTCCTTCCACCGAGACAAACATTAAACAGCGACTGTGCGATTTATAACCCCGGTAGCTTAAAAACTGATCAGCAAAAGTACCTTCAAAATGCTGGGTTTTAAATGCAATATCGGTCTCTTCAGGATCTGATATACGAAACAGATGCGGCACTCCTACACCGCTTTGCATAACAGTTCGCATGGCTGCAACGGCCGACTCAAAAGTTTTAAATAAAAACGAGGCATTTTGGGTTTGATTTGGCCTGTATTTACGTATTTTCATGGTAATCCGGGTTATTACACCCAACGTCCCTTCAGAACCTAAAAAAAGCGGGTATAAATCCCATCCCTGGGCACTGGCAGGATACGTTTTTGTTTCAATAATTCCTGTAGGGGTTACTACCCGCAACGATAAAACCATATGCTCAATTTTACCGTAACCGGTAGAAGCCTGTCCGGCTCCTTTGGCTGCCACCCAGCCCCCAACCGTAGAATATTCAAACGACTGAGGAAAGTGGCCACACGAATACTTTTGCCTATAATTATTTAAATATGATTCAAAAGCCGGCCCATACATCCCGGGCTGAACGGTTGCGGTAGAGTTAATTTCATTTACTTCCAGCACTTTATTCATGTGTTTGGTTAAATCAAGGCTTATGCCGCCTTTGGTTGTTTCAACGCCGCGAGTTACAGAAGATAATCCACCCTGCGGAGTGATTGCAATGGTGTTTTCCTGACACAATGCTACTATTTTTACAATATCATCTTCATTTCGAGGATAGAGAACTGCATCCGGAGGTGTTAACACTTCTCCTTTCCGCAGCTGCAATAATTCTGCATAATATTTACCATGCGCATGTGAAGCCCTGGAATAATCATCCGTTTCAATATTCTCTTCTCCAACAATATGGGTTAATTGCTCAATAATTTTTTTATCTAAATTACACTGCTTATCAAGATTAACTCTGTGATCACCTGATAAGTGCAATTGATTTATATCACTATCGTTGTATCCAAATTTTTCTTTGACAACTTTTAAGGTTCCTTCATCAATGGAGGCTTTACGTTTGTCTCCCCATTTTAAAATATCTCTGTATGTATTCATCTTTTCAAATTTAAAACTGCTTTACAGCTAATTTATTCTTAAAAAATAACAATAAATAACTTATTGTGGCAATCTAAAAATATTCATCACTTTATTCACTTCTTCCTGCGTCTTTTGCTCATCCCATTTCAAATAATCTTTGGCCGTTTCTACAACGTGAGTAAAAGCTTCATCCCCCGGGTAGCCCAGGGTTCCCAGTCCTGTTCGTCTAAAAAAGATATCTGCTAACGAGAAAGCCAGTTCTTTTTTTATTACATAAACCACTTCGGCTAATATTTCACCATCCTGAGTGAGAACCCGGGCCAGGGATTTATCGCGCAATGCCAGGCGAAAAATGGTATGACACTGTAAACCGTAGTTTCTGCCCACATAGTTTATGGTTGCTTCTGAAAACGAAGGATACCTTAATGCCAACTGCTTAATAAAGGATTCCATACTTTTAATATCTGAATTTATCAAATATTTCTTTTTAGAAATGGATCTAGCTACTTTTTTATTCAGCTTTTTCGCTATTTTATTTACCAGATGTACAGCCAGGTTCCTGCTAGTGGTATACTTTCCTCCTTCAACCGTCATTAATCCATCCAATCCTTCCTTTTTATGGTCGGTAATTTCATATTTACGGGACGATTCATACGATGCTTCAGTCTGATTATCTACCAAAGGCCTTAATCCTCCGTAAGCAAATAAAACATCCTCATAGTTTAGTTTTTTTATTCCGTAGTTTTCATTCATCTCATCAATCAATTCCCGGATACTTTCTTTCGTTATTTTATAATCATCAGGATTGCCTTTGTATTCTTTATCGGTAGTACCAATAAGTGAATGATTTCGCCAGGGCATCAGCATAATATGACGGCCACTTTTGGTCATCATGGTAACGGCATGTTTATTGCAAAGTTTTTTGGTAATGATATGAATCCCTTCGGAACGCCGAATATGATGATTTGAAGCTTGTTTCCCGGCTGTAGCATTTAAAACGATATCTGTCCATGCTCCGGTACAGTTAATGGTTAAATCAGCTGTATATTCATAAACAGTATGGGTGATTATATCTTTTACTTTTACTCCTTTTATCGTATCCCCGTTTTTAATCAACGATTCTACTTTAGCATAGTTTGCTGCTTCAGCTCCATAATACATAGCCGATTTCAGCATTTCCAAGGTTAACCTTTCGGGATTAATATTCTGACAATCGTAATAGATACTTGAACCGGTAAGTTTATTATCTTTAATACAGGGTTCAAGATTTCTCGTTTTTTTAGCACCAATGGTTCGGTGAAAAGGTAACTTTTTGGACTTATCCCAGGTAAATGCTTTATCAAAAGATAAGATATCATACAGTAACATACCAATAAACAATATCTGTTTGTTATTTTTTAAGTTGCTGTAAGTTGGAATCATAAAAGGCAGCGGGTAAACAAAATTAGGGGCAATATTTTCCAGAATACGGCGTTCGGTTAGTGACTCACGTACCAGTCCAAACTCCATATTTTTTAAATAGCGTAGTCCTCCATGGATTAATTTTGAGGTAGCGGCAGAAGTAGCTTCGCCAAAATCTCCTTTTTCGAAGAGGGCAACTTTTAATCCGCGGCTGGCAGCTTCGTAAGCTACTGAAGCTCCGGTAATCCCCCCGCCGATAATGATGATGTCATAATGGGTTTCCTTGGATTGATTAAAAATTCGTTTCATAGAATAATCGGATTAAATGAATCTTCTTTCAAATTTCCGAAAAAATAAACTAAAAACCATTTAACATTTGTTAAATATTTTTTTAATAGAGCACAGGTTCAATTAATTGAATACACTGATTGAGTAGAACATCGCAGATTAAAAATTTTGATATTAGAAACAAAAAGCAGCAGGAGGCAGCAGCAGACAGCAATAAAGGAAGGCTGATTTACTTTTTTATTCCCAATCCATTGATTTTCTTAAACGACTTAATGATTGAAGTTTTATACCTAAAAAATCGGCAATATATTTTAGCGGCACATCCCTTATCATACCGGGATGTTGCTTTAACAATTTTTTATACCTTATTTCTGCCGTTTCAGTAATAAACGAATAAATCCTACGCTGTGATTCAACAAACATCTCTTCCATAATCCGGCGCCCAAATCGTTCCCATTTTGGATAGTTTGAATAGAGATATTCCAGATCGTTTTTATGAATGGTAATTAATTCACAATCGGTAATAGCACTTATAATTTCAAAAGAAGGTGTTTGTGAAATAAAACTGGGTAAAGCCGTAGCAAAACTATGCAATGGAGTAATATCGCGGGTAATTTCAACTCCATCATGCAAATAATAAACCCTAAGATACCCTTTATTGGTAAAGGCTATTTGATTAGCTATATCACCTTTCTGTATAAAAGTCTCTCCTTTTTTTAAATAAATAACCTTAACTAAATCTTTAATTATGCCTATCTCTATTTGATCAAAATCAATAAATTGATGAATATAATTAATGATAGCTGTAAATTTTTCCTTATTCATACAAATATCAATAAACTTGAATTATATATTTAATTAAAAAACATTTGATACGTTGTAATAAAAATTTTATTTATTCTTTTTTTCATAAACAAATTTAATTATTATTGCGATTGTAACAACAAAAGAAAGATATGAAAAAGACATTTGTAATTTTACTTTTTATTCTCATAGCTAACATTGGATTTTCACAAACAGGTGAATATAGATCCTTTTTATTGGAACAGCAGTACGACGAACTATTAAAACATAGGATTGGTTCTAAGCCTTATGCAACCTATGAAGATATTGAGGGGAATGCATATATTTACAAAGATTTTGAAGAAGGTTACATCAAAACTTCAGATGATAAAACACTTAAAGGCAAGTTTAGATACAATATGTATACTGATGAGATTGAATTTTTAAATAAGGATAAATTTTTCATTCTTGCCGATAATGAAAAAATTAAAGGAATAAAAATAGGTGATTACTCTATTATCAAGTTACATAAAAACAACAAAGTCTCAGGTTACTTTTTTGTCAATGCCATTGGAAAATACACGCTTTTATCCAAGAAAAGCGTACGATTTGTAGACGAAGAAGACCCTAAAGGTTATGATACTCCTAAACCAAAACATTTCAAAAGAAATTCGGACAACTTCTATCTTCTTGAATCAGGAAAAGATATGTATGAGATTAAAAATATCCGTAAATTAAAATCTTATTCTGGTGAAATGAGAAAGATGGTTAAAGAATATAAAGCAGAAAATAAATTAAAAAATGATGAAACTTCTTTAACCCACTTTTTTGAATGGTTAAATAAAAAATATTAATCAAATATAAATTTTTGCGAAAGGTAATTCTTTTTTATTCTTTTTGATAAACAATTGTTCCATTAATAAAAGTAAATTGAACATTTGCATTGGGGATTTCATGTTTCGCTATAGTCATAATATTCTTATCTAACACCACAAAATCAGCCATTTTACCGGGTTCAATGCTTCCTTTCTCGTTTTCCTCAAAGGCTGCTTTTGCGGCCCAAATAGTCATTGATTTTAGGGTTTCTTCGCGCGATAATGCATTTTCGGGCTGAAATCCTTCTTCAGGGTATCCTTCCGGATCTTTTCGGGTCACACTGGCATAAAAAGTGAGCAGCGGGTCAATTTTTTCCACCGGGAAATCTGTTCCGTTAGGCAGCCATCCGTTTTGCTCCAGTAACTGTTTATAGATGTAGGCATTTTGTATCCGCTCCTCTCCTAACCGCTCATCAGCCCAGTACATATCCGAAGTACAATGGGTCGATTGAATAGAAGGAACAATACTATATTTTCCAAATTTATGCAAATCATCGGGATGGATAATTTGTGCATGTTCAATTCTCCAGCGGCGGTCGTTTTTATCTTTTAGATACTGAGCATATATATTAAGCATTAGCCGATTGGCCGAGTCGCCAATGGCATGAGTACAAATCTGGTAATCATTATCATAGGCCAGTTTAGAAATAGTATGGTAAAATTCGAAAGGCTCTACAATCAGCCCATAATTCCCCGGGTCGTCGGAATAAGGCTTTAACAAGGCTGCACCTCTTGAACCTAGTGCTCCGTCGGCATATAATTTAATAGAACGCACATTCAGGTAGTCTGTTTTATACGTTCCATTTTTCACAAAGTGATGAATATTTTCATCAGTAGGTTCTAACATAACATATAACCGCAACTTCATATCGCCTGCTTTTTGCAGTGAGTCAATAAGTAAAACCTGATTTTTGTATAGCCCGGCATCACTAACTGAGGTTAATCCAACGGCAAAACAATTCTGTTCGCCCTGTGCGATTGCTTTTACAGTCTGGTTTTTATCAACGTCAGGAATTAACCGGCTTACTGAGGACATGGCATTGTCTATTAACACACCTGTTGGCTGACCGTTTTTTACCAACACCTTACCCCCATCAATTTGTGTCTCACCAGTAATACCTGCCATTTCAAGTGCTTTTGCATTAGCAATGGCTGCATGTCCGTCAACACGTCGTAAATAAACAGGTTTATCAGGAAACAACTCATTTAATTTATCATTCACCGGAAAATCCTTCACCTTCCAGTTATTTTGATCCCAACTTCTTCCTAAAACCCATTCAGTATTGTATTTTTTATCGTGTCGGGTAATAATCTCCAATATTTCATCAAACGAAGTTGTTCCACGTAAATCGGCTTGCAATAAGGTTAGGCAATACCCATAAAAATGACAATGAGCATCAATAAAACCGGGATATATAAATTTATCATCCAAATCCATGGTCTTTTTTGCTTTGTATTTCGATAATATTTCATCTGAGCTACCTACTGCAATAAATTTCCCATCTTTAACCGCAAAACTTTCGGCTTCGGAAAAATCTTTATCTACGGTATAAATCTTGGCATGGGTAACAATTAAATCTACATTTTTAGTCTCGGAACATGCGCTAAGAAGCATTGTAGCGGCAATTATAAAATATAATATTCTATTCATCGTGTGAGTATTTTATGGATTATCAGATAAATATACACAATTGAATTAAAAAAAAGTGTTTATGATTTTAAAAATTACTGAAGGGTATCCTGTTTTGTATTGGATTCAATAATTGCATCATAAATTGCTTTTTGAATATCTGTTCTAACGTTGGTTTGGATCAGCCTGTTGTTATCCTGATCGGGATGAATACGGTTAGAAAGAAAGATAAAAACGATTTTTTCCTCCGGATCGGCCCATGCCAGGGTACCTGTAAATCCGCTATGCCCAAAACTTTTACCCGATATCCCTTTAAATGTAGGCCCCTCCTTGCTGTAATCCATTTGCGGTTTATCAAAACCCAATGCTCTTCGGTTATCTTCATCTAAAAATGGACTTGTGGTAAAAAGTTCTATGGTTTCCGGTTTAAAATATTGTTTCCCGCCATACTCACCACCATTAAGGTACATTTGCATGATTTTTGCCAGATCATTCGCTGTGGAAAACACCCCGGCATGACCGCAAATACCACCTAACATAGCTGCTCCCGGGTCGTGTACGTATCCATGGATCAATTGTTTTCTAAATATCAGATCATTTTCAGTAGGTACTATTGCTGATTTTTTGAAATGTTCCAGAGGAAAAAAAACGGTTCGTGAAGCTCCCAAAGGTTTATAAAAACAAGAATCAACATAATCCTGAAAATTAGTACCGGTATACTCTTCAATAATTTTATAAAAATAGTAAAATCCTAAATCGCTATATCGATACTCTTTTTTATCCATCAGATTGGAAGAGCGAATCATGGCAAAAATAGAATCTTTATAAGAATCGATAATATATAAATCTTCTGCTACTTTCGTTGTAAAACCCTCTTTCTCCTGATGCGAATAAATACCTTTTTTAAACATAAAATTTTTAGCCACATACGAATGATTGCCAAGTTTATACGGATATTCCTCAGAGAATCTTTTATTCAGCAAATCTTTATCCGGAAATAAGGTTTGAAGTGTATAATAGTAATAAGGAATCCAACCGTTTAGTTGTGCCTGATGCGTTAAAATATCTTTGACCTGTAAGTCACCTTTGTTTGTTGTATCTAACTCCGGAATAAAATCGGACAATTTAGCTTCAAGGGAAAACAGCCCCTGTTCATAAAGCTTCATTAAAGCTGGAACTGTAGCTACAATTTTGGTAATAGAAGCAATATCGTAAATATCATCTTCTTTTACTTTATTATTTTTCAAATACGTATGATACCCAAATGATTCATCGTAAAAAACCATTCCATTGCGGGCAGCAAGAATTCTGCATCCGGGAGTTGCAAAGCTGTCGATTGCTATTTGAGCAATAGAATCAACTTTTTTTAATTTTTGTGAGGATATTCCTGCCTGCTCAGGGATTCCAAATTGAAGGCGTATTTTTTTTTTAACCGGAAGGCCCCTTCCGGCAGGAAATTGATTATTAATCGTTACAGGCAACTTTCCTGAAATTGTAATACCACCAAAAATTGCCTGTGCTGCATACTGCTGAATGGCCGGTTCATCATCGTAGCATATTAAAACAGCATCTAAATCCTGCAACATTTGAAAATCGCGAAGACTGTAAGGATTTGCAAAAGCACTAAAAACAACCTTTGTTTTCTGGGTCATATTACCCATAAAATCTAAATGCTTGGGGTTAACTCTATAATTTTTAGCCGGCCAAAAAGAGGTGTTATGTATACTTGTAAAAACGATATCATAATCTTTCAGCTTCTCATAAATAACATCAGTCTGCGAATCATCAAAAACATAGTGATCCACTTTTGCATATTTTGAAAGAGATTGCTGGAATGCAGTTATTTCATTCGTATTGAATGCCAATGAAGCAAATTTTTGTTTTGTTAAGGATGTAACCGGAAGAATATCGTTTTTATTCTGTATGATCGTTATCGACGATTTTATCAATTCACGGCGGGTAACATCATACATCACCTGATTTAAATCATCTTCCAGATTCTCGAGTTGCACATAATTTTCTTGTTGATGATTATGATGAAGACCTGCCTGAAATTTTGCCTGAAGGATCTTCCGGCAACTTTCTTCGACTCTTTCTACCGGGATATCCCCAGCTTTTACCCGTCTTTTAATTTTATGAATGGCTTTTGGGACATCTTCGGGAAAAAGCAAAACATCGTTCCCGGCTTTAAGTGCCATACTTTCAATATCCCCGGATTGGTAATTTTTGGTAACTCCTTTCATGTTCAGCGCATCGGTAAAAATTAATCCATCAAACTCCATCTGGGTTTTTAATAAATGGGTTACTACGGGTTTTGATAAGGTTGTCGGTAAATGAATATCTGATTCAAGCGCTGGTACGCTAAGATGTGCCACCATAATACCTTTTACTCCGGCATCAATCATTCGCTGGAAAGGAAAAAGCTCCAAAGAATCCAATCTTTCTCTGGGGTGGGCGATTAACGGTAAATCATAATGAGAATCCACATGCGTATCGCCGTGACCGGGAAAATGTTTGGCTACTGCAATAACTCCGGCATCTTTCATTCCATCCATATAAGCGATAGATTTTTTACTCACATTAATCCGGTCTTCACCAAATGATCGTACGTTAATTACCGGATTGTAAGGATTATTGTTTATATCAACTACCGGAGCAAAATTAATGTGTATACCCAGACGTTTCATCTGCTCACCAATATCATATCCCATCTGGTAAATCAGCGAGTCATTTTCTAGGGCTCCAAGCATCATTTGTCGTGGATAGCTCATCGTAGAATCCAGTCGCATACCCAATCCCCATTCTCCATCAATTGCCACTAAAAGTGGAATATCTGAAACAGATTGATAATCGTTGGTTAATTTTGCCTGACGAACCGGACCTCCCTGAAAAAAAATCAATCCGCCAATTTTATATTTTTCAATTAGTGTAGTAATCTCTTCCTGATGACTTTTACTTTTATTGGAATAAGCAGCTACCATAAATAGTTGTGCTATTTGCTCTTCGAGTGATAGCTCTTTCATGATCGAATCAACCCATTGTTGTTCCTTATCCTTCATAAAATCAGGTCTTTCATGCTGTGCAAAAAGTTGATTTACAAATAAAAAAAGAGAAAAAAAGAGAATAACATGAGATGTATACTGCTTATTCATAACTATTTGTCCTTAATATATTAACATATTTAATAATGTTATTACACAAAGATAATCTTTTGTAACAATTGCACACAAAGAGATTACAGGAAGTTTTATGTGTTTAACGACATTTTATGAACAGGCCAAAATTTAGCTCGCCCTTTAAAAATCGTACGATTACAGATTTAACGGAATAATCAAATGATTTACCTGTATATTAAAATTATGATAAAATACCTTAAAAACAGGGTAAATTAGACTAATAAATAAGGAAAAGATAAAAAAAACATTATACCTTTAAAATTGTAATAAAATTAAATTTTACGTGTCAGATAATATTAAACGATCGATTTGGGAACAACCATCCATGGACGATAAATTACTGATAGAGAAAATAGCAAGCGGCGATGAAAGTGCTTTCAAACAATTTGTTGAAAAATATCATCAAATGGTACTGAATGTATGCCACCATATTTTGCATAATGTTGAGGACTCGATGGATGTTTCACAGGAGGTATTTATCAAAATTTATGAATCGATTGATCAATTCAGAGGCGATTCGAAAGTAACAACCTGGTTGTACAGGATTGCTGTAAATAAATCTCTCAATTATTTACGTTCGAATAAAAGAAACAAATGGTTTTCAAGCCTGGATTTACTTTTTGGCGATGAAAAACGAAAAATAGACCCGGTTGATGATACCTTACAGCCCGGAGAAGACATGGAAGCAGATGAAAATAAGAAAGTATTGCATTTCGCGCTCAAAAAAATACCCGAAAAGCAAAATATAGCCATCTCGTTGAGTCATTTTGAAGATTTATCGTATAAAGAGGTTGCTGAAATAATGAATATTAGCGTGTCAGAAGTAGGCGTATTAATCAATAGAGGAAAGAAAAAACTAGAGAAAATAATTATTGATTATTATAAAAAAAATTAATTAAATATGTAATAATAAGGATTATTTAAGTGTCCAAAACCATAAAGAATCTCATATGAAATGCAAAAAAATATATAAAAATCTTTATCGTTATCATCTGGGGGAACTATCCCCACCATTAAAAGATGAAATAGATAACCATTTAATAAATTGTCCGGAGTGTTCGGCTCTATACACAAAATTGGTTCAAACACTAGATCATTTAAACGACAGAGAAACTTTGTCCGGGCAGCCCTTTTATTATACCCGGTTAAAACAACGAATGGAAAATAAAAAGGAAAAAACCGAATCGGTGTGGAGTAACGGATTAGCCAGAAAGATTTTACAACCTTCTATTTATATGGCGTCGCTTGTTTTAGCAGTATATATTGGAATACTCATAGGATCAGGTACAGGCAGCTACGAAAGCAAGTTAGCTAAAAATGAAGCACTGAAAGAAGATTATATTGAAGCATTTGCCGAATATCAATATCTAAACGATTTTCAGATTGAATCGATTGAAAATATATTGATTTCAGAAAATGATGAAGGAAATGAGTAATTTTAAGAACAAAAATTTTTGAACAATGAATACACAAACAAAAAAGCACTTAATCATAGGCTTGATAATATTTCTTGTGGTAGTAAATATAGCTGCGTTATCGACCATTATTTATCGAAATCGAACCATGCCGCCACCGATTGATAATGATTATGTACAATTTAGGCAAAACGTTGATGAACAAGGAATGTACCGTTTTTTTAGAGAAGAGCTTCAGCTTACCCAGGAACAGTTTATTCATTTTCGCGAGATCAATGAAAAAAACAGGCAACAATCAAGAGAAATTGCAAGAGCGTTGCATAGCAAAAGGTTAGAAATGGTAGAAGAAGTATCGAAAGAAAATCCTGATAAAGAAAATTTAGACCAAATAGCACGTGAAATGGGAAGATTACATTATGAGTTAAAACGAAATACTTATCATCATTTTATGGACCTTAAGGAGCTGTGTAACAAAAAGCAGCAGGAACAATTACAACATTTATTTATGCGAATGATTGACGATAAAGGATTCGAGGACCGACCAAGACATAGGAACAGATATCCAGGAAAAAGAGGTCGAGAAGAAGGGAATCGTTTCCAATAGCTTAAAATCTCCAGGTTTTAAACATAAATAGCGAAATTACTGCGTAAATTTCTAAACGCCCTAAAATCATATTAGCCGTTAATATCCATTTACCCAGTTCCGGAATATTGGCAAAATTACTCAATGAGCTAACTCCCCCAAATCCGGGGCCAACATTTCCCATGGTAGCAGCTGATGCTGAAAATGCAGTAATACCATCAACACCAAGAGCTGTTAATAATACAGCAGAAATAAAAACGATAAAAATATAAATTAATATAAAAATAAACACATTTGAAATCAGTGCATTATCCAATGATTTTTTATCAATTTTTAAGGATAAAACGGCATTTGGATGATGAAAACGTTTAACTTGATTTTTTATTGATTTCAGAAATATTAAAATCCTGTCCACTTTAATTCCACCAGAAGTGGAGCCGGCAGTTGCACATTGTAAGGTAAAAAAAATCAAAACCAGTATTGAAAAAGGTGGCCAGAAAGCTGAATCAATGGTAGCAAACCCTGTTGTAGTGCCTAATGAAATTAGCTGGAAAGAACCATACCTTAACGAATCAAAAATATTGTAATATCCATTGAAATAAAGATTAGCAGATACGATTATTATTCCAAAAAATATGGATATAATATAATATCTAACGATGGATGATTTAAATATATTTTTTTTACGTCCTAAAATGGTATTGAACAATAACCCAAAATGAATTCCTGATAGTATCATAAATATCATTATAATTATCTCGATGGAAAGATTATTATAATGGGCTATACTTAAATTTTTGGGAGAGAATCCTCCGGTAGCAATGGTCGCAAAAGAATGGCTAACAGCCTCAAATAAACTCATACCAGCGAATAAAAGAGCAATAGTTTCAAGAACTGTTAAGCCTACATAAACAATTAATAAAATACGAATGACCTGTTTTGAACTATAAAGAAAATTACTTTTAGCTAATGATGAAAATTCAGTATTCAACAATACAGCTCTTGCATGGCCAATATTAGGCAAAACAACTAATGCAAAAATAATAATTCCAATACCTCCAATCCAATGTGTTGATGCTCTCCAAAATAATAGTCCTTTGGGAAGTGATTCTATATCGTTTAAGATTGTAGAACCTGTTGTTGTATACCCCGAAACACTTTCGAACCAGGCATTGGTAA
This sequence comes from Bacteroidales bacterium, assembly GCA_035269575.1. GTDB lineage: Bacteria > Bacteroidota > Bacteroidia > Bacteroidales > UBA12077 > UBA12077. The sequence goes on along the minus strand of DATFIZ010000054.1, from coordinate 39,205 downwards.
ATGAAAACTCCCCTCCCCACATAATATAGGGTATTACACCAAGCAGACATGTCAATAACCAACTTAAAACAACAATTAAAAAACCTTCTTTACTGGAAATATTTTTTGTAGGTGGAACATATATTATCGGAAAAATTCCAAATATAAATGCAATAATTGCAGCGTACATTAACGGAAATAGTCCAGAATCACTATTTAATAAAGAAATTAAAAAAGATAGAAATAAAAAAACAGCGTTAAATAAAAATATTAAACCAATATATCGAATGATAATATGAGGTCGCATAATTATTTCTCTTGAGATTTTTTGAATAACAGCCGCTTAATTGCTTCACAAATATCTTTAATTTCATCATTTGTTTCTACCTCTACATGAAAAGGCTTATTATAATCGTTATAATCGTTTATGCCTTTAGCAATTTTCATCAGAGGTTTAATCACATAATAATGAATAAAGTAACTAAAAATTAATGAAAATAAGATAGCTGCAATAATAGCAACAATACCTGGCATAACAGCACGTTGGGCTCTTTTTTTTAGATTCGAACCGGTGTTATACATTGTATTGTGATTTAAATCCATTAAATCTTTTACGGCATTTTTGACTTCAATAAATGATTTATTATGATTCTCATAATACCATTCTAAATCTCCTTCTCTTTTGGTTCCTACAATGGGTTTAATCCATTTATTCTTAAATTCTTTATATTTAGTATCAATATTTTTAACATAAATATCCTCATTAGGTATCGTTAAATTAGTTTTGGCTACATTATACCCTTCAATAAACAGACTGTCAGCCTGCTGAATAGTCCTTCGTCCTTCTTCCCATCTACCAAGAATTAGCAATAAAATCCCACTATCTTCTCTTTCTAATGCTTCAAGCATGGTATTTGATGCATCAATACTCTTATAATTATCATCTAATAAGTCTTGTACTGATTTACCTACATGAGTTAATTCAAGAATGGATATTATTCCGGCTACAATTAACATAACCGAAAGAATAATAAAACCTGACAAAATTTTATATTTTAACCGCATGATGTCTATAATTTTAAAAACAAAATTAAGCCTTATTCTTTACATACTTTTAAGAAATAATTAAAAATATTTCGAACAATAAATATAATTTTCAGCTTTTCAAATCATCAATAAGAAATAAGGACATTCTGATAAAAGAAGCAGAGAAGCAGAGAAGAAAGAATATCTTAACATTAAAAATTACTAATAATCAAATGCTTTGCTTCCTTTCTTTTTATTCCACCATTCGTTAATTCGGTCTAAATCATTCGCGGTGGGTTTTAACTTTGTATGAATGATTTTTTGGGTTGTTTTTTTTATTTTACCCAAATGAACGAGTTCCTCTCCAGCTTTTTCTAAAGCTTCCAATATTTGATTTAATTTTTTAAATAACATCGGATTATCATATAAACCTATAGCCGTTGTCCGGTAAACTTCTCCAACCACAGGACAATGTCTGTTATGAGCCAGGGCTTTAAAAAAAGCCTTGGCAGGATAGAAATTTTTCATCTCCCAAAATCCACAAATGGAAAAAACGACCATTGATTGGTTCTTGTGAATGTATTTTCGGGGATGCCGAACACCATTTATCCCTTCAATCATATAAGGATAGGCACGTGAAACGGAACGGTCAAAATAATTTTTTAACACTCCGGGAATATTATCGGCATAAATAGGGAAAGCATATACAATGATGTCCGCATCAGAGAGTTGTTCGGCTAATTGATGAAAGTCATCATTATATTGATAAATACATTCTCCGGGCTTGTTGATCCAACAGGAGAAGCATCCAATACAAGGTTTTACCGAGAACTGGTTAAGGTAAAGAGTGGTAACCTTTGAAGCTTTCTGCATTCCCCCAATAAAAGGTTTTAAATAAAAATCAGTATAGCCTTGCTTTCCCCTGGGGGAAGAATTTAATACCACTATATTTTTTGGTTTCTCCCAATATTTCGATGGATTTCTTTCAAATTTCGTTACCGGATCGGGAGGTACCCGTAAACATTTCTTTAATGATTTCTTAGGAATAACCTTAAAAATTTTACGGTCTCCTGTAATTATCAACTTACGCGTAATAACCCCCATCAACGGATTCAGCCGGCCAAATGCCAAATCGAGCCAACTGTAGAAACTTGAGATTACACTTACCGTGGGGTTTTCTGCAATTCCTTCGAAAAGCTTCAATTCTTTATAGTTTGACTGAATATAGCAATCAATTTTTTGATTTTCGTGAGTAAAATGAAATTGAATTACCCCATTGGCTTTTTTATCATGTTCTGGATAGAAATATTGTAATTTTTCTACCATATTTTGCATGATGACAATGGGCGTTAAAACCTTTTTCATAAAAATTTATTAACTATTTATATCAAACATACTAAAAATAGTTCATAAAGCCGTAAAAGTGAAATAACATTGTTTTTTTCTATTTCTTTTTCACATTAACCCCATGTATTTAAACTTATTATACTTTCATTTTTTAGAATATCAAATAAAACGTTTGACATGTTCAATAAACTATTAAACAAACAAATATTTTCTGTGTTACTAATATGGTAATCGAATATTTTTAAAATTTAAAATGATGAAAAGAATTAATTGGATTGTTATAGTTTCATTCTTAGCTTTAATATCACACAGCTGTATTAACCAAAAAGTTACTGAATCAGAAGTTTTTAATCCGATTAAAGAATTTGCGTTGGATGAACATCTTTCATTTAACCGGTATTTTATTGACAATACCGATACTACAAAGCTTGAATTGTGGCATATAACCGAAGAGAATCCTGAGTTTAACTTTATATACCTTTCAGGCAATGGCAGTAATGTTCGTTCGGCCATTCCCTTTTTTAACGAACTGGCAAAACAAGCCGATGTTAATATTTTTACATTTAACTATAGCGGTTACGGGTTAAGCGAAGGAACCCCTACTATTGAAAGAATTGTAAATGACGGAGAACTGGCACTCAACTATTTCGACAATAACTTAAATAATAACCTGCCTACCCTTTTGTTAGGTTATTCGATGGGTGGTTATGTGGCTTTAAATGTTATACAGAAAGGATTCATTGATCAGGTTATTATTATGTCTACTTTTACTTCGCTCGAAGAATTAGAAGATTTCTTAATTAAAAATGCCTTACCCTGGATTGTACGTCCATTTTTGAAACTTGATGTAGATGAAGAAATATATAAACTCAATAATAAACCACTTGCTGAAAAGGTTGAAAAACCGGTACTTGTTATTCATGGGAAAGCAGATGATTTTGTTCCTCCCGCAATGGGTAAAACTTTATATGAGTTGATGCCGTCAAAAAACAAAAAATTTGTACCCATTGATGATGCTGATCATCGCATGGTACTTAAAGATCAAGAGAAAATGAAGCAGGTAATCCGCGAAATCCTAGAGTTTGCCGAGCAGAACGAGTTTATTGTGTTAGATTAAACTGTTTCTTACCTTTGTTTAAAAATTAAGTTTATGAAAAAAATATTTTTGCTTTCAATGTTGGTTTTCTTGATGAGTTCAATCTATCATCCCATAGCAGCTCAACAAAATGCTGATCAAAAGAAGACAGCACTTCTTATCATCGATATCCAGGAATTTTATTTCCCTGAAGGCTCTGTACCTTTAGTTAATCCTCTGGAGGCTGCCATCAATGCAAGGGAATTGCTTAACGCGTTCAGAAATCGGGATTTATTGATAGTTCATATCCGTCATAATGCAAGTTCAGATGGAGATATACACCCCATAGTAATGCCTTTGGAAAATGAAGAAGTAATAACCAAAAACAAAGCAAATGCTTTTATTGGTACCGATTTGCTTGACTATTTAAATGATAATAAAATTACGGATATAATTATTTGCGGGATGCAAACCCATATGTGCGTAGAAGCTGCAACAAGAGCCGCTTCGGATTATGGATTTAACTGTACGGTGATAGAAGACGCCTGTGCAACAAGAGATTTAAAATATAGAGATAATACCATCAAGGCCATTGAGGTGCATTATTCTACCCTTAGCGCTTTAAACAAGACCTATGCAACGATCAAAACAACTCACCAGTTTCTGAATGAGCTAAAATAATTAAAAAAATGTATAAAACACCCATAGTCAGGTTATTATAAAACAAACCGTAAACCTGTTTGTAAAAAATCATTCCAACTTTGTTAATCTCAGTAAAAGTAGTCATCCGTTAACTTTTTAACAATTTCCAGGGAATAAAGACTTTGAAGATTTCCGTTTGCTATTTTTTAGATTCAAACTCACCAGCCAACATCGAGGATGATAGATTAAACCTGTCCAGTATTGAATTATCATTCAGCTCCTTCGACAAACTTTTGATAAAGTTTTGTGGTACATCAAAAATATCAAGGATTATGAGTCCGTCTAACGCATTATTAAATTGAGGATCGATATTAAATCCAATTATTTTTGAATTCAGCTGAAGGTATTTCTTTAATAAAATCGGAAATTTAAAATTCGATTCAATATCCTGAATTAATTGGTCAATTTTTGTTACATCACCTTGTTCCTCCTCAAAAAATATTTTCCGATCGACAATTTTATCCGGTTTTACCACAAATCTTTTACGAGGTTTGATATACTTTGCCAATTCTTCGTTGTAATGGTATGTTTTGATAAACTCAACAATTAAGGATTTCGAAAATTTCGAAAAATCGTTGCTTATACTTACCGGACCGATTAGGTAGCGGTAATCGGTATTTTTCAATAAGAAAAACAATAATCCTTTCCATAATAAAAAGAGAGGTAATGGCTTACGCTGATATTCCTTGATAATAAATGAACGTCCTAGTTCGATAGACTCATTTAAAACGGGTAAAAATTTTTTTCGTATTTTAAACAGAGAATGAATATAGAATCCGGGCAAACCGTATTGGGCAATAATATCCTTCCCTTTCCCAATACGATAGGCTCCCACGATTTTATTTTCATCATCATCCCAAACAACCAGTTGGTTATAATAAAAATCGAATTCATCCATATCCAGACTGCGATTAGTTCCTTCGCCTACTTCGCGAAACGTTAACTCCCTTAACCGTCCTATTTCGTGCATACTTAGAGGCATTTCCGTTGAAGGGGCACAAAAAATCTTAAAATTCCGGTTTTCAAATAACAGATAATTTTCAATTAATGATTTTATCTCTTTGATTAAATCATCCTGGTTAACAGGCTCAGCAAGGGGTTCTACTTTTTTTATTTTGGGATAAAAAGAAGGGCGATAAAATTTCTTAACTTCAAGAGTTGTACCTAAAGCATAAGTACGTGCCCTGATATATCTTCCAAAGTGAGCTGTATCCGAAAATTTTTCCTGTTCTTTAACGGATATTGAATTACCAATCCTGATTTTTATGGTTTTATTCTTTTTATTAAAAAGCTCTGAAGGTAATTTTGCCGTTCGTAAGAGAGGATGAATTTGCCCGAGCATATGAAAAATCCGGCTGTTTGTTCCCTGAAAATAGACCGGAATAATTGGCACACGTGCCTTTTTGATAAACTTAAGTATGGAGGGCTGCCATTCTCTGTCCTGAATAATCAGCGAATCGGGCTGATAAGATGAGACTTCACCTGCAGGAAATATGCCCAGGCAATTTCCCTGCTCAAGATGAAACATTGCATTTTTTAGTCCGGAAAAGCTTGATTTAACGGTTTTATGGGTTTCAAAAGGATTCACCGGAAAGATTACCTCTTTTATCGGATCAATTCTTTGCAACAAAAAATTAGCCATGGCTTTAAAATCAGGCCGTATTTCAGCAAAAATTTTCAGCAAAATAATGGCATCCACCCCACCAAATGGATGGTTGGCAACTACAATAAAAGGATCTTTTGCAGGAATACGCTTCATATCCTCGTCATTAACATCAAAATTTATCCCTAAATGCTCAATAACCGAATTAACAAACTCAATTCCTTCCTTATCTTTTGTTTGGGAATAAACTTTATTGACTTTGTTGAATTTTAAGATTTGCATTAACAGTTTGGCTACAACTTCTCCACCAAACTTATCGAGGTGAATTACTTTGGAAATATCTTTTGATGTGACTAACGACATTTTTATAGTATTTGTTTAGACAAAAATAATATATATTAGTCAACATCGGTTAAAAAAATGAAAAGCAATTTATTTTAACAGATTTTATTACCAAAATATAGCATATAATAAAACAAGAATCACCAGTAAAATATAGCTGGCAATATTAAATCTTTTCCCGGTAATAAAAGTACCTGTCTCAAGCGAAATCGCTTTTTTGTCGTCATCACCCTTCCCTGTTGTTAAGGACACCATTATTATTATCACCATGGTGATGATTAACGTATACATCATTTGATCCAGAAAAGGTAATTCATATCCGGCAAAATTGGAAATTTTAGTATGAATGACAGCTACTTGCTCAGCATCTAAATTTGCTGAATCAATTTTTTTCGTTAACGCTTTAATAGCAATGGAAGGTATTTTTAATGCAAAAGCTACGGGTATAGATGCAAGAACTCCTGTTATTGCTCCTTTTGTTGATGTTTTTTTCCAAAATAATCCTAATAAAAATACAGCTAATATTCCCGGGCTCACCAAACCGGTATATTCCTGTATATATTGAAACATCTGTGGAATTGGCCCCAGTATTGGTGCAACCAAACAAGCCAACACCAACGCTGATAAAACAGTAATTCTGCCGGTCCATACCAATTCTTTATTTTTAGCATTTTTAGAAATATACGGTTTATAGATATCCATTGTAAAAATGGTTGCCGTGGAATTAAGCATAGAAGCCAATGAAGAAACAATTGCTGCACCCAATGCAGCTACTACCAAACCTTTTAAACCAACCGGAATAAAAGTGCTTATTAACCAGGGATATGCATTATCATTATCAGGCATTCCATTGGCCTTAGTTAATGTATTTTGCACTCCATCTACAATATGAGTCCCTTCCGGCTGCATATAATATACATAAGCTACAATTCCGGGAATTACTACAATCAATGGAATAATCAGTTTTAAAAATGCGGCAAAAACAATTCCGCGTTGCGCTTCGCGTAATGATTTTGCTGCCAGCGTACGCTGAATAATATATTGATTAAATCCCCAATAGTATAAGTTAGCAACCCATAAACCTCCAATTAAGACAGCTATTCCCGGCAGATTAAGAAATTCAGGGTTGTCTTTTTTAAGAATCATATGAAATTTATCGCCTGCAACATCATAAATATGAGCCAGCCCATTAAAAACACCTCCTTCGATAGTAACATTATTTAGAGCAATAATAGTCGTTATTAGTCCTCCCACGATTAATAATAAAACCTGAATAACATCAGTCCAGGCTACAGCAGATAATCCACCCCACACCGAATATGCAGCAGCAAAAAAAGCCAATCCTAAAATAAACCAGATAATATTTTGAGTCTCACCATTGCCGATGATTGTATTTAAGGCTTTTGCACCCAAATAAAGAACCGATGTGAGGTTTACGAATATAAAAAGGGCAATCCAGAAAATTGCCAGAATGGTCTTTAAGTTGGTATTGAATCTTTTCTCAATAAATTCGGGAATGGTGTATAATCCCTGTTTAATAAAAATGGGTAAAAAATACTTTCCGACAATAATTAATGTCAGTGCGGCCATCCATTCATAAGAAGCTATAGCTAAGCCAATGGCAAAACCGGAACCCGACATTCCAATAAACTGTTCGGCTGAAATATTGGCAGCAATTAAAGATGCACCGATAGCCCACCACGGGAGCGATTTACCGGCTAAAAAATAATCCTCGGTAGTTTTCTCTTTGCCCTCTTTTGTTCTTGAAACCCATAAACCCAGGGAAATAATTATGATTGCATAGAGGACAAAAATTCCGTAATCAATGGGAGAAAAACCAGCATTCATACCTATTGAATTATAGTTAGTAATTATTGATTTCAAATACAATACTGAAGATAAAGATAATTAAATTGAATGAAACATTAAAGAAAAAAGCAATAAAAAATCAACCATATATAACTGTCAATAAGCTTATTATAAATAGTTTTATTCATAACAGATTTAATCTAAAGCATTACCAAAGAATAAACAAAAAAGATAAGCCATATACTGGTTAGAAAATTTAGAATAATCGTCAAAAACAGATTTGCATTTTGATGAAAAAACAAGCAGAAATGACTAAATTTACCGTATAAAAGGCAATCCTATGGAAAAAATACAGCTGACAAAAAATTTTTCAATTTCACGACTTATTCATGGTCATTGGAGATTATTAGACTGGAATTTATCAGACAAAGCGTTGTTACAATTTACACAACAGCTAACAGAGCTTGGAATTACAACCTTTGATCATGCAGATATCTATGGAAACTATGCGTGTGAGAAAAAATTTGGTGATGCTTTGCGATTAAACAAAAAGCTAAGAGAAAATATTCAACTCATCACCAAGTGTGGTATTCAATTAATTTCTGATAAATATCCCCAAAGGAAGATTAAATACTATGATTACAGCTATGATCATATTGTATCATCAGTAAATACATCTTTAAAAAACTTTAATACCGATTATATTGATCTTTTTTTATTGCACAGGCCTTCACCATTTTTTGATCCGGAAGAAGTAGCTAAAGCTTTTACCGATTTAAAAAACAGTGGTAAGGTTTTATATTTCGGGGTTTCAAATTTTACACCCGCACAGTTTAAAATGCTAAATTCGTTTTTGAAGGGGGAACTGATTACCAATCAAATTGAAATTTCTCCTTTTTGCCTGGAACATTTTGAAAATGGGAATATTGATTTTCTTCAATATCAACAGGTCAAGCCCGTGGCATGGTCGCCAACTGCAGGTGGAAGGTTATTTAATCCTAAGAGTGAAAAAGAACAACGAATTAATAATCAATTACAGGAAGTTGCCCATGAATTAGAAGTTGACAGCATAGACAAAATCATTTATAGCTGGTTATTTAAACATCCGGCCCAAATTGTTCCCATTATAGGTTCAGGGAAAATAGAAAGGATAAAAAATGCTATAGAGGCTTTTTCCATTGATATGACCTTAGAACAATGGTATAAAATTTATACCGCCTCTACTGGAGAAGAAGTTCCTTAGATTATTTTTTTAATCAAGCTCTTCTGGCATCCAGGTCACGTTGCATTTCTTCGCAGGTATTTTTATCGATATCATAAAAAAACAAGAAAATTGCACAAGCCATATATAATATCCCGGGAATTACTGAAATCATTAGCTTAATACCTGTAATAGCATAGGATGTTTGTTCAACATTAGGCACAAATTTAAACAGTACCAGCAACCACCCGGCTAAAGCTCCTCCTATTCCCCACCCGGCCTTTTGTGCAAAAGTTGCCGCTGAAAAAACAAGGCCTGTAGCCCTTCTCCCGTTTTTCCATTCGGAATAATCTGCCGTATCTGCAAGCATGGTCCAAAGTAAAGGAACCGCCGGAGCATAAGCCATTTTGGCTAAAATATTTAAAATATAAATTGATACAATATCTTTTTCGGCCGGTAGAAATAATAAAATAAAAAATAAACCTGAGATTAAGGAACTGGCAATAAAAGTTGTCTTTTTGCCAAACTTTTTAGCCAGGTGTTTAGAAAAAGGGATAGCAGCAATTAAGGCAATAGTACCGGTAATATTAAAAAGCTGCACACTTTCTTCTTTTCCCAGATAATATTTAAAATAATAGGCAATGGAAAGATTCTGTATGGCAAACATGACAAATGAAATGATTCCAACAAAAAAGAGAATAACCCAGGGTCTGTTTTTAAAAAGATTTCTAAAGTCTTTTTTTAATGATCTTGTTTGCTCTTTGGGGGGTGGTATTCTTTCCTTCGTTGATTTAAAAGTTATCATAAAAAGGATAAAACTAATCACCGAAAAAAGGATCAAGGTAATTTGATATCCTTTGGCATCATTTCCATTACCAAAATATTTAGCCAAAGTAAGAGCTGTACCGGAAACAATAAGCTGTCCGGTAAAAGCAAAAACAAAACGATAGGAATTTAATCCTGCCCGTTCATACGAATCGCCTGTCATTACAGCGCTTAATGAGGAGTATGGTAAGTTAATAGCCGTAAAGACAGTCATTAACAAAAAATAGGTTGTTCCGGCCCAGATAATTTTGCCGGTCATGTCAAACGATGGTGTGGTGAAAGTTAATACAGCAAGCACACTGTAAGGTAACGCCATCCATAAAATATAAGGCCTGAATTTTCCCCATCGTGTTTTGGTTCTGTCTGCAATAATACCCATAATAGGATCACTTATCATATCCCATAACCTGGCAATGAGCATTATGGTTCCGGCAGCAGCAGCAGAGATACCAAAAGTATCCGTATAGAAAATTAATATCCAGAAACCTACCATATCCCATACAAAATGGGAGGCTGTATCGCCTACTCCATAACCTACTTTTTCTTTAAAAGAGAGTTTTGTTGCTATCTTGCTCATAGTTTTATTTATCTTCAGTTAAAAAAGAATATTGCTTCTTCATTACTTTTTTAGGTTTGCGGTCCACGGTGAATAATCCCCAATGTTTTTCGGCTCCCATCATGTTATTGGGGTCCCCTTTCCAATCTTCATCAAAGGCTTCAAAGAAGAAAGTGGTAATATTCATCTCTGATGCCCAATTCATCAACTCTTCATAATATTGTTTTTGCTTCTCTTCGCTAGCCCGATTTCCAAACTCAGAGGCTGTTGTAGCCCATCCGGCTTCGCTTATTACCAGTTTTGCATCCGGAAGAGCATTCCGAACTTCTAATACATTTTCAATGGTATATGCCATTCCTTCGTCAATATCCTTTCCTTCCCACAGGGGATAGGTATGAATAGAGATAAAATCAACCACCTTCGCCAACTCAGAACCATAATCGGCCCACCATTTATAATTTTCAGCAACCGTAACGGGCTGCTCAATGGATTTTTTTACTTTCTCAACATACGAAATCATGGTATCCGGAGATACTTTATGATCATTCCAATCGACCAAAGCCTCGTTTCCCACATTTACCGCAATAATTATATCCTCATATTTATTTGCCAGTTCTATTCCTTTGTTAATTTCTTTGCTATTTAGTTCTTTGTTCATTTGTAATATTTCGTCAGGAATTGGTTCTGTTAACCATTCGCAGGTTTTATGAGTGCTCAGTTCGGCTCGCAACCAAATACCCAACAACACTTTAATATTTAATCCGTTATCTTCAACAACCTGTAAAACCATTTCAGTATTTTTACCACTGTCATATACACGAATTAAATTAAAGGTTGAGTTATGAGTAAGGATATTAAGATCTTCCAATACCTCCTCGTAACCTGGATTGACAGCACCATCTCCACGGTCCGGATGCTGGCCGCTTCTATACCCTGAATAGCAAATTGCTTTGGATTGCTTATTCAATAAATCACTTTTACTTTGTTTTAAAGCGGTTTGATTCGATTCTTCTTTTCGCTGACAGCCAATAATTCCAACAGTAAGAAGTATAATGAATAGAAATTTTAAGCCTTTCATCGTTTATTTATTTTTTAATCCGTTTGTGCTTTCAAATTTGATTTCAACACATCAATCTGTTTAATATCACCTGAACGTCGGAATATTTGTTTACTTAGATCGTTTGTTAAAATATTTCCTGAAATTGTTATTTGCTCATTATTCGTAAAAGTTATAATAATGCTTTCCTCTTTTGAATCGGTGTAAATAATGGGAACCTGACAGAATGTTAATGCCAGTTGTTTTTGATCCAGAGAAATGGTACGCTCAACACCATCAAGGGTATAAAATTGCATATCAGTGCTTCTGCTCAATATTTCATGATGGTTTATCAGTGCGGGGTCAAAATGTATTTCTCCTTTTATTATTCTTATGCCCAGTTCGCCTAAACGGGATATGATATCTTCTTTTACCTGACCGGTTAGACCAGGTTGTTTAACTCCTGCATGAGCCGGAGTATGAGAATATGCATCAGTAGGAAAAGCTCCATATGCATCAGGAGATTTGTATAATCCAATACCTGCCTTTATTTCATAATAATGATCTTTCAATTGATTTAACACAACCTGGTCAGCATTTTCGTCAACCGCCCGGAAATAACTTTCCTGGGTTGCTAATAAAAGCTTCGACACCATATGCCAGTAAATTGAACCTAACCCTTCGTACCCGAAAAAAGTGCCCGACCTTCCGGTAAAAGACTGATGATCGAACATTTCTTCATAAATATCCAGTATTTTTTCTTTTTCTTTTTTTGTTAACGCAGAATATTCTTGCTCATTTAAATCCTCTAAAGCATGATAGAGAACATCAGCGTTTCTAAAATCACTGTTAAAATGATACGTTCCCTTTTTGTCAACTTTTATTATCGACGAATCATTATTATGTATGAATTGTTTTAATAACTTCGATTTTTCAATTTTTTCTGCAGGAATATTATTTTTCTCTGTAAACCTTGGTAGTTCTCTATCAGGATATAACATATAGCTGTATTGATCGGGCCTGAACATTTCACTCTTTTTCAAAGCGTTTAATACATCCAGGCTTTCCTTAGAAGATAAAAATCCTGAACTTAAAATAGCAACCTGGCCTTCAAGCATTTCATATAAATGACGGACGTTGATTTTATCCTCTTTAAAAGAAATTAAATTATAAGCATGATACAAGCCATCATCTCTTTTGTTAACTTTTATTGAATGATCAACATATTTTAAACACAGAGCGGTAAATTCTGCCAATTCAGAAATTTTAATACTCCTTTTTTTACCATTAAAAGATTTAGCATAAATTTTGGTTCTATATTTCTCATGGGCATTCCCTAATAAATCAGTAACTTTTTTACGATCAGTATCTGAGAACCCTTTATTTAAAAGAGAAGAATTCTTTTTTAATATGTTAAAAATATTTTCATACAGATTTAAAACTTCAATCGATACGGGTATATTATCAATCACCAAACCATCTAATTTATTATCTAAAAATTTTAAAAACCTTCGGATATAATATAAAGTAACCATGGATGTACCATTGCCTACCAATGCATTGTTGGCGTCATTCCATTCAGGTCTTTGAGTGTTTAACCAAATACCTGCTTCGGGAACGAAGTTGCTTAATTTAGATAACAAGGTGACTAAAATTTTCTCTAACAAATTAACCTTATAGGCCTTGCCAACTTCTTTATTTTTCAACAACTTAGCATCAGCTCCCACATGTTCTTCCATAGCCTTTATTAAGTCATTTAATTCATCATCAAATACGATGGTATTTTTAGGATTTTTTACTATTTCATTGTAGGGCTTAATGCGATACGGCACATTGGCGTATGTATAAATTTCTTTACCAAAAAGTTCATCCAGTTTCCCGGGGTGATAGTTGTCTGAATGTTCTAAAAACTTCAGCAGATAAATAATTTGATGATCTCCCCAATAACCAATATAAGCCCACGGATTGAGTGGGTCAGGGCATTCCCAGTCTATTCCATCGCGCATGATCCTGTATGGGTTATACCCATCAATGGTAGAGGCATTTACAAATTTACAGATAATACCTTCTATAAATTCGGGGAACGATAAACATAATGCTTCCCAATTTTGAAAAATATCTCGCCAGTTACCTTCGTAATAATATTTTAGTGAGCCATCATCATTTTTTGTTTCAATAGAAAAAACGTTCCACGGTCTGCTGGGATCACCATGTCTACGGCTAAAAGCAAGTGGCAAATATTCATATACTATTCTTACTAAATCAGTATTACGGGTTTCTTCGGCTACAGCAATTAAATCTGAATAATTCATTTGGTCTGTCAATTGGTTAAGCCATTCAGCAAGATCGTCAGCCAGTAGTTTATTAATTTGCAGCAGATATTCTTTAAAATCGTTTAAATCAATAATGTAATTGTTGGTAAAAACACCTCCACGCATTACATTATAAATGGTATTGGAATAATGTCTGGCATAACAAAGCGGAGTATTTGTAATTTGTAAACCATCGGCACATGAAGCAATCTTCTTTAATAATTCAGTTCCTTCATTAATATCAGAATTAACCAATTGATCAATATTTTTATTTTCCGAAAGGAATTGATCCAGGTTAGCTAAATCAGCACTATCCTGATTAATTTCAGCAATGACCATCCACTTTTTTGATTCATTTTGATTCAATTCTATTTGCGTATTTACAAAATAGGCTCCCCGACTGGCTCTTATGTCTTGTTCCGTTTTTAGGGTTTGCCCGTTTTTGAATAATTCTACCTGGTGGTTAGAAATCAAAACCTTAAAATTATCAAGCCCTAAGCTCCAAACTGTATTAGCATAAAGAGACTCACTGGGTTCTGCCCTGTCAACAGGAATAGCACTTAAAGTAAATAAACCAATTCCGGTATCTGGTATTAACTCGTTTTTTTTATAAGCATCGAGCAGATTACTTAGTTCAATTTGGAATTTATAATCGATACCCGAAGGTAAAATATTTTGTATTCCATCCAGAAGTTGAATGATTAAAGGTTGATTGCTGGTATTCACCAATGTTGATTTTTTAACAAATCCAAATTTCTCGCTGGTACACCAACAATACTGAAAGGAAACTTCCAGGTCTTGATTTATTTCTTCAAATAGTATTTTATCTCCAAAAAAACTTTTGTAAAGATTTCGTTTAATGGAATAATTGATTTTAGATTCTGGTGTAAATGGCTCCCACAAAAAATGTTTGTTATCCTTTTCAATGATAAAACAGGAACGATTTCCTGTTAAGCCCTTATAATCATGAATTTTATCAACGGTATAGTATGGAAATAAGGCATTATCTCTGTTTTTTCGACCTGCTGTTAAAGAACCTGTACTGGAAATAAACAACCAGTGATCGGAGGAACTGATTAAACTGATAAAAAAATCGGGCATCTGATCATAGTTACTTATTCTGTAGTACTGCTCACCTTCTATTTGAACAAATTCACCATTAACTTCTTTTTTTCCGGAACGATATAAAGTTTTTCCAATATACGTTTTTTGATTACTCATATTCTTAAATTTTTCTTTCTAATTTTCACCCCTTAATTTACATAGAAAGGAATATTTGCAGTAGCCGTTTTATTTTCGCTATCCATAACATAAACAAATAATCGATAAGCTCCTTTTTCTTTAGGTGCTGTAATTTCAACTTTACTGGTATTCTCGTTTTGAATTAACCCATCAATACTTTCAGGCCGGCTTTCATAATCGCCGCCAATACCCAGATCATTACTTTCGTACAAGATTTCCCACTGATACCTTAATGGTTCATCTTCAGCGTTACGATAAAAAACTTCTGCCGTATATGTTTCAGATGGTTCTAACTTTATATTATCGAATGCGGACAAACCACTTAATCGCAAAGAATCTAATTGGGGAGCTCTATTTTCAGGCCATTTTTCTTTCCAAAGGAAATGCATTGCATCAATGGTTTCTGTAGGGTATCCTTTTTCAGTAAACAAACCATACCATGTTGGCGTACGTTCCTGCTTTTGTCCCCAAAAAAATACGTAGGATCCCAGACATCTTAATGAATCAGACTCTATAGCAACTCTGTATCTATGAATGTAAGATTCGGCCTTCTCCTTACTGGTTTGTTCAATGGGTGCCCCCCATGCGGTGCTGGCAACCTCCCAGTGTCCGGTAGCTCCCCATTCCGAAACAACATAAGGTCCGTCATAGCCACTTTCGCGGATTCTTTGCTGCAAATTAGGCAAATCACCATACATTTGAATGCTTAAAAAATCTAAATCAGGGCAACGTTTGGCAATCTCAACAACATCATACTCCTTTATTCCGGCAAGCATTGTCGTTGTCGGGTGATTGGGATCAACCTCCTTAATCATCTTTGCAATGTCATTTACTGCATCCCATACTTTTGGATTCGTGTAATTCAGGTTTAGCTCATTACCAATCCCCCAGACAAGAAGAGCAGGATGATCTTTATATTTTAACACCTCGTTCTTAATATATTCAAACTGCTTTTTTACGGCTGCCGAATCATTATAATCAAACCCTTTTCGTTCTTTTTGAACATCCAGTCCTAAGGTAACGGTTAAGTTATAATAATGGGCAGTATCCATAAATTGATCCGCAGTATAATTTTCTGTTTCCGTACTCCAGGTTCTACAAGAGTTTGCACCATTTTCAGACAGCTCCCTTATTTTATCCATAGTAGTACCTGCACCCATTATGAAATAAGGGTCACCGTTTTTTAATAATTGAAAATGATTATCTACTTCAGTTAATTCAACTTTTAAAGGTTCCATTTTTGATTGCTCCCTCCCATCCTGATTGGTTTTACAAGATAAAGTACTAATTAGCAGCAGCAATATGATTGTTTTTAATAGCTTCATTTTTATTCGTTTTTTATCAATATAATTTCTAACTCTTCGAGGGATTTTCCTTTGGTTTCGGGCAGGTATTTTTTTAATATAATCAAACCGATTAATCCAAAAGCTCCATAAATAAAAAAGGTATTAGCATTACCCAGATTGGCCAACTCCCAGGGAAAAACCAATTGTACCAAAAAGCTAAATGCTGAATTAATGGTTCCGGCAAAAGATATGGCAATTCCACGCAGCCGGTTTGGGAAAAGTTCAGAGAATAATACCCACATGACAGGCCCCAGTGAACAAGCAAAAGATGCTACAAATCCTATAATTCCAAACAAAACCAACATAGGATTAATATGTATTGCCCGGGTAATCAGCACTCTTTCCTGTTCTTCATTTAATTCATTCCCAAAAACTTTTCTCAATTCGTTTCGTAATTCAAGGTCGCTTTCAAATTGTCTATTCTCCAGTACATGCAATTTTTCGTATCTCAAATCTTTACTTAACTGATTTACCGTTTCTTCATCGAAATGGTAAGTGGCAGATTTAAAAGAAAAACCAATTAATAACATGGAGATGATAATCCCGGATAAACCAATCATCAGTAAAGGTTTTCGTCCTACCCTGTCAATAAACCAAATAGCCACAATGGTAAAAATAAGATTTGTTACACCAACTAATATGGCTTGAGAAAAAGAAGCGTCAACACCTACACCTGATTGTTCAAAAATCATGGGAGCATAAAAAAATACTGCATTTATTCCTGTAATTTGCTGTGTAATAGCAATAACAATTCCTATAATCAAAACCAGTTTCATGGATGGTTTAAACAACTCTCTGATATGCGCTTTATCTTTTTTGGAGTCATTATGGATGCTTTCTTTTACGGCTTTAAATTCACTTAATGCAATGGTTTCGCCACTTGCTTTTTTCATGATAGCAAGCGCTTTCTTTTCAAATCCTTTTAATGCCAACCAACGCGGACTTTTAGGCACAAAAAATAAAAGTAAAAAATACAAAGCGGCAGGTATCGCTTCCACACCAAGCATGTATCGCCAGGGATGTTTATCAATATGTAAAGTTTCTACCCACGTAGCATCGGATTGACTAAGTTTAAGAATAATAAAATTGGTAAAGAAAGCTACCGAAATCCCCAGAACAATATTTAACTGGTTGAAAGAGACTAACCGGCCTCTTAGTTTAGGAGGAGAAATTTCAGCAATATACATGGGTGCAATAATTAAGGATGCACCAACTCCTATTCCTCCAATCATACGGGCAATAATAAAAAATAAAAAATCAGTAGCTAAAGCTGAAGTAATTGCCGAAAAAGCATAAAATAAAGCGGCGAGCGTCAGTACTTTTTTTCTGCCTATCTTATCACTTATTGGCCCGGCTACTAACATGGTAATGGTTGCAACCAGTGTCAAACAAGCTACGGCCCATCCAAGCTGTATTTTTGTTAATTCAAAATAGGGTTCAATAAAGCGGACAACACCAGAAATTACAGAGGCATCAAAACCCATTAAAAAACCACCAAGAGCAACAATAAGGGCGACACGAACAATATATGATTTATTCATTGATAACAAATTTTAATTATTTATTTTAACTCAAAACCTGACATTAAGGATGCCTTAGAACTATTTCCTACCCACACGTGAAATTCACCCGGTTCAATGATCCATTCTTTGCCATTGTGAAATTCAAGGTCTTTGGGATTTAAGCTAAATTCTATGATTTTCTCTTCGCCCGGATTCAATTTTATTCTTTTAAATCGTTTAAGCTCTCTTACAGGTCTTACGATACTTCCAACCAAATCACGAATATAAAGCTGGGCAACATCTTCGGCCTGACAACCTCCAGTATTCTTTATTTTTACAGTAACCACAAGAGAATCATGCATTGAAATTACTTGTTTTGACAATTGTATATCAGAATACTTAAAATCGGCATATGATAACCCGAAACCAAATTCAAACAAAGGTTCAAAGCCATAATCCAGATAATGATTGGTATTACCCAAAGAGGTTTGCCATGCTTTTACCGGAATATCATACATTTTCACCCACGATTCCTCATCAGCAGGATGTCCGGTATTATTATGATTATAGTAAATCGGTATTTGTCCTTCTGTACGAGGAAATGTCATGGGTAATTTCCCTGATGGAGACTCAATTCCAAACAACAAATCCACATATCCCGGTCCACCCATAGTTCCCGGATGCCATCCATATAAAAGGGCATCTACTTTTTCAAGGTAAGGTTCAATCATATGTATTACACCCGTCATCATAACCAATACGGTAGGTTTATTTAGTTTGCTGATTTCGTCGATTAACTGATTTTGATATCCAGGTAGCGTCAACTCTGCTCGGCTATGCGCTTCGCCGGTTAATATGGATTCATCTCCCATAAAAAGAATAACCGCATCGGAATTTCTTGCAGCCTGAATGGCTTCAGGAAATCCTTCTTTATTTCTGGTCCGGCTTATTTTTAGTCCGGGGGCATAACTTATCCTCTCTTCGCCCAAATAATTATTAAGTGCATCCAACGGAGTAATTGAGTTTTTTTCTTTTCCGTCAAAAACCCAGGTGCCCATTTGTTCATGAGGAGCATCGGCTAAAGGGCCAATTACAGCTATTTTTCCTACATCTTTTGATAAAGGCAACACCTGATTTTTATTCTGAAGGAGAACGGTACTTTGAATCACTGCTTTTTTTGCGATATCCAGTGCTTGTTCTGTTAAAAGTTCATTTTCATTATTTCCATAAGGATTTTCGAAAAGCCCCAGTTTACATTTAATGTTTAAAATTCTCCTTACAGCTTCGTCAATTAAAGATTCATCAATACTTCCATTTTCAACGAGTATTTTTAAATTTTCTAAATAGTGCATACCGCTCATATCCATATCTACTCCGGCTGAAAAAGCTTTTAATGTTGCATCGATACTATCTTTTGCATATCCATGGGTAGTTAAGTTTTTTATTGATGCCCAATCGCTTACAACAAAGCCCTGAAAATCCCATTCCCCTTTTAAAATTCCATTTATTGTATACTTATTTCCTGTTGTTGGTATACCATTAAGTTCATTAAATCCGGACATAACAGAAGCAACATTTTCGCCGACAGCTGCTTTGAAAGGTCGTAAATAAACATTTCTTAATTCAGCTTCCGGAATTAGTGTTGTATTATAGTCTCGCCCCCCAATAGCTGCACCATAACCTACATAATGTTTTGCGGTAGCTGCAATATTATTGGTATTGGAAAGATCATCCCCCTGAAATCCCTGAATATAAGCCCTGGTCATTTCTTCAGTTAAATAGGGGTCTTCACCACTACTTTCTACCATTCTTCCCCATTTCGGGTCACGCGAAATATCCATCATGGGGGCAAAGGTCCAGTTAATACCTTCGGATCTTGCTTCTTTGGCTGCAATGGCTGTGCACTCTTTTACCAGCTCAGGGTTGAATGTGGCTGCTAATCCGATATTTACAGGAAATATCGTGCGATATCCGTGAATTACATCACGACCTACCAGTAAAGGAATACCCAACCTGCTCTCTTCAACTGAAATTCTTTGCATCTCCTTAATTAACTCAGGCGAATATCCATTTAAAACCGAGCCTACTTTTCCCTCTTTTAATAAATTGTTGAAGTAAGGGTCAACAGGGATAGTATCAACAAAATTCATGAGTTGATTTAACTGTCCGATTTTCTCGTCCAGTGTCATTTTTTCAATCAACTCATCAATTTTATTTTGTTCATTATTACCCGAACTACATGATAATGAAACCATAATAACAATCGTTAAAATAAATGGTAAGATATATTTCATTTCGCTATTATCATTTTAAATTATTGATAAGGAGACACCGTTTTTATTATGCTATTTGATTGATAATTCAGCATTTAATTATTGTGCTTCCTGATATACACGAACATAATCAATTTCCAGTTTTTGTGGAAAAATAGAGTTGTCAATACCCTGAGCTCCACCCCAGTTACCACCTACAGCTACATTAAGTATGAAAAAATGAGGTTGATCAAAGGGCCAGTTCTCGGTTGTTTTTATGGTAGGATTATAAATATGCGTAACATTCTCAATATTATCCGTATAAAAAACTAATTCCTTCTCGGTCCAAAAAAGGCCATATATATGAAACTCTTCTTCGCAGGTTACTAAAGATTTGCTACTTCCATCACCATTTCCACCATACCCGGAGGGAGTATGCACCGTTGAATGTACAACATCGGGTTCATAACCCACATATTCCATGATATCCATTTCGCCACAAGCAGGCCATCCAACCGATCTGAAGTTACTACCTAACATCCAGATTGCCGGCCAAATTCCGGTACCGGAGGGCAGTTTTGCACGTATCTCTAACCGTCCGTATTGAAACTCCTTTTTCCCTTCTGAAATGATACGGGAAGAGGTATAAGAACCTACCTCCATGTTTTCATCCACTTTACGGGCTGTAATAATCAACTTCCCATCAACAAGTTCAGCATTATCTCCATTGGTGTAATTTTGCAATTCATTATTTCCCCACCCGGTAGCACCTGTTTCAAATGTCCAGTTGTCTGTATTTATCGTTGCACCATCAAACTCATCGGACCATGCTAACGTCATATTATCAATATAATCCGGATCATCCTGAGCTATATTCACCGTTTTTTTGAGGGGATACATATTTGCTCCTTTAAATACCTGTAATTCTATCTCGTAACTACCTGCAAAAGGAAAATAAGCTTCAAATTCCGTTTCATTTTCAACTTCCCGGTTACGATATACCCATTTAAACGAATCATATTCGCCTATCGAGGTATTTGTTAAAAGGACATAGTTGGGATTATTATTATCGACTTCAGCAGTAAAAGAAATGATAAAATCTGTAGTTGGAACATTTATCGATTTATTTACCGTTTTCGTTTCTCCTGAATAATTCAGTAATTTTAGAGATACTTCATAATCCCCTTCTACCGGATAATAAATGGTATACGTTTTTTTCTTATCGGTAGTCGTGTCAGCTTCTTCGTTTCCAAAGTCCCACATTAGAGAATAATACTCTCCGTCCGATGCATTAACGAAATGAACATGATTGTCATCGATAAACTCATAGGTAAAGTCCGCACTAAATCCATCCTCTGAATTATTTTCTTCGCAAGAAGAAAAGATAAACCAACTAAATATGATCATTATTCTCAGCATATTCTTTATAATTGTTCTTTTTAATAATTTCTTTTTCTTAAGATAAACCATGTTCATTCTATTGTTAATTTTAGATAATAGGTAGTATTAAACACTTTTAGCTTTTTATATTCAAAACATTTTTAAAATATCTTTAAAAAGTCGTTGCAAAAAGCGGGATGTTGTATAATCCATATTTGCAACGACTTGTTCTTCACTCGCTTAACCAAATCAAAATTAATAAAACCCTTCTATATATACTATTGTACAGGTGGCTTTTCGGTTGTGAAAGTATGATACCAAACATAACCATCTGGTCCAGGTACATCTATAACCCTTACCTCTAAGGTAGTTGCTGTAACTTCAATAATGTCATATTCACTATTTCCAGTCCACCAGCCCATTGCTCCGCCATCGGACAAGACCATTGCTGTACCCCGATAAGGTTCTTCAATGTCTGCTAAGGCAGCTTTAGAAGTAGAAGGTTTTAAAGATACATTCTTAACATCATACATACCTGAGATAACATCCTCTCCATAACATCCATCTTCATCTGCCGTAATACCAAGTTCAGCAGCATTATCTATAGTAAGCCATTGCGTACCAGTAGTTTGCTGGAAAGTTAAACCATCATCAGTTTTGGTAAATACAAATTCAGAACTATACAAACATGATTTTTCAGTATCATAAGCCCCTATTTGCCACCAATTTGGCCAAGTATATTCAGCACCACCGTAGTCAGCTTCATTAGGTCCCATTCCAATATGTCCAGGTTCATCATAAGCCCAATACCAGGTTTTTGAAGTTCCTCCCGTTAGGAATTCAACGGCTTCATCATCAGAAAAACTACAATATACCGTTACCTGAACTGTTTTACTGGAGGTTACTCCTCCCGTTCCAACCGCATAAACAGTTACATTGTAAGTATTGGTGTCGGTTTTTGTAAAAGCATGCTTTAAATCTCCATCCGGATCAACTTTCGTGTCTCCTCCGTCTCCGAAATCAAAGTTATAGGTTATTATATCCTCTGCACTAGCAGAAAAAATAACCTGTCCACTACCATCACCATAAAGTGTTGTATCACTTTCTCCTACTATAGTGTACGTTAAATCCAGGTTAGAAGGGACAATAATCTCGCCCAGCTCATATTCATTTTCCTGGCACCCACCTATTGAAATGAGAATTCCAATAAGTACTCCTAAAATATATTTGCTTTTTATATTCATAATGATTTATTTTTTAAATTTTGACAAGTTTAAATCGCCACCATGATGCATCCACCTCAATATCAAGAGTCATCGAAGTATTATTATCAGAGAACAATACCTGATAGGTAATAGAAGCGGGTGCATTGGCAGGATCATCCAATTCACCACCATTATATGCTTTTGGAATACCTAAATAGGCTCCTGTACCATCTATCGTTATAGTTCCTGCATTTTGGTCATACGTGTAAGTAGCAACAGCAGTTCCATCATGAGGTGACACCGGAGTTCCACAAGCATCAGCTGCTACACCCTGCCAGGTTTCAAGCCATGTTTCAGTCCCTAAAACATTACTAAATGATCCATCCATTTCAAAAACATAAGAATCATCATAAAAGCATGCTCTTTCGGTTACACCTGCTGCATCAATTGACCACCAGGATATATCTCCCTGTGCAGGGCCAACACCCATTGAACCGGCTTCGGGTTCCATTTCCCAGGTTCCTGCTAAAGCGTTGTAAAAATATACATTATCAACCCAAATGGTAGTTGCTTCTGTTGGCTCACCTGCTATTATGTATTGCCCAAGATTTCCCCGGGTAGTTAAATTGGTAAAATCACTCAGAGGAATATCATAACTCACCCATTCACCTTGTGCAGGAGTATCATACGTAAGTTCATGCTCTACATCATCACCTCCTCCATAGGCTCCATCGGGGCCAAAATCTACCAGCTTTATTTTAAAGGTTGTAATATCGGCTGACCATACATCGAGGTGAAAATGAGTCATACCTGTTGCATCAATCGGACTTGAGGCTGTTTCTATCCCTACAAAATCTAATGCAGAGTATTTTTTAGCAGCATTTCCGGCTACATCAACATCTTCTAAGGTAGCGGATGACCAATCAGTTCTCCAGGTATCTACAGTTACATCGGTATACGCATCGCTAAACATAGAAATTACATTAGCATCTGCTTCGGTTGGAGCTGGTGCTGCTTCGGTTGGTTCTGTTACAACATTATCTTTATAAAAATAGATATTATCAAAATATACGTTAGAACCAGCGGTTCCATCCACCTTAAACTGAATAATAGCAGCTAAGTCAACATTATCAAAATAAGATAACGGAATATCATAACTCACCCAGGTTTCCGGAGTTACAGCTAATTCATATCCTTTTTCAGCAACAGCGTCAATTGCATAAAAATTAACAGTGGTTGCATCATCTGTCCACATGTCCACATGCAAATATTCCATTTCGGAAGCATCAATGGCACTTTCAAATTCAGTTCCCTGATAGTTCAGGTCTGAATATTTTAAAATAGTATCCCCTGACACAACTTCTTCGAAGGTTACAATGGTAGATTGCCCCCAGTTTGGATTAAAATTGGTGCCAGTAAGATTTATATAAGCATCACTAAATACAGAGATGTAATCAGATTCAGCTCTGCCTGGAGGTGTTGGAGCTGCTTCCTGAGGTCCGGTAATTTCAGTTACGGTAAAGGTAAAGGTTGAATCTAATGTTTCAATTGCTCCACTTTTTGCTATTACTGTAATTTCATAATCCCCTGGATTTTCATAAATATGAGAAACTGTTTCTCCCGGTGTACTTACTACGGCTACATCATCATCCAGTTCTCCGAAATAAAATTCAATTAAGGTTGCATAGTCAGCTGTAGCGGAAATATTCACCTGTTTGGAAACAACCAAATCATTTTCTACGGTAATCTCCAAATTTTCGGGTACCTTAAAGGATACTACCAGATTTTCTTCAATGGAAGTTTTTTTACCATTCAATCCAACGGCAGTTATTCCAACAGTATATGTACCTTCTTGCTCATAAATATGTGTTATTTCTTCACCAATTTTATATTCTGCTGGCGTTTCGTCAACAGTATCACCAAAGGTAATTTCAAATTTAGTAGCTCCCTCTGCATTAGGGATTATGGTAACTAATCCGCTGTTGTCCTGTGTTATGTCAAAAACGACAGAAACATTGGTTGGAGCTGAGAGATTATCAAAAGAGTAACTCTCCTCATCCTTTTCGCATGAAACAGCGACTAAAAGGATGAGTAAAATTGCGGTTATATGTCTTAAAATTTTCATTTCACTCATAGTTTTTAATAATTAGGATTATTTTGCCAGTTTCCGTTTGAAAACTGGATTTCTTCAAGTGGAATGGGGAAAACTTCATTTTTTCCAGCCTCAAATCCATCAATTTCGTCAGCAGCTCTTCCTGTCCTAACCAAATCGAAGAAACGATGGCCTTCACCCACCAATTCAACTCTTCTTTCGTGATAAATAGCATCTGTCAGCGCAGAACCTGTGAGCAAAATATCATGGTTTAAATCACCAAAAGCTCTTTGACGCACCTGATTCAGGTATCCTTGTGCTATTCCATCATCAATATTACCTCTGTTATAAGCCTCTGCGGCCATCAACAGTACATCAGCATATCGTATTGCTCTGTAATTGTTAGGATTTGTAAGGTTTAAATCACCTTGAGCATTAGCGCTTCTCTTACGGGGTAAGTATTTACGGTTAAAATATCCTGTATGCTCGTAGCCGGTATTATATTCAGCACCGGTGCTATCCGCCCAGGCTTCAATATCCAGTATCGCTACTCCCAGTCGAGGGTCGTCGGCTTCGAATTCGTCTACAACTTCCTGAGTGGGTACATTGAAACTAAACCCGGGAGAAAATAGAGGTCCTTCATACCCTCTTACTCCACTAAATCCAACAGCAACATTTCCTTCGCTACATTGCAGGCAATCAAAACTTGCTCCTTCAACATCAGTATATTGAACTTCAAAAACTGATCCGGAGCCATTTTCGCCTTCCATTTCAAAGATTTTATTATAATCTGTTTCCAGAGAATAAGGACCGTCAAGAATTAATGTTTCTAATATTAATGCAGCCTCATCGAATTTTTCCTGATATAAATAAGCCTTACCTAATAATGCCTGTGCTGCACCTTTTGTTACTCTTCCAAGGGCAGGAGCAGTATAGTCCAGCACACTGTCGGCATACATTAAATCAGCTTCTATTTGCGCATAAACATCTTCTACAGGAGAACGAGGAATAGTCGTTTCATCTCCTAATTCGAATCGTTCATCCACTTTTAAAGGTACAGGTCCAAACCATTTAACTAATTCAAAATAGTAATAAGCTCTAAGGAAACGTATCTCCCCGATCATTTGCTCTTTTCCTTCAAAATCCATCTTATCTTTAAACTCCATAAAATAGTTGGTGCGCTGCACTCCGGCAAACATCCAATTCCATATGTCGTGTAAGTTGCTGTTAACAGGGTTATGAATCATATCATCAACCTGTTGCCAACCAATAACATCCGTTGCATTTTCACCACCACATAAAGTATTATCAGAAGCTATTTCACCCAAAATAGCATTTACATAAGTGGATTGTAAAATATCATACGCACCTATTAAGGCATAATAGTAATCGTTTTCTGAATTAAAGTAATTTTCAGAATCAATTGAATACTCAGGAGAGGTTTCAACAAATTCATCGGTACAGGCATAGATAAGTACGGATAATAATGCTGCTCCTGTTATAAATAGTTTTATTGATTTAAATTTTCTCATTTTTCGGTTTTTTAAAAAGTTAAGTTTAATCCGAAGGTATAAATTCTTGGTGTTGGATAAAATCCATTATCAATACCACTGCCTATAGGCACTCCGGTAGATGCAGCAGGGTCATAGCCCATATAGTTAGTAAATGTGAATAAATTATTAACACCGGCAAATACTCTTGCTTTTTGAATGCTCACTTTTTGAGTCATATTTTCAGGAATCGTATATCCTAATTGCACATTTTGAATTCTAAGGAATGATCCATCCTCGACGAAGAAATCGGAAAAAACGTTATTAGATGTTGCAGCCGTTGTTATTCGAGGTACTTCATTAGTGGTTCCGGTACCCGTCCATCGGTCAAGCATATAATCTAACCGGTTAACATCCGTTTGTGTCCGTTCATAGTTTCTTACCATATCATTTCCAATATTAGCATAGGCATAGGCAACAAAATCAAATCCTTTATATTTAAACGATAGATTTAAGCCCATCACATAATCCGGAATTGGATCACCAATATTCGTTCGGTCATCCTCATTAATTTTTCCATCACCATTTAAGTCTTTGTATCGGATATCACCCGGTTGAGCTTCGGCACCAAGGTCAATTTGTGAAGGATGTGCATCAACTTCTGCCTGTGTCTGGAAAATACCATCCGTTTCGTATCCATAAAAATATCCCATAGGATAGCCTTCTTCCATTCTTGAAGGCATTGGTTGCCCCACTCCAAAAACTCCTCCGGGATAAAATCCGGTACCATTATTCACTTTTAATACTTCATTTTGAAGGTAAGTAACATTATAATTAATATGGTAAACCAAATCATTAATCGAACCACGATAACCTATAGCTAGTTCCACTCCCTGGTTAAGAACTGTTCCTGCATTGATTGTCGGGCTGGCAGCACCCGGAGCATGAGTACCCAGAATACCGGAAACAGGGATAGACGGAATTAATAAATCTTTGGTCGTTTTTCTAAAATAGTCGGCATTAATATCTAATCTGTTACCAAGCATTTTTAAATCAAAACCTACATCAATTTGTTCCGATTCTTCCCACTTAATATTAGGATTGGGTAAAGTACCAATAGCCTGTCCATTAACTAAAGAACCATCCAGTACGTAAGTAGCTTCTCCATTTAATTGCGAAATATACTGATAAGGAGGAATCTTATCTGAACCAAGAATACCGTAGCTTGCTCTAATTTTCAAACGATCTATAAAATCTAAACTCGTCAAAAAGTTTTCTTCTGAAATAACCCAACCGGCTGTTACAGAAGGGAAATAAGCAACTGTATTGTTCGGCCCGAATTTTGTGGATGCATCTCTTCGTAACATGGCTGACAGAAGATACTTTGCCTGATAATCGTATTGAATTCTTCCAAAATAAGACAACCTTCTTTGATCATATACATATGAACCAGCGGTTTGTTCTTCAATACCTCCAAGCGTAGCTCCTATGCTTGCATAATCCCATGAATTATAGGGTACGTCTGTACCATATCCAAACAAACCATCACCCCAGGTTTTATATACAGTTGTTCCGAGAGTCACAGTGGTATGGTGAAAATCAAAAAATGTATTGTCATAAGTTACAAAAGCATCAAAAGTATATTCATTATCATTTATTCTATTTTGATTTACACTACTAAATGAGTGGTCAAATACTTTTCCTCCATAATCAATCTCTTTAAGAAAATCTCTAAAATCAGAATTGCTCGTATTAAATCCAATTCTGGCGGTTGCACTGAAATGCTCTGCAAAATTTGTTTCTAATCCAACATTTCCATTGAACTTATTGAGATTATAATCATTATAAGTATTCGCAACCTGAGCTAAAGGATTGATTATTTCAATTCCTAACCCATTGACAGGCGCTAATGTGTAATTACCTGTTTCGTCATAAACGGGTAAGGTAGGTGGCATATTCATCGCATTAAATAATACGGAACCCAAAGCATAATCATTGACTGACTTTCGGTCAATGTGTGTATAAGTTAACGAAGTATTTAACTTGAGCCATTCATAAACATCTGTACCAATGCTTATTCTTGCTGTACTTCTATCATATCCGGTTTTATCACCTCCTATAATACCGTCCTGGTTTAAATTGGAAGCACTTATAGTATACGTTGTATTCTCTGATCCTCCAGATAAACTAATATCCGTGTTATTCATTGGTGCAGTTTCAAAGAGTTCATCCTGCCAATCGGTTCCTTTTCCCAGTAAAGAAACATCCGGATAAGGGAGTTCCTGTCCATTGGCAGCATAACTTTCATTTAATAATACAGCGTATTCTGTAGCATTTAAAACGGGTAACATTCTGGTTGTTTCCTGTATCCCGTAAGAACTGTTAACATTTACAACAGGCGATGTATTTTTTTTGCCTGTTTTTGTTGTAACAAGGATAACACCATTTGCCCCGGCAGTACCATAAATTGCAGCCTGTGCATCTTTAAGAACTGTAATAGACTCGATGTCGGCAGGATTTAAAGTTCCTAAATCTCCTGCGTAACCATCAATAATAACTGTAGGAGAAGCATCACCATTGGTTGATATACCTCTAATACGAATATTCAAACCAGCTCCCGGAGAACCTGACTGTGATGTTACATTAACTCCGGCCATAGTACCTTGTAACGCTTGTTCAACTTTAACAGGTTTTAAATCCTCAATGGTACTGTTGTCAACCACAGATACAGAACCGGTAATATCTTTTTTCTTTGCTGTACCGTAGCCGATAACAACAATTTCCTCCAGGCCAATCACATCTGTTTCCAGTGTTACATCAATTCTGGATTGACCTGCTACAGGAATCTCTTTCATTTTACTACCAACAAATGAAAACTGCAAAACAGCATCTGCTTCTACAGTAATTTGATAATAACCATCAATGTTGGTAATGGTACCATTTGAAGTACCTTTTTCCATGACTGTTACTCCAGGCAGGGTTTCGCCATCATCAGCAGAAGTAACAACGCCATCCACCGTTACCTGCTGGGCAAATACCTGAAATGAAACAATCAGAAACATCAAAAAGATTGGAATTTTCTTCATACATTTTAAGTTTAATGAGTAAATTTAGGGTTAATGTTAAATTTATGTTAACAATTTTAGGGATTAATAAAGGTAAAGTCAAGAATTGAAGTACTTCAACAATACATCATAATTACAACAACACTACATCATAAAAGATTTATTTTTCTGATTAAATGCATATTAGATTATTTATCGCTTTATACAGAACACTACAACAATTAATTTTTTAGTGGAAAGGGTATATTGAAACTAAAAATCAGGGAAGAATTATAAATTCATCATAAAATCAATTAAATTATCGGTTTTTGAGAGGTTCAGTTTTTTTCGTAATCGATATCTGCTAACCTCAACTCCCCGTATGGAAATATTAAGTAATGGGGCAATTTCTTTCGTGGATAAATTCATTCTTAAATAAGCACAAAGCTTGATATCGTTCGGAGTAAGATGTGGATATTTTTCTCTGATTCTTTTCGTAAAATCCTCGTATACCTGATCGAAATAACCTTCAAACTTTTCCCAGTCTTCTTTCTGGTTCGTATTTCTTTCGATATTTTTAATCAATTTTTGCAGGTATTTCTGAGCATCAGGGTTTACCTTATTCGAAATATGTTTTAGTTGCTCCTTGATGTCATAAAGGGATTCATTTTTTTGTGTAATCTGCATTGCATGACTGGCTAATTCTTTGGTTTTCAATTCTACTTCAGCCCTGTTTTTTTCATTTTCAATGCGTAACTTCTCATTACGCAACTTATCTATTTCCTGTTGAGCAGAAAGAACCTCATTTTCATGATTTATCTTTTGCTGATGTAATTCTTTTTTTTGTTTTAAGTGTAATAGTTTTTTCTCTCGTTCGATTCTTTTCCGGATAATTCGGATAACTATCCATGTTAATATAACTATTGTTAGTAAATAAATTACATAAGCAAGAATCGACCTATACCATGGAGGGTTAATAACAAATTTATAAGAAGAAATTTTAGACTCTATATTAAAGACATCACGGGCTTTTACTAAAAATTCATAATCCCCTTCGCTAAGGTTGGTATATTCTTTTAATGTTTTCTTGGTCCATTCAGACCAATTTTCATCATAACCTTTGAGAATATACTGGTATTCAATATCGTCTACATTTTCAAAATGAGTAGCAGAAAATTCAAATTTTAAATCGTTTGATTTATAAGACAATACAGGAACATTATTTGTAAATTGCTGTGTTGTTATATGTTTAGTACTATCTACAAAAGCTCCGCCAAATAAAAGGCTGTCATTAGAGATTTCAACACTCCGGATTAATGCATAAAAAGGAATATCTATTTCTTTGGAAAAATCAACGCTATAATGAGAAAAACCTTCTTCTGTAGCAATAATAATATTATCTTCTTTGTAAGGAAGCAAATGCTCAAAACTACCAATAAAATTACCGGCAAAAGATTTAAATTGCATTCGGTTAATTTTATAATTACCGTCACTTAATTGTTTTACAAGTCCCATCTCTTCACCTTGAATAAACCATTGTCTCTCATTTTTGTCTTTAACTATTTTTCGTAAAGTCCCATGATCACCAAACAATTGATTTAACGCATTATCTGGAATAAAAATCTGTTTATCCTCATCGAAATCATATATACCCGTATGATTAGCAAAAATGATATCATCATTGAATTTTAATACAACATTTCCATAATTTGTAAATAAACCATTGGATGCATCAAAAAAATCAACACGAACAATTTCTTCCAGATCTCTGCTTATATTAACCTTGTAAATTCCTTTATATCCATGGCTAATCCATAGGGTATAATAATTCTTATTAAGATAATATTCTATTACCCTGGATGATTCGTTAAATCCTTTGATTCTGTTTACTTCCCATTGGCCATCAGCTTGTAGTTCATATTTAACCAACCCGCTATATGTTCCTTGTAATAAAACATTCTCTTTATCAGGTAATTTAAATAAAAGCCACCCCCCTTTTATATCAGATATCAATTCGGCTTCATGGTCATTAATGATATAAGTACCGTTATTATGCCCGCAAAACAAAGTGTTTTTATATTCAAACAGGTTCCAAACCTGCCCTTGTGTATTTTCAACCAATTCAAATTCAAGAGTGTCATGCAAAGGGTTAATGGGCTCAATCCACTTTTTGTAAAAAAGACCTTGATTAGTTCCGAGGTATAGTTTATTGTTAAAAATATAAGATACATACCCGGCTCCAATTTTACTTTCATTAACAATATTTGTAAACGGGCTATTGATGTTAACATAATCAATTCCATTGTCAAGCCCTAACCACAAATTATCATAATTGTCGGCATAAATACTAAGTATTGTGTTATTTTGCAATCCTTTATCCCGGTTGACATGCTGAATGGTTGTGCCATTTTCATCAAAAACAATTAATCCGTCTAATATCGTCCCAATAGCAAAATAGTCTTCTTTTACTTTTGCTCCGCAAAAAATTTGATTTTCTTTAAAAAAATTATTGATGGGCAATTCCCAGGGTTTTATAGAATCGTTTTCAAGAATAAACAATCCATTGTTTTCTGTACCTATAAGCGTTTTAAAATTATTGAAAGGGAGCATGGTCCATATGTCGTTTTGAAACCTCTCACCTCCTTTAATGGGAATAAGTTTTTCGTCTTCGAGCTTTAAAAGCCCCCTATTCCTTTCAGTTATATAAAACTCATCATTCACATAAAAACTAAAGTGGAAATCTCTTTTTTGAGCAATAACTTTGATTTTATTGTTTTGAAAAAGAAAAATCTCCGTAAATGACTGAAATATTATGCCATTTTCTACCGGATGTATTTTCCAGATATCTCCGAAATTCCTTAATTCACCAGGGACCATTTCAACAAGAGATACATAATCAATCTTCCCATTTTTAGTTGTTTGTAAATATCCAAATTCATTAAAAGCACCTACATATATTTTACAATGGTCATCTATCGCTAAAGACCTTACAACAGAATTGTTAGGCATTTGTATTGATCTCCAGTTTACTCCATCAAATTCGAGCAATCCATCATTGTTTCCAAAAAATAAAACACCTCTTTTATCCTGAACAATTGCCCAATTTTGGGTACTTGCATTATAATCTTTTCTGGAATAATTTTCAATATCGGGGATTCCTATGCTCTTAATTTGTGATTTACTGCAATAACCTATTAAGAGAAAGGTAATAATAGCTAATAAATATTTTGCTTTTGGTATCAATTAAAAAAATAATTATTAAAAAAAAAGGCTATAAATAAATAAGACTAAATATATGCAATTTTGAGTACAAATACATAGAATTTGGTCAAACTATTTGCTAATTATTAAATCCTCATTTATCAAAACTTTTTTTTAAAGGTTTTAATAAATATTCCAAACCGTTAAGTTTTATTTCATAAATGGTAGACATTAACATTCCCAATTTACCTTCAGGAAACCCTTTTTGGTGAAACCAAACCAGGTAATGTTCGGGTAAATCACTGATGGGTTTTCCCTTATATTTTCCAAAAGGCATTTTCATGGTTACCAACTCCTTAAGGACTGATGAGTCATATAACGGCGATGAAAGATTTTCCATTGTATTTATGATAATTTGAGCAGTAATATTAAATAAAAAATGCAGCTAAAATTAACTGCATTATAATGTTTATTGAATTACAAATTTAGACTTTTTTATCAAATCGCGAATAATATCGATCTCGTGCAGCTTTAGGATCAGCACCTTTCGGAATATATAATCGTGTTTTAAAATCAATTTGAACCATTTGTAAATTTGATACATCCGGCGATTTAATAACTACTTGTTTCTTCTCATACATAAAAATGTTTCCCTTCAATTAATGATTTAACTTTTACCCTTAGATCCCATAAAATTTTGTTCGTGTAAAGATAATCTAAATTATTCATAATCAATAATTTTTAGGCACCTAAATTTCATGTATTTTCAGTGCTACAGGATTAATTAGAGGATTTAGCCTTAAGCATTTTTATTCATTAAACTTAAATCAAATAAAAAAAATAATTCATTAAATATTTATTATCTTTATAGAAAATAAATTTAATGCAAGTAACTGTAAACAGGAAAGATACCTATTTCCTCACGGATTCGTCCAGAGTAATAGCACGATTCTTATATACCTCACACGAAAGGAGTAAGGATATTATTCGCAATGTGCTGGCAATGTCTGAAGAGCAAACAAAATCAGCACTTAATCAGGTACTAAGAGGGTATGCCAAAAGGCATAGAAATATCTCCATGATATTTGATACGCATTTTAATAAGTTATTGCATTTATTTAATGAAATGGGAATTAATCCTGATGATTTGCATCAAATGCAAAAAGCTTTGATTGGTTCGTATTTTACCATGGAGTATTCCATTGAATCAGCAGCTATTTTTAATCCATCGGTTGTAGAAGACCCGTATCAGTCAGAATTAGGGCAGGGAGAAAAGAGGGTGATATTAAGTTTCAGAGCAACTGGCGAGGGACATATTTCATCCATTATTTTTCGTTCTGCGGTCATTGATAAAGATAATAATTTAATTATTGAGCCTGTGGGCAATATGCTGGCAGAGGCCGATCGAATTAAAAGGCATGTTTACAATAAAAATTTATTTATTAAAAACCTTGACGAGTTGCGTGATTTTGACAATCAAACTTCGCCCCTTTTTGTCTTAGAAAAGTTGGGTGATAGTTTTACTTATGGCGAACTAAAGAAAGCTGTAAACGAAATAAGAGAAACACATGATCTTACCCACAATAAAAAGTTAATCATAAATCAAATGCTGTGGTTAGCCCTTTCGCATTATGAAATTGATTTTTCAATCGATTCAGCGATTTCCGAAAGAGTTATTTTTCCCATTTCTGAAACTGAAAAGAATGGTATTGAAGATGCACGTTTTGTTAAATTTATTGATGACAATGGAGATGTAACTTATTATGCCACCTATACAGCCTTTGACGGGATAAGTATTTTGCCTAAGTTACTCGAAACCAAAGATTTTTATCATTTTAAATGTTCACCGCTCCATGGTGAACTGGCTCAGAACAAAGGAATGGCATTATTTCCCCGAAAGATTAACGGAAAATATGCAATGTTATGCAGAGTAGATGGTGTAAATAATTATATCGCTTTTTCAGATAATATTAATATTTGGCGCGAGGCTAAACTTATTCAGAAACCAAAATATCCATGGGAATTAGTACAAGTTGGAAACAGCGGATCTCCTCTTGAAACAGAAGAAGGGTGGCTGATTATTACACACGGTGTTGGCCCTATGCGTGAATATTCCCTGGGAGCAGCACTATACGAACTTGATAATCCTGAAAAAGAAATTGGCAGACTTAAGACCCCTTTATTGTCTCCTAATGAAGAAGAAAGGGAAGGTTATGTTCCCAATGTTGTTTATTCCTGCGGGACGATAATTCATAATAATGAGTTAATTATCCCTTATGCTATGTCGGATCATGCATCTACCTGTGCAACGGTAAATTTAAAAGAGCTGCTTGCTGCTATAAGAAATTCAAAGTAGAAAATTCAGATGCTTACCATTTGCCTGTATTGTTTATATTAAATAGAATCTGCTAAAAAGCTTAAAATCCAAATAAATTGCGTATCTTACACTACATTAATTTTATAAAAAATGAACAAAGGAACAGTAAAATTTTTCAATGAATCCAAAGGATTTGGTTTTATCAAAGATGCAGAATCAACGAAAGAGTATTTTGTACACTCTAATGGTTTAAAAGACAGGATTAGAGAAGATGACGAAGTAACTTTTGACCTTGAAGAAGGGAAAAAAGGATTAAATGCGGTAAATGTTAAACTAGCATAGTTTAAAATATCGTGCCATTTAAAATTTGAGGTCTCGCAATTTGCGGGACTTTTTTATGCATTAAGAATTTGTTTATAGGCTTTAAGATAACCATCGACCATTTTTTCCCTACTAAAATTAGACACAGCCCAATCTCTGCAATTTTTTCGATTAATAAACTGAATATTTTCAACCGTTTCAGCTGCCTCTTCAATCCTGTTAACCAAAAATCCGGTTTTACCATTCATAATTAATTCGGGCATTGAGCCCCTGTTAAAAGCTATTACAGGTGTTCCGCACATCATCGCTTCAACTACACTTAATCCGAAAGGTTCGTCAAAACTAACCGGGTGTAAAAGAGCAAAAGCACCGCCCAAAAGCCGGTTTCGCTCATCAGGACCGGAGTTTCCAATATACACAATATCATCATTATTGAGCAATGGTTTTACTTTAGCTTCAAAATATTCATGATCCTGAATCAACCCCGAAATAATAAGTTTCCTTTTGGTTTTTTTGGCAATTTGTATAGCTTCATAAGTCCCTTTATGGGGATGAATTCTTCCAAAATAAAGCAGATAATCACCGGGTTCATGGCTTAAAATAAAATCATTGGTATTGATACCATTGTAAACAGTAGCAATATAATCCAACTCAGGCCTTCGGTCAGCGTTACTGATTGAAACATAATAACCTGAATGATTGTATTTTTTATACACCGGAATAATTTTGGGCGAAGAAAAACCATGAATAGTTGTTAGCATGGGAGTTTTAATCAACCGGGAATAACTCAGCGGAAGAAAATCAAAATTATTATGAATCAGATCAAACTGATCGGCCTGCTCCATTAAGTTACTGATATGAAGGCATTCAGTAACTTTTGGATCAATATCCGGGTTTTCAGCATATGGTTTTTCACAAACTGAAGTTAACTTACCTTTTGTAATTGAGTCGCCGGAAGCAAATAGCGTAACATCCAGTCCCTTTTCAATCATTCCTTCCGCAATGTTTGAGGCTACTTGCTCCCAGGGTCCATATTTCCGTGGTGGAGTTCGCCATG
This sequence comes from Bacteroidales bacterium, assembly GCA_035269575.1. Classification (GTDB taxonomy): domain Bacteria; phylum Bacteroidota; class Bacteroidia; order Bacteroidales; family UBA12077; genus UBA12077. The sequence continues at coordinate 2,943 of DATFIZ010000054.1, read as the reverse complement.
CTATGGATGAAAGTATTGCAATTTTCATAATACATTTTTTAAAAATAAATCAATTCTACTGCTGATTTAGGTGTTGAACCTGAGTAAAGTAAAGATGTGCATCAGGATTAGTTAACTTTCCTGTCGCGGATTATTTAAACAATGCTCCACCAGTTCATCTAATTTTGCAGTACCAACACACATTACTTTATCTGCCCCGCCCCAGTATATTTTAACCCTTCCGTCATCTTCAGGAATCGCGGCACATGAAAAGACTACATTATGCACGTATCCGGTAATTTCATAAACTTCTTCCGGTTGAAGAATCCAATCATCGCCAATGGCAATTATTTTTGATGGATCATCTAAATCATGCAATGCAGCACCCAGCCGGTAAACGCTCCCGTCCATGGTCGGAAAAACACCATGGTATATACTTAACCATCCACGGGAAGTTTTTATCGGTGGCGCACCGGGCCCAATTTTCATCTTATCCCAGTGGTATTGCAATGGTTTCATCACTAGTTTCGATTCGCCCCAAAACTTAAGATCAGGAGAGTAAGATATCCAGATAGACCATGGCGATATTTCAGAATGCGGTCGATCGAGCCTTGCGTACAAACCTCCTATTTTTTCAGGAAAAATAACCACATTCCGGTAGTCTGCTTCTGTAATTAACGAAAATCGTTCAACCGATTTAAAATCCTTTGTTTTTGCAAGTCCTATACGCACGCCGTGCTTTGAGTAAGCACTATAGGTAATCAGGTATTCTCCTTCCATAAAAACAATTCTTGGATCTTCGATCCCATAAGCTTCATATTCTTCAAATACACCCTGAGTTGCCGGCTCCATAAATGGTTTATCACTCACCTTAAAATTAAAACCATCATCACTTTCTGCCATTCCAAGTATGCATCTTCCGTTCATTTTATGCGAGCGGAATATCATCACATATTTTCCGTTGTGCTTTACAACTGCAGCGTTATGTACTGTCGCAACAGGATAAGGAACATCGTCTTTTGTAAGGATTGGATTATTTTTATATCTGTGAATTAACATCTTCGTTTATCTTTATTTAAGGTTAATGGATTAACTAATATCCGATTTATGAAATTCATCATAAGCCTGCAGCACCGTTAAATGTGAAATTAAATACGCAAGAGAACTTTCGGCTCCCTGGTTGCGGTTAATTCCATAACTTTCAAATCCATCACAACAGCCTTTGGTTTCATAATCATACAAGCTTAATCTCAGGTCATTCTCTCCTAAAAACCATAAAAAAGAGGTATAAAGTTTATTCAAATATCCTTTGTTTTTGGTTAGGTGATAGGCCTGGTGAAACATCAAAACCATAGCCATGGCATCAACAGGTTGTTGTGCAAAAACCGAACGTTCTTTATCTTTAGAGTACCATTTTTCATTTCCAATAATCGATAAATAATTTTCTTTAAGTGTATTTTCAGTAATAAAGTTCATCGATTCTATGGCTATGTGTGTAATTTTATCGTTGTTCAGAATCTCTGCAGCATGCAAAAGAGCCAATGGTAAAATACCATTATCGTAAGCTAACAATGATTCAAACCATTTCCAGTTATCCGTTTTATTCATCTCATAATGATTAACTAAAATATTTGCCATATTTTGTAACATCTTTGTCATTGCATTGTCTGATGGATTACTTTTCAGGTAGTAGCTAACTCCTATCATCGTATTTGCTATACTCCGTATTGATTTTAGTTTTTCAAAATTGGGACCGGCCTTAAAGAATATCTCTTTTCCGGTTTGATAGTAAGCATCATTGGGAGCATTAGCCAGCAGATAGCCTAAAGCCCAAATAGTACGCCCAAAAGAATCTTCAGATCCTACTTTGTCTAAAAAGTTTCGGCTAAAGCTCAGAAAGTTTTTAAATGTCCCATCTGTATTCTGCATATAGTGAATATAACTCAAATAAATAGGTAATAACTCAAGCGCCCGTATATTTTTGGTTTGTTTATAGGTCATCAGCACCATGAGCAATGCCCGTGCATTATCATCCAGGCAATACCCTTCCTTTAGATTGGGAATTCCAAATTTTGCATGTTGAATTATGCCGGTATCATCAGTTAATCGGTTAATATGAGCCAGCGAGAATTCAGGTAATATTAACAGATCCATTTCGGGTTCTTCTTTTTGAACCTTATGGAGATCTTCTTTTAAGATTTTCTTTGCAAGGTCATTATATCTTTCGCCTGTTTTTGGCCAGGTAATTTTCCGGCCATATTCCGATGCTTTGCTTTTCATCTCGTCAAGCTCTTCAGGATTATCAAGCAATTCAAGTAATAAAGATGTTAATCCTTCAACATCATTAAAATCAAATAATCTACCCCTTCCATCGGCTAATAATTCTGAAGCATGCCAGTAGGGAGTTGAAATAACAGCCGAGCCAATTCCAACGGCATAGGAAAGTGTTCCGCTGGTAATTTGTGCCTCGTTCAAATAAGGTGTAATGTATAAATCGGATGCATATAAATATTTAAACAGGTGTTGTTCATCGACAAAATTATTTAGAAAAATAACATGTTTCTCAAGGTTGAGATTCTTGACCAGGCGCATTAAAAAAATACGGTATTCTTCGCCTGATTGTCTGAGAACATTAGGATGTGTTTTTCCCAAAACAATATAAATGACATCCGGATGCTTTTCTACCACTTTAGGTAATGTCTTAATAACGGTTTCAATTCCTTTATTGCGGCCAACAAAACCAAAAGTTAACATCACTTTTTTATTTTCAATCTTTAGCTCTTTTTTAGATTTTTCGGGATTGAAATAAATATCAGGTACACCATGTTCGATTAGCGCAATTTTTTCGGCAGGAACATCATAAATATTCACCAGGAATTCAATGGCTTTATGACTCATTACCACAATCTTATTAGCCATTTTACAAATTTCCTGTAAAACAGCTTTTTCATTGTACGAAGGTGT
>DATFIZ010000053.1:0-12343 GCA_035269575.1 Bacteroidales bacterium | reverse complement strand
GCAATTTTTTTCATTTAAATTTTAGGTTTAATTTTTAGGGTATTAAGAAAGTCAGGAACACCAGGTTTCTGGCTTTTTTAATGATGGGTTTCATAACTTTTATCTATTTTTGCAGAAACGAATAACCCATGATGAAACCGGCAGTTTTAACAATTCTCATATCGCTATTTTTTTTCTCTTGTACTGAAAAAGAAACAATAAAACACCCTAACGTATTTCGCTACAACGAATCGAAAGGGATAGCAACTCTCGATCCGGCTTTTGCCAAGAGTCAGGTGCTTATATGGCCGGTAAACCAGATTTTCAACGGACTGGTTCAAATGGACAATCAGCTTTTGATAAAACCATGCATCGCCAAAGCGTGGGAAATAGCTGAAAGCGGGAAACAATATACTTTTTATTTAAGAAATGATGTTAGGTTTCATCACTCCAACCTGTTCCCCGACGGGAAAGGAAGAATCGTTACTGCTCATGATTTTGAGTACAGCCTGAATCGTATTATCGACCCTAAGACCGGTTCTCCCGGAGCATGGATATTTAACCAGGTAGCAGAAAACGGTATTGCTGCCATAGATGATACCACATTGCAAATCAAACTTAAAAACCCTTTCCCTGCTTTTTTAGGACTGCTCACGATGCCCTATTGTTCAGTTGTCCCTAAAGAAGCCTTAGATTATTACAAGCAGGATTTCAGAAACCACCCGGTAGGTACCGGGCCTTTTCAATTTAAACTCTGGAAAGAAGGCGAAAAACTTATCCTCACCAAAAACCCCAACTATTTTGAAAAAGATGAAAAAGGGAATCCGTTGCCTTATCTCGATGCTGTATCGATAACTTTTATCAACGATAAACAATCGGAATTTTTAGAATTTTTAAAAGGAAATATCGATTTTATTTCGGGACTAAGCCCGGCAAATAAAGACGAATTAATAACCCGTAACGGAAGATTAAATCCTAAGTACAAGAACCAAATTAAAATGATTTCGCAACCTTACCTGAACACTGAATATCTGGGATTCTTGCTTGATACATCCAAAATATCCAATAAAAAATCGCCGGTATTAAATAAAAAAATCCGACAAGCAATAAATTACGGATTCGATCGGAAAAAAATGATGAAATACCTGCGCAATAATATTGGCACCCCTGCTATAAATGGATTTATCCCTAAGGGAATGCCTTCATTTTCAGATGAAGTTAAAGGGTATGAATATAAGCCGGGGAAAACAAGAGAATTATTAAAGGAGGCCGGATACCCAAACGGGGAGGGCTTGCCTCAGATTAAACTCACTACCACCAGTGATTATCTCGATTTATGTGAATATATACAGCAAGAACTCGCACAATTTGGTATTGAAATAAATATTGATGTAAGCACAGGCGCTACATTTAGAGAAATGGTGGCCCATTCGAAACTTGAATTTTTCCGTGGCTCCTGGATTGCCGACTATCCGGATGCAGAAAATTATATGGCGCTGTTTTACAGCAAAAATTTTAGTCCAACAGGACCAAATTATACCCATTATGCAAACAAATCATTTGATTATCTTTACCAAAAAGCAATGGATGAAACCATTGATTCTATTCGATATAAACTGTACCGCCAAATGGACCGGATCGTCATGAACGATGCTGTTGTGGTTCCTTTGTATTACGACGAGGCAGTACGCTTTGTGCATGAAAACATTAATGGATTTGAAAGCAATCCGATGAATTTATTAAATTTAAAATATGTATCTAAAACAAACTAAATAATGTTTATTGTTGCCGATAGCGGATCGACCAAAACAAACTGGACAATCATTGATAAGGGACGTATAATCCATTTCTTCAGAACCAATGGATTTAATCCTTATTTTGTTAACCACCAAACAATAACCAAAGAACTAACCCTTCATTTTCCTCATGAAGTAAATAAAGATCAGGTTCAGAACATTTACTTTTATGGTGCCGGATGCTCTTCAAAACAAACGAAAAAAATCATTTTTAAAGGATGTAGTGATTTTTTCACCCAGGCAAAAATAATCATTGAGAATGATTTGCTCGGAGCTGCCAGGGCTGTTTTTTTTAATCAAAAAGGAATTATCACCATTATGGGTACCGGCTCAAATACCGGAACTTATAACGGAGAAATAATTTCCCGTCAAATTAATTCGCTTGGTTTTGCATTGGGCGACGAAGGAAGCGGTGCTCATTTAGGAAAATTACTTATGATTGATTATCTGCATAACCATTTACCCGAAGATTTACAAAATGAATTGGAAAAGAATTATGCACTTAGTAATGCGGACATTATGTATTCAATTTATAAGAAACCTATGCCAAGCAAATTTTTAGCTTCGTTTACCCCTTTTATTATCGAAAAGAAGAAACATCCTTATTTAAAAAACTTAATTCAGCAATCCATACAAGAACTTTTCGAAAAATATATTTGTAAATATCCGGATTATAAAAACTATTCGTTAGGATTTGCAGGTTCTGTAGCTCATTATCTAAAATCTGAACTGGAAAATACAGCTCAGATTTACGGGATTAACATGACAAAAGTGGTAAAAGACCCAATGGAAAAGTTGGTAGAATATCATTTAAATCAAAAATAAACATTAAAATTGAAGTATTTTGATAACATATTTTAAACGCTTATCTTTAGTTAAGCAATCTACAATAATAAAAATTAAGATTATTTTATGAGAACATGTGTTATTATTGATGATGAGAAAAATGCAAGAGAAGCTTTAGAAAAAATTATTCATCGCTATTTCAATGCTCAGTTGCACATTGTTTTTATGTCCGATTCGGTTAAAGAAGGGGTCTTTGCTATTAATAAATACAGACCGGATATAGTTTTTCTGGATATTGAAATGCCTGAAGAAAATGGTTTTAAGTTGTTTGATTATTTTGATATATACAATTTCGAAGTAATTTTCACCACCGCCTATAAACAATATGCCATTGATGCGATAAAATTTGCAGCACTGGATTATTTACTCAAACCTATTAATTATATTGACTTACGCGAAGTACTTACCCGGCTGGAGAAAAAACAAGACAAGCCTTCCAATACGGCACAAATTGAGGCCTTTTTAACTACATTAAATAGTGACAATGGTAATTTCAATAAGATTGCTCTCCCCACCCTTGATGGTTTTCAAATGGAAAAAATAAATAATATTGTTTACTGCCAGGCAGAAGAGAGTTATACCAAAATATTTACTAATCGAAACGAAGCCATTTTGGTAGCGCGAAACCTAAAAAGCATTGAAGAAATGTTACCCGAAGAACTATTCTTTCGAATTCATAAATCGCATCTGGTGAATATGAACTATATTAAATCGTATAGTAAAACCGACGGCTATAAAATAAAACTCGACAACGGTATTGAGCTGGATGTAGCTACACGCCGGAACGATGAGTTTCTAAAAGCATTAACCAAAGATAAGCGACTGAAGAAAGAATGAAAAAAATTATCCTGTTTATCGTTTTTGTAACGTTTTTATTTCCCCGAAGCATAGTAGGACAACACTTCTATACCCGGAATTATACCATCAACGACGGGCTGCCTGACAATACAATCAATACGCTATACAAAGACAGCAAAGGCTTTTTGTGGATAGGAACCCATGCCGGTGTTGCAAAATACGACGGGAATATTTTTGAAATATTTTCCTCAATGGACGGTCTTGCCGGGAATGATATTATTGCAATTACAGAGGACAATAAAGGGAATTTATGGTTCGGCTGCCATAATGGTGGAATTTCCAGTTATAATGGATCCCGGATTCAAAATTATACCAAAGATGAGGGTCTCATCAGTAATAAGATTACAGCACTTAAATATTTTGAAAAATTTAATTTGCTTTGTATTGGTACAAAAAATGGATTATCCATTTACAATGGGAAAAAATTTATGTCATTCTCAAATAGTGGAATTGTTCCAAATCAACGATTTTATATTACATCTTTTCTGGCAAACAACAATTTTATTTATGTTTTCACTGAGGACAATGGAGTTTATCAACTTGATATCGAAAACAATGCACTTCAACCTTTGCCGGCAACTCACCCTTTATTTAATCGTTCAATCTCTGCTTCGTACATTTCATCAAAGGGAGATACATTAATTGGAATAAACCGTTCCGGATTTAAGCATATTGGGAACGAAAAAATTTATATCCATGATACATTAGGTCATATTGTTAATTTTACAGAAGATAATGATAACAATATATGGATTGCTGTCAACAATCAATTCCGGAATAATGGCGGGTTATATCAATATTGCAACCAAAAAATAAAATATTATAATAACTATCTTAATATTAAAACAAAAGATATAACAAGTTTAATTTTTGATGAAAAAGAAAGCATATTATGGATAGGTACGTTAAATAATGGTATATATATGTACCCCCAAAATAATTTTATTTATCATCAACCTGAAGATTTTGAAATAAATAATTTCCCTATACATAACATAATCATTGATAATGATAATCATATCTGGTTCACTACATCACAAAATGTTGTAGAAATATTGCCCAACCAAACCTATAAAACATATCCATTTTCATTATTTGAAAAACCATTTAATCAGTTTGTAAGCAATGAAATTAAGACAAAATACTATTATTTAAAAGATCCTACCGGTTCGTATAAAAAATATGAACGCTTAATAAAAAGCGGAAAATATCCTTATCCCAACCCTTATTTATCTCATGAAAATGATAAAAAGAAAATCATTCCGGCAACCAGCTTATACAAACCGCTTAAGTACGATGTGTTAGTAAACAAAACCTTGAACAAGTTAAATACTATAAAAAAAGATCAAAAAGGGAATATTTGGATAGGAAGCAATGTTGGATTATTTAAAATCTCCAAAAATAAGCAAACCGTTAAATATTATGATCTGGAAGCCGTTGAGCTATCAAATTTTGTATTTGGCCCTGATAATGAACTAATTGTCACAAGCTGGAATGATGTGTTTTTATATCCCGATATTGAAAAAAGCTTACAAAGAAAAGTATATAATTTCTTTGATGATGTAATACCCGTAAATATTAAACGAATAAAAACTTCCGGTGAAAAAATATGGCTAATTAACAGAGATAATGGAATATTCCTTTATAACAAAGGGGTTTTTAAAACATTTTACAATTCATTTCTGGAGTTTCACGCATTTAATGATGTATGTTTTGATAACAATGGGAATATTATTTTAGGTGGCGAAAATGGGATGATCTATATTACAGAATTAGAGCACGATTCTATCATTAACCATTTTCAAATAAGTAAAAAAAATAATTTGCTTGGCTCCAGTATCAAATGGTTAGATTGTACCCCTGAAGATTATTTAATTGCCGGTACAAATTCAGCCATTAATATTATCGATTTGAAAAAGCTATATCATAAAGGAGAAATATCTGTAAAAAAAATTGACCAAAACCAGGGGTTTATTGATTACTCCGGAGAAGTATCGCTAATCCATGATGGATATCTTTGGATTGGTACACACAATTATTTAATCAAAAAGAATGTACAGAATCTTTTAAGCAGTAAAGGTGAAGATTTTAGTTTTTATTTAAAATCAATACATATTAATAACAAACCCATAAATATAGCAGGAGATTCAATTTTCGGCAATCAATACAAAATTTCTAAAGAAGAGTTAGCTTTCCCTTCAAATAAAAATTCAATATCTTTCGTTTTTGATGTTATACAGTTTGTAGATTATGAAAATATTCATTTCACCTATTTATTAGAAGGACTTTCGGAAGAGTGGTCGGAAATAACCAAAGAAAATCGAGCTGTTTTTCAAAATCTACCCCCCGGAAAATATTGTTTTAGAGTAAAAGCTATAAATAAAAACAGCTATAATACTACACAAGAATTATCGGTTAATTTTAAAATTAATCCTCCGTTTTGGGCAAACTGGTGGTTTTATATCCCTGCAGCTATTTTAATTTTATTTCTTATTTGGTTAATTATTTATCTAAGAACAAAACAGATAAAAAAACGTGAACGGAATCTTGCAGAAATATCCGAGCGAATTGCCGAATTTGAAATGAAAGCCTTACGTGCACAAATGAATCCTCATTTTATTTTTAATGCGATTAATTCAATTCAAAACTACATGCTCGATAACGATATTGACTCGGCATTAGGTTATTTATCTGATTTTGCTAAATTAATTCGGATAACCCTCGATAATGTGGTAAAGAAAAAAATTACCCTGGATGAAGAATTAAACTATCTAAAATATTATCTCAATTTAGAAAAAATGAGGTTCGATAAATATTTCGATGTAGAAATTCTTGTTCCCCAAGAATTTGAGCAACGTAAAATAGAAATTCCTCCCATGATTATTCAACCCTTTGTTGAAAATGCAATAAAACACGGGTTTGTTTTTAAAAAGGAGGATGCTAAATTAAAGCTTGAATTTAGAATCATTAATGACAATATCTTACATTGTATTATTGAAGATAATGGAATTGGAAGACAAAAGTCGAGAGAGTTAAACCGAAACAATCATAAATCAAACCAGTCTAAGGGGTCTTTTATTACGCATGAAAGATTAATGCTTTTAAATAATTCCCAACCCCGCAAAGGATATGATTTTAACACCATTGACTTATACGATAATTATAACCTGCCTTGCGGCACAAGAGTTGAGATAACCTTACCCATATAAAAAACAAAACAGTAGTAACAAAATAAGTTACTACTGCTTTTTATTCCTACTTGAAAAAATTATCTGCTTTCTAATAAATAAGTAATAAACTCTTTTCCTTCAACGTGCGCATATTTGAACGATGTAGATCCATTAAATGCCACGTTATCCAACTTTATCGGGTTGTAAAACTTTGCATATTTAAAATCGGCAAAGTTTTCAAAAACAGCATTTTCAAAGTTAACCCCATTTGAAAATTCAATGTATTTAAAAATAGCTTCACCCATGAATCTTGCATTGGAAAAGTCAGCAAAATCATGCAATTTAGTGTATTTAAAGTAAGCTAAATCATCAAAATTACATTGTCTGAAATCTACTTTACCGCTAAATTTAGTGTACTTAAAATTAGCCAATTGGTTAAATTTTGAACTTTCAAAATTAACATCATCCGGAAATTTTGCATATTTAAAGTTGGCGTCCTCAAGGAAAACTGAGTTAGAGAAATCAACATCAGAAGCAAAGACAGCATATTTAAACAAAGCTTCTTCCTCAAAAACATTTCCGGGGAATGCTGCTTTTTTATTAAAGGCTGAATATTTTACCAGAAAATCATCCTTAAAAGTACATTTCTCAAAATATACCATGTCATGAAAATGGGCAATATGCAATTCATCTTTCCGGTCATCGTGCAAATAACCAATTATATTTCCTTGAAATTGGCAATTGACAAATTTTAATGACGAATGAACATTATACTTATAGGTAATGTCATCATTGCCAAAAAATTCCCATTCACTATCTTTCTCAACATCATTAACTAACCTAAAATCCAAGTCCCCAATGATCGTTGCATTTTGGTAGAAAATATCTTCTCCCTTATTTATTTTCGCAATAATTTCCTGCGCATCTACATTAACCTGTAAATAAGCAAACAAGGGTAAAACTAAAAAAATAATAGTTAGTATTCTGCTTTTCATAATATATAAATTTTATCGATTACATTACAGAGACGCATTAAATTTTAGCATGCTGCATTAAATTATTCTTTTAATAATTCATTTTCAATTTTATTGAGTCTATTCCCCATTTTCTTTTGGTTATCTTTTATCTCTCTTACCGACTCTAATATTTCCATCTGAATAGGATTTTGCGAGGTTAAATTACGCATTTCTTCGCTGCGAATACCATATTTTGAATCCCAATATCCCAACAATAAAGCCAGAAAAATAAAAACAATAATCAACAATGGTAGTGTAACATATACATTTGCGGTTAAAAACTTGCCTACTCCTGTATTTTTTATTGCTCCTAAAAAGATCGTTACCATCATAAAAAGATTGATGTAACTGATATACATTTTCGAACGATCGAGATAAACCTTCCAGCGGATTAATGATTTTTTATCTATTCTCATAACATCTAATTTTTAAGTAAAGATACTAAAAACAAGCGATTGAGATAAAAATAGAAAAGGAATCTCACATACTAATCAACATTCAATGTACCCATGTAATCTGATGTTTATATTCTAAACAAAAGGAGGATGTTTAAAAGGTCTTCTATTAAAGCTTTGCTGAAAATCAAGCTTTGCCCCTCCTGAAAGTCTTCGGGACTAAAGAGAGGCTTGATTTTTAGCAACTTCACCCCTGCCAGTCCGGCAGGCTGGCTTTAGGGCAAGGGGCAATAAAGTTGCTGATAATCTTATTTAATTACTTTTTAGACACCCGCTTTTATTTTAACGTTCACTTAAACCTACCCCATTTTAATGCCTGTAGTAAATTTTACTAACTACCTGCCAACCTTCATCAAATTTATACAGCTGAAGATAATCGGTAAATAAAAGCTGCTGATTTCGGTACAATTCAATTTTTGCCATAGCCGCATTTCCAGTAACATCAATATCAAGAAACTTACAGGTAATTTTCTGTTCATCGGTTGGAGGAGAAGGATCTGCAGCTAACCTTTTTTTATGCGAGTTAATCCAACTATAAATTGGAAATTTTGTTAGCATATTATCTCTTACACCCAGCAGATTAAATCCGGGATGAAATCCTTGCTCAATATCTGCAACACTGCCTTTGTTTTGTAAACCATCAACATAAGCCGTTTGGATTATCTTTTTAATGGCTTCTATTTCTTTATCAATACTCTGAGCAAAGAGAGTTGATATAGAAAATACAAATACACAAATTAATAAACTTTGTTTTTTCATAATAAAAGGTTTTAATAATACGTATAATAAACTTAATTCTTCTTTTTGCGGTATAATACCTGAATATAACTTGCGTGATCAGCAGGAGTAAAAATTTGTATTAACTCCCAGCTCTTATCGTAATTCTGAATAGCTTTCTTTAGGCGGCTAATTCTGGCAAGGGATTGGGTAATTTCATCTGAGTTACCATTCAACTCATCTTCAGTGTCCCAGGGGAAGGATTCGACCCGAAAGTCATAACTGATTTTTTGATCACCTACTTTAAGGTGTAATTCGGCGATTTCATTTTCGCCAAATCCGGGAATGGGAATACATAAATCTTTCATAATTCATAATTTTAATGATTATTATTCATCTCTAAGGGTATAAGCAGGATTGGTATTGGCCGCTTTTGCTGCCTGGAAGCCGGTTGTTAGAATGGCAATAATTAAGGCGATTAATGAAGCTGCAATAAAAGGAACAAAAGACATTTCAATTCTGAACGCAAACTTTTGGAGCCATAACTTCATCAGGTAGTAACTTAAAGGCCATGAAATCAAGGTAGAAAGAATTAACAAAACAAATATTTCGCGATAAAGCAAGGCTAATATTCTCCTTACTCTTGCACCCATGGCTTTGCGAATTCCAATTTCTTTTTTGCGCTTTTCTGCCATAAAAGCCGAAAGGCCGAATAATCCCAGGCAGGCAATAAAAATGGCTAAAATAGAAAATGTAATGAATACTTTTGCAGTACGCTGCTCTTCCTGATAGAGACTATTAAAGTTATTATCAAGAAAAAAATAATCAATGGGTTCTTCTGCCTTAAACTCACTCCAGGTATTATCAATAGATTTTATGGTAGACTGGATGCCATCCATCTCAACCCGCATAGCAATGAACCGGTAATTCCTGTCGCGATGATGTCTTATAACCAGCGAGCGAATGGGTTTATGTAAAGTTTCAAAGTGAAAATCTTTTACAACTCCTATGATATCAAAACGTTCATTTCCAAAAACCAGGTAACTACCAACCGGGTCTTCCAGATTGGCATTTTTAGCCGCAGTTTCGTTGATGATTATCGCATATTTATCCGTGGAGTATTCTTCAGAAAAACCACGCCCATCAACAATTTCCATACCCATGGTCTTAAAATAATCTTCTCCGGCATAGTTTACTGCAAAGAAAAGCACATCTTCGGCCGTTCTGTCACCGATTTGCATGGTAGAACCATTGTATTCCTGTCCGGGAACCTTATGCGTAATAGCTGCTGATTTTACTCCCGGTATTTTCTTTAACTCTTCCACAAAAACGTCTTTACTATTCCTTAACAACCAGGCTTTGTCCAGCACCAGAATTTTTTCTTTATCAAAACCTAACTTTTTATCCAGCATAAAACGATTTTGTTGAAAAATAATGGCTGTGCTCACGAATAAGCTGATAGTAATAACAAACTGAACGACTACAAGAATTCCTCTCAGTCGAATACTACCAGTACCGGCATATATTTTTCCTTTTAGTGTTCTCTGTGGATTAAAACTACTAAGATAAAAAGCCGGATAGATACCTGCCAACAGGCCAATAAAAAAAGCAAAAGCTATTAATCCGGGAACCACATACCATACATCCAGATAATTAAAAATTAGTTTTTTCTGTGCCAGTTGATTAAACATAGGTAAAAAGAGTTCCAGTAATGCAACACCTATGATCAATGAAATTCCGGACAGCATCACCGATTCCCACAAGAACTGAGCTACCAGCTGTCTCTTTCCGGATCCCACCACTTTTCTAATACCAACTTCTTTTGCTCTATTGGCATATTTTGCAGTGGCCAGGTTCATAAAGTTAATACAGGCAATAAAAAGGATGAATAACGCAATAATAGAAAAATACCAGATTCTTGATATATCACCCACAGGCTCAATCTCATCGTTAAAATCAGAATGAAGATAAATGTCTTCGAGTGCCTGTAACTTAAATTCAAACCGATTGCCTTGTGCAGAGAATTGTTCTAAATTGATTCCCATTAATTCAGAAACTTCAGGACCAAGGTATTTGTCCATCAATAGTTGGAACTTACTTTCCAGATCTTCTTTTTGATCTGCATCAATCAATTTCATGTAGGTATAGATATTCATATTCACCCATTGATGATCCTTCGATTGTTGGGAACTGGCATAAGAAGTTATGAGGTTGAAATGAAAATGAGAATTCCGGGGAACATCCCTGCACACCCCTGTTACTTTATAACTATCTTCACCCCTCATTCTTAGAATCTTCCCAATGGGTTCCTCCTCGCCAAAATATTTCTTTGCCGTACTTTCGGTAAGAACAATTTTCCCCGGACCGGAAAGTGCATTTTTTGGATCTCCTTTAATAAGTTGAAATGAAAATACATCAAAAAAATCTACATCAGCAAAGAGTATATCGTTCTCTGTATACTTTTTTTCACCAACACGAATCAACTGTTCATCGCGCTTAAAAAAACGTGTTACAGCTTCTACTTCGCCAAATTCGTTTAACAGGGCTCCTTTCAACTCGTTGGGAGACAAGGGGCTGTAGAATTTGGTAGCACCAAAGCTACCATCCACGTATATTCGATAAATTCTTTCGGAATCTTTATGAAACTTATCATAACTGAGCTCATTAAAGATATAAAGTCCAATAATCAGAGAGGCTGCTATTCCTACAGATAATCCTATTATATTAATAAGGACATAAGCTTTATCCCTTATTAAGTTTCTCCAGGCGGTTTTTATATAATTTTTAAACATATTATTTATCATTAAATTTTTTATTCATGTCGTAAGGCATTGGCCGGATTAGAATTTGCTGCTCTATAAGCAAGCATTACAACTGTAAATATTGCTATTATGAAAGCAATAAATGCTCCGGCAACAAACATCCAAATTTTCAGTTCAATTTTATAAGCAAAATTGTTAAGCCAGCTATTCATAAAATAGTAAGCCAATGGCCATGCAAAAATATTAGCCAGCAATACCCATTTAGAAATATCCGTTAATAACATCCATAAAATCCGACTTACCGGTGTTCCAACAACTTTGCGTATTCCTATCTCTTTTGTTCGTTTTATGACCGTAAAAGAAGTTAAAGCAAAGACGCCTAACATGGCAATAATAATAGCCAGTACCGAGCCAAAAAGAATTAATTTGTTACTGCGTTCTTCTTCTTTGTAAAGGTTATCAAATCTATCATCCATAAAATAATAGTGAAATTCGTAACCTGTATTATACTGGTTAACAACCTTTTCGATGGCAGCTATGGTTTGATTTAAATTCCTTCCGGTAACTTTTACCGATAGATAAGATATGTAATCACGGTATTTGGTTAATACCAGTGGTTCTATTTTCTGATGAAATGAGTTAAAATGGAAATCTTTAACTATGCCTACAATTTCACCTTCTACTTTCCAAACATTTATTTTTTTACCCACAGGATTTTTCAAACCCAGTTTTCGAGCAGCTGTT
>DATFIZ010000052.1:0-3998 GCA_035269575.1 Bacteroidales bacterium | reverse complement strand
TTAATTATTGAGCTGGTTCTGTTATTTTTTATAACGTTATAGCCATAAGCAACCAAAAAAGGACATTTTCTGAGAAGTATATGATGATGTGTTAAATGGAGTTGATATTCATATAGAGGTTTAAAAATCATGAAATATTTAATCTTTTTTTTAACGGCTATGATTCTTTTATCATATTCTTCAGGTGACAACGACAAATAATTGATCGTTAGTCCTTCTGTTGAAAATGCTGTTAAAGAATCAGATGGAAATAACCTGCATGAACCTGATAACGCAAATGCATTAAAGGAAAATGAAATGACAATGATTGATGAAAACAATGGAGAGGAAGTAGAATAATCCTGACCTTAGATTAATCGAAAGGTATTTTGATTTTTAACCATGAGTATAGGATTAGAATATTTAGCAATGATAATAAAAACGATGATTCTCCTGTAACTTAATTATAATGGAATGAAACTGACCCGGAGACATTGGCATATACCCCTGACTGTCAGAAGGTTGTTGTAAGGTGTGAGAAATTTTGTTTTAATGGTGCTTTCGTTTAAGAAGTTTATGAAACGGAAAGCGTTTTGAAATCATGAAATAATCAGGAGTAAAATCGCATAGAAACAGATGTTGAACTAAAAAAATATTTGAATGAAGACCAATATGGAAATTATGGACAAATATCTTAATGGCGAAATGGACGATCAGGAATTAAAACATTTTGAGCATTTGTTGGCTTCTGACGAGAAGGTCCGGGAAGAACTGGATCTTCATCAATCAATAGACCACGCCATTATGGAAGAGGATATCATGAATCTTCGGGATACGATGAATACCATCTACACCGAAGATGAGAAAGTAAAACGTGCACCTAACGGTTTTCCCCGGAGGAAACTATACTATGCCGCTGCAACCCTTGCTCTTTTACTGGCAACGGGTGGTATTGTCAATCAATTGACACAAACGAATTACGATAACCATGAAATTGTGGATAAATTTTATCAACCCTACGAGGTAACCGTTACCTATCGATCAGGTAATACCGAAACTGACCGGTTGCTGTTAACCGCCCTCCAAAGGTATGAGGATGAAAATTACGAACAGGCATTGCTTTTATTTGAGCAATTACTCGAAAAAAGAAGCGATGATATGGCCGTAAATCTCTATTCCGGTATTTCATATATGGAGGTAGAGAAATATCAAAAAGCAACCCACTCTTTTCAAACCATCATTACCGATAACAATAACCTTTTTATTGAACAGGCCGAATGGTATTTGGCTATGTGTTATTTAAAAACCGAGGATAATGCAAAAGCTAAAGAATTGTTAGATGAGCTAATTAATAAGGAAAGCTATTATAAGGAGATGGCCAAAAGAATTAAGAACGAGTTGTACAACTAATGCAGCAAAAACGATACAAAATGTATACAGGTATTATGAAACACTCTCATGTGAAAGAAAAAAATGATGATAAAGAATCATTCGAAAGAATTAGTTTTCTCTCGCATATATCCCATGGCATTCGAACACCGCTAAATTCTATTATGGGATTTTCAAAGCTGATGACCCAAAAACATCTGCCAGAGGATAAACAAAAAGATTATATCAGGGAAATTCTAAACGGGAGTGAATTATTACTTCAGTTTGTAGAAAATGTTATTGACCTTTCACAATTTCAGGCCAACAACTATTCTTTAAAAATAGAAAAATATCTAATCTGCGATATCCTAAAAGAGCTTACCCTAGAATTTAATGCTCAAAAAAAGGAATATCTTGCTGAGGATATTACCTTATATTTTCCAAACGATGATATCTGTAAACAGGAAGATTCTTTTGCAACTGATATTCTTTTATTTAGAAAAGCATTTATACGATTAATCAACCTGGTGAGTAAAAAGTATAAATCAAAAGAATATGAAATAGGATATCAGATTTTAGCGGATGACTGGATTCACTTTTTTATTACTCCCTTGAAAAATTGTCATAATAGTAAAAAGACCATACCGCTGAATGATTCAAATACTGTAATACAGGATAATTCATTTGATTATTTTAATTTCCAGGTGTTGCAAAAATCTGTTGAGAAACTACGTGGAAAGCTTTTGCTTGATTCTTTTAAGCATGGATTCTCATTTAAGATTCCTGCTGATATACGAAATTATAACCATAAAATGATTTTTAAAAATGAACCATAAGATGAATACCTATTCTATTTACGTTCCGACAGAAAGTGGGAAAATGGGAATTGATACAAAACATGTTGTCTATATTGAAGCAGTAAATACTTTTTCCCGGATCATTTTGAATAATAATGAACATTTGAATTTGTTGTTAACGATTGATGAGGTTGAACAACTGCTTTTCGACCAGGGATTTTTCAGGTTTAATTATAAACATTTGGTAAATCTCCGGTATGTACAAATGATTTTTACACGCGATGCCTCAAAAGTGATTCTTGAAAATGGAAAATCAATTTTTGTGAGTCAAAGTCGACGAGAAGAGCTTTTCGAAAATCTAAAAAAGGTTTTTGATTTAGAAGAGGTTATAGATTAAGCTTATTTCATGGATTATTTATCATAAGTAATTAGGTAAATTTTATGTTGTTTAAGTTTGTATTGATTGCTAAGCAATCATCCTCCGGGTAAGTAAAATTATCCGGAGGTTTTTACAAGTGTGTAAATCCAGAACCTAAAAAACCATAATAATGACCCCTGAGAAAACACTCATTTTAACCGATAAAAAGAAAAACGAATTATGCCTGAAAAGGGTGAAAGAAATTGTTTATTTCGAAACGGCGGGATGCTGTACCCATATTCTTTGCTGCAAGGGTAATAAATATAAGATGGAAAAAAGAATGAGCCAGGTGGAAGAAAAACTACCCGAAGAAGATTTTTTTAGAATACACAAGTCATTTATTATTAATGCAGCTTATATTAAAAAGGTTAGTATAAGTGAACGAAAAGTTATTCTTTTAAATGGGAATGAACAAATCCCCCTGGAAATTGCGCACCGTAGATTAAAAGAATTTTTAGATTTTATGCATAAGAGGTTTATTATTTTTGAATAAAATAAACCGAATTAAATGTAGTCAGCAATTGGAGCTTAACTTTTTCGAAGGTTGACCGGTATGCCTCTTGTCCACTGTAGTCAGCTCTGTAACGTGTTTGCTTTTGCGTGTTTATAACGCGTACAACAATCATAATGTGACGACAATAATATAAAAAAAATGAATGTATGAAAAATGAGCGGAGCGATTAGTCATGCGGCAGAAGGTGTAAAATGATTTAGTGAATATTCTTTACTTAGAAGCCATAGATATACCATTTACTATATTAAAAATTATATCCTGCAAACCCTGCGCTATAAAAGATAAAAGTTAAATCCAAAATCATTAGTGTCCGATAAAAAAAATTTTTGTTTGACGATTCGTTTTCGGATTGGCATTGTCCGGCGAGCCAAAAAACAAGCACAGTGAGCGTTAAAAAAAATCTGTTGTTCGAACCGAGCGTTTTGTGCGAGCTCGCCGAAGGCAACCACTGACCGGGAGGGAAGTGCAAGTTTAGATTTTTTAGCTCAAATCGCGTAGTTTTTCGAGTGAGGCGGGCGTAGCCTTGAATTTCTTTTCGTACTTTCTTGTTTCAAGACAAGAAAGTGCGTGGGGTCCGGGGCAAAGCCCCTGAAATATGAAATCGTTAAATGATAAATAAAATCAAGGTTTCAGAATGGATGCAATATTTTTATCGGCAACAATGATCCAAAATGTTAAAATCCCCATATTTATTAGTCAGATGAACTAAAGTTGCGTTTTTATAAATTACTGGTAATAAGTAAGTTGAATTGATTTTTTACTTGCTTATTTAAACATGTTGTATAACATAAAACCGTTCGTCAAAAAATATGGTACGAAAAGTGCGAAATTTGATACGAAAAGTTACGAATTTGCTACGAAAAGTTTGTATGCCCCATCATTAAAGGATTTCAGAAACTTGCAAAAACGAGGGTTTGTTTTT
>DATFIZ010000051.1:0-2422 GCA_035269575.1 Bacteroidales bacterium | reverse complement strand
CCATTCCATTTTTTTATTCTTTTAGAATATGTAAATATATAGTAATTTAAAAACAGACAAAAGTTACCCGATAAACATATCCCTTTTAATGATAAAATTAATCATTCCACCTCAAACGATTATGAAAAACAATTAAAAATCATTACTGTCCGGTAAAAAATAAATAAAATCAAGTTTTCAATTCCGGGGTTGTATTATGATTTTAATATTCCGCGGCAAGTTTGGTATCTGCAAGGGATGGCATACGGTGCTTGCAGATTTGGTTGGATGGCAACCATACCCTCCCCGGTGAACCGGAGGGTTATTCTCATGGATTAGAATTTGCGGTTCATTTTATAAACGTGTTAGGCAATTGCTTTTCCCGGATAGCTGATTATTTTTTTGTTTTGACGATTCGTTTTGGATTGGCATGGTCCGGCGAGCCGAAAAACAAGCACAGTGAGCGTTAAAAAAAATCTGCTGTTTGAACCGAGCATTTTGAGCGAGCTCGCCGAAGGCAACCACTGACCGAAGGGCAGTGCAAGTTCAGATTTTTTAGCTCACATCGCGTAGTTTTTCGAGTGAGGCGGGCGCAGCCTTGAATTTCTTTGCGTACTTTCTTGTTTCAAGACAAGAAAGTATGTGGGGTCTGGGGCAAAGCCCCAGAAATAGGAAGTTTGTAAATAGTAAATAAAATCAGGGCTACAGAATATATTAAATATTTTTATCGGACAACAGTGATTAAAAATCTTAAATACTTTTATTACACTTTTGTTGAATTCTGGTCATTTAAATTGTAACTTTATTAGGAATAAGTCATATAAAGAAAATAAAGAATATCTGCTCTAAAAAAGTTGGAGGAAACAATGATACAAAACCGATTATCTGAAAATATACCCGGTAAAGAAAAACAATTAGAAAAGAAACTTCAGGAACGAATTAAGGAATTACAATGTCTCTACCAGATTGCTAATTTATCTGAAGAATCGGGATTATCAACAGATATTTTTTTACAAAAGGTTGTAAAAATCATTCCTGAGGCATGGCAATATCCGGAGATTACCTGTGTCAGGATAATATTGAATGATAAAATTTTCACAACAGAAAATTTTAAAGAAACTCAATGGGGCCAAAAAGCAGGCCTTTATATCCACGAAAAAAAAACAGGATCAATTGAGGTATATTACCTTGAAGAAAAACCTGAAATAGATTCCGGCCCTTTCCTAAAAGAAGAAATATCATTATTAAATACGATTGGGAAAAACATAAGTAACTACCTGGACAGAAAACAAATTGAACAGGAGAAAACAGAGAGCGAAGAAAAATACCGAACTATTTTCGAAAATACAGGAACAGCCACTACCATTTTAGAAAAAGACGGTATCATTTCACTGGCTAATACAAAATTCGTTGAATTATCCGGATATCTAAAGAACGAAATTGAAAATAAAAAAACCTGGATGGAATTTGTCGTTCCCGAAGATTTGGAGAGAATGCGCCAACAACACGAATTAAGACGTAAAAATCTTCAGGAGGTCTTAACTGAATACGAATTCCGGTTTGTCGATAAAAACAAACAAATAAAAAATATTTATTTATCCATCGACATGATCCCCGGAACCGAAAAAAGTGTCGCCTCTTTACTGGATGTTACCGAAAAAATAAAAACAGAGAAAGCCCTTCAACAGAACGAAGAGCGTTTTAGAAAAATAGTGGAAGGAGCACCTACACCTATTTTTATCCAAACAGAAATGAAATTTAGCTATCTCAATCCGGTTGCTTGTAAATTATTTGGCATTAAATCTCCTGATGAATTGATCGGGAGTCCGGTGATGGATCGTTTTCATCCCAATTATTATGATCAAATTTACGAAAGAATTCGAATAATAAATGAAGATCGCCAAACAATATCAAAACTCTTTGAACAAAAGTTTATCCGGGTAGATGGCTCTGAAGTATGGGTTGAAACCGTTGGCGAACCTATACATTATGATGGAAAAGACGGTGCGCTGGTATTTGCCACCGATATAACAGAACGAAAAGAAGCTGAAAAAAAACTAAAAGAAAACAAAACCCGTTTCAGAACCTTGTTCGAAACTATGGCACAGGGGGTTGTATACCAGAACAATAAAGGTGAAATTACCATGGCAAACAAAGCCGCAGAACAAATCTTAGGCTTAAACTTTAAGCAAATGATAGGGAAGAAATCAGTTGATCCGGAATGGAAAGCAGTAGACAAAGATAAGAATGAGATGTCTGGCGAAAAACACCCCGCCATGATAGCCCTGAATACCGGAAAAGAGGTGAAAAGTTTTATCCAGGGTATTTATAATCCTGCTAAAAAGGATTATGTGTGGATTATTGTCAATTCCAAACCACAATTCAAAAAAGATGCAACAAAACCTTACCAGGTATTTTCAACCTTTCTGGATATTACAGACCG
>DATFIZ010000050.1:0-6205 GCA_035269575.1 Bacteroidales bacterium | reverse complement strand
TATGATACATTAGGAAATGCTGAAAAGGCACTACAGTATTTAAAAGATTATGTTTATTACGAGGACAGCGTTTTTAGCCTGAATCGAAAAGCCCAAATAGTTGAACTGGAAAAGAAATATGAAGCGAAACAACGGGAGCAGGAAATAACTTTACTTAAAAAAGACAAAGATTTACAAGAAGCACAGCTTGCAAAAAATGAGATTGAAAATAAACAGGCAAGATTTCAGCGGACAGTTTTAATTATTGCAATTATTATTGCTATCTGCTTAATTTTTTACCTATGGAATGAGAGTAAGAAACGAAAAAAATTCAATCAATTATTATCTTCACAAAATAAAAAAATTGGTAGTCAAAGGGTTGAAATCGCAAAACAAAACAGCGAGTTGATCGAAGCCAATAAAACAAAAGATAAGCTTTTTCAAATTATTGCCCACGATTTGCGCAGCCCGCTAATTTCTATCGATAGTATAGCACAACTGATACCTATTTGGATTGAAGAGAAGGACTACGACTCGTTAAAAAAATTATCGAATACCCTTGAACTATCGGTGACTAACCTGTTAACCTTAATCGATAATCTTTTAAACTGGGCATTAAGCCAGCAGGGTAAAATTCCTTATAACCCGGCGATGGTAAATGTAAAAGAGTTGGTTGACGAAGCTGTAAAACTTTATAATTCATCAGCCGAACTTAAAAATATTGAACTGATTGATGAGACGAAAGAGGATATTTTAATTTATGCCGATAAAAATATGATTCATACGGTTATTCGAAACTTGTTAAACAACGCCATAAAATTTACCCCTGAAAGCGGGAAAGTTTATTTAGGAGCCGCTGTAAAAAATAAAAAAGCACAATTGTGGGTTAAGGACACAGGTATTGGTATAAAAGATGAGCACAAAGAAAAAGTGTTTGAGATTGCTCATGGAAACGGAGATGGAACCAAAGGAGAAACAGGGAAAGGGTTGGGGCTATTTTTCTGTAAAGAATTTGTTGAAATGAACCATGGTGAAATTTTTATGGATAGTAAAGTAAATAATGGAACCACGATTACATTTACTCTTCCTCTATATAATACCTCCGTCCATTAAATTCCTTTTATTGCATTGAAGTTGAAAAGAAAAAGATTGCATGATGAATAATTTAACCATTTATGAACCTAAAATTTCCTGAGAAGGAATAGCATACAATCTTTTTCTAACCGTGAAAATAGGGTGTTCTGAACAAGTAAAAAAATTTATTCTACCACTGGCTTTTTGCTGCATATCAATAGACTCCTAAGCACTAAAAACAATATCATTTGATAGTTTCCAGCTGGTTAAAATGGTGATAAATTAAATTTCAGGGTTGTTTGTAGTTGGCCCGGTGTTATTTGTTAGGTTTAATAATCTTTTGGTGGTTAAAGGTAATCTGTTGCCGAATGGTTTGTTTTAGTAAAAGGTTCAATGCCTCTTTGGTAGATACCCTGTACATAAGCAATGGCCATGCCGTAATTGGTTACCGGAACACCGGCTTCAATGGCCGGACGTAAACGGTTAATCAATTGTTTGCGTGTAATTACACAGCCGCCGCATTGTACAACCAACGAATAATCAGAGATGTCTCGCGGGAGCTTATCTAATCCGGCTACCACATCATATTCCAGCTTTTTCCCGGTAAAATTGGTCAGCCATCTTGGAATTTTTACTCTCCCTATATCATCACATGAAACATGGTGTGTGCAGGATTCGAGCATTAAAATTCTATCACCATCTTGTAAGTCAGCTATTTTAGGTGTTCCCTTCAAATAATTTTCAAAATCACCTTTAAACTTGGCCAGTACAATGCTAAAACTGGTTAAAGGCACATTATCAGGGACCGAAGCATCGGCCTTGTTAAATATCTGGCTGTCGGTAATAGCCAGTGCAGGTTTAATGCCTGTTTTGCGCAGGAACGAATCTACTTCCCGTTCTTTTAATACAATGGCTACAGCTTCGTTATCTAAAATATCGCGTATGGCTTGAACCTGGGGTAAGATGAGCCGCCCTGCCGGAGCTTCGATATCAATAGGAGTAATAAGTAATACTATATCTCCATAAGAGAGCAAGTCACCCACTAAGGAAGGATTGGTATATGCTGATTCGGGGATGGTAACTTTTATCTTCTTTATTATCTCTTCGATATTTTCCCCTTGAACCGTTTCGAAATCAATAATACCTGAATGGGTCTGAGCAACTATTTTAGTCCTTGTGTTTTTATCAAGTGGTTGTATATCCGATTTATTGTGGACAATGAAAAATGGGGTATCGGTATTTTTAAATTCCTGGATCAGTTGTTTTTCAAAATCACCAAAGGTATTGTGTGTGATAACCAGAATAGCTAAATCAACGGTTTTGATGGTTGACAGGGTTTTATCTATTCGCTTGGTTCCCAAATCGCCTTCGTCATCAATTCCTGCAGTGTCGACTAAAATGACGGGCCCAAAACCGGTTATTTCGAACGATTTTTTAACCGGGTCGGTGGTTGTACCGGCATAATCGGAAACAATGGCAATATCCTGCCCTGCCAGCCGGTTAATGAGGGAGCTTTTTCCGTTGTTTCTACGTCCGTATATTCCTATATGTGGTTTGGATTCTTTGCCTTTAGCCATGATTTTGTCTATAAATTATTTTCAAAATAATGAATATTATCCGTTTGTAAAAAATTCGGTTGGTATAATAATACAGTTTCTAATTCATCTTCACTGTTTGGTGTCCATAATTGAATCTGAATTCCAGATTTTTGAGCATTTTCAATACTTTTAGCATTAATTTCCGGATCGTTAAAAAAATGTGAAACCCCTGAATAATTATTTTTACGGGCAGTTTCTAACTGTTTTTTAAAGTCTGAATACCCTAATAAAAAAGTTTTTATTGATGAGTTGGTATTAATAAAATCTAATAAGTATTTGCTATCCGTTTCAACCAAAATCTGATCTTCAAGGCTGTATGTTTTTGCCAGTTTAATAACCCTCTCCCCAATTATTAGCATATAAGAATTTAATTCATTGGTATTTTTAAAACAATTTTCACCATAAAATGATTTAATGTCCAATGAAATTGTTTTGGTTATTTTATGGTTATCGAAATAGGAAAAAAATTCCTGTAAATTATTAAACTGTGCATTCGGGTGATTCAGCGAAAGAATAGACTGAACTTCATCGTTTGTTAAACGGGGAATATATTTTATATTGGAATCCCTGTCAGGTATTCTGGTATCGTGATAAAGCCAAATGGTTTCATTTTTACTCATCTGGATATCAATTTCAACACCATCGGCAATTTTAATTGCTTTTATAATGGCTTCCAGGGTATTGTCCATTACTGTGTCATTATAATCTTTTATCCCATACCCTCTGTGTCCCAGGATTTTTGTGGTATGATTTGAATAGTCATAGGGTGTGTTTTCGTCTTTGTGATGACAGCTAAAAATGATTATAGCTAATAAAATAAAAATGTAAATGGATATTCTGTTACTATTCATCTGATATAAGTAAATTATTTTTAGTAATATAGTTATTTAAAATGACAAAATCCTTTACCGATTGTTTTAAAGAATCTTTAATAATTGTATGCTCAAGATAATGAGCGTTGATTTTTTTATCAAGCATGTAAAGTTTCCCCTCGGAAAGAAGATAATTTTTAAATACAAAATCTGTAATTTCGCGGTTTGTTCTCATCAAAGGAATGTTATGTATATTTCTGAAATTTTTTGCAGTATCTATTGGCATTGCTAACCAATGAACTTTCTCGGGCATTTTAAAACCGAAATTTTTAGCCATAAAAGGGTACAAAGCAGGTGTAACATTTAAATGCGATGAAACAGATGAAAATCTTACCGGTCTTTTTAGCATGGGCGAATAAATAATAAAAGGAACGTGGTACTTATCCAGCGCATTACGTATATTCTGTGTTCCCAAACGATGATCGCCCGTAATAATAAAGATGGTATTCTCAAAATCTTTACGTTTTTTATATTGCTGGATAAAATCTTTCACGGCATCATCAGTATATAAAACAGTGGCGAAAATATCGGTATAATTTCTTATTTCGGATTCTTTGGTTTTTGTTAAACTTAATTCTGCTAATCGTTCTTCGAATTTTTGCTGATAGAATTCTTTGTTTGGTGGATTAAACGGGTGATGAAGGCTTATGGTCAGATAAATATCCAACCGCGGGGTTTTGTTTAAAGAATCGATAATTTCTAATGATCGTGAAAACAGAGCATGGTCGGGATAACCCCATGAAAAGCCATTCTTGTCTTTTTCAATGGGTTGATGATTATTGCCAAAATTTTTTAAGATAAAATCGATATCCTGATATTCTAAAAAGTTTTCCATATTGTCAAAGCCTGTCCAACCGCCATAATAGAAACTCGAATAATAGTTATTTTCGTTTAGCCATTGAATAAATGTATTATGATTGACTGGAAAATCAGGTTTTATAAGTTCCATAAAACCTTTTTCGCCATAAGGCAGCGACCCGAATATTGAAGGTATGGTATTAAATGTCCGTTCCGATGTACTTAAGAAATTTTCCCAATACAGGCTATGATTGATTAATGAATCGAGAAAAGGGGTGAAGTTTCCCAGGTATGCGTTACTGCCACAAAAAGCACTGGACAAGCTTTCCATAATAACAAAAACCAGGTTTGGTGGTTCTTTCTTCAAATTAAAAAACGCTCCCAGCTTATCGGTTGTGTCAGGTTTGTGTTCCAGTGGGTAGTTTGGATTAATAAAGTTAAAATCGCTATGGACTTGATGGTACTTTTTTACTGCGTTACGGAATTTCACTTGACTGATATCCGATTTCCCCAGAAAATAGTTTGCACTGCTTTTACTAAAATAGGAAAGCTTATTAATGGTTAAATTAAAACTTAAATTATTGGGATAATTTCTCCTTGCCGGATTAATATTTTTTGATAACAATATACCACCTGCTATAAAAGTAATGGCGACAATGTAAAACTTAAACCGGCTTGCGTTTTTTAAAATTAAATATGTTAAGATAACACTTATGGTAATAGCTGCCAGATATTTTACAGATTGCACAAAACCAAAATCAACCGATGTTTGGGCAATATAAATGATCTCGTTTAACGGGTAGGCAAAAAAAGCATGATCGAGCGGGATAAAAGTGTACCTTAAATAATCGATTAAAACCAGATATACAATAATTATCATTGTATTGATAATCAAAAACACCGGAAGAATAATTCTTTTTAAATATCTATATAATAATAAAAAAGGAATAACTGAAAGGACAGCCAGGATAGAAACAAAAACAAAATCGTAATAAATACCTTTTACCAGGTAAAGGTTATTTGAAAATTCAAATCCGTAGTGATGTTTTAGATAAAAAAACTCAAAAATGCGGATCAGAAAAAATTCAGTAAAAAGTATAAAGGTTAGTATCCCAAATTTGTTTAATCCGGGAGTTATATATTTAAAAAACGTTGAAAGCCTGGATAAACTTTTCTTTATTATTGTTTTAATGGAAATCATCGTATTAAAAATCATTAATAGAAATTACTAAATTAAATTTGTTTTAAGAAAAAAAGTAATTCTTATGCAAATAATTAATATTTTCGCTTCAGATTAAAATTAACCTTGTGCAATGATTCAAAAGTTATCTGTTATTATTCCTGCTTATAATGAGGAAGCAACCCTGACAAAAATTTTAGACCGTATACTGCAAGTTGATTTGGGCTTAATACAAAAAGAAATTATTATTATCAATGATTATTCGACGGATAAAACACAAGAAATTGCCGAAGTATATATTAATAACCATTCCAATGTAAATATCCGCTTAATCAATCAGAAAAAGAATCAGGGGAAAGGGGCTGCTCTGCATAAAGGAATAGCAAATGCAACCGGTGAATATTTAATTATCCAGGATGCGGATTTGGAATACGATCCCAATGAGTATAACGATTTGTTGAAACCGGTTTTTAACGATCATGCTGATGCCGTGTATGGTTCTCGTTTTATGGGGAATAATCCCCATCGTATATTATTCTTTTGGCATACCATTGGCAATAGGTTACTTACCTTTCTTTCCAATATGTTTACCAACCTGAATTTAACCGACATGGAAACCTGTTACAAGCTTTTCAGAACCGAAATGATTCAGGATATCAGGTTAAAAGAAAAACGGTTTGGCTTTGAACCTGAAGTTACAGCTA
>DATFIZ010000049.1:0-3745 GCA_035269575.1 Bacteroidales bacterium | reverse complement strand
GTTGATGGCATCCATTCGCGAAACTCTTCCAATAGCACAATCGGGTGCTATCGGTTCGGTAAACTCTTTTAATTCTTCAATTTTTTGTTTTGATTTTTCTATCTGGCGAAGAATAACTTCTTTAATTTCATTTCTTTCTTTGTCGGTCATTATTAAAATACTTTAGCGTGTAAAGCTAATCAATATTTATGGATTTTTTTTACGACCTTTTTTGCGCAGGAAAAGAGATACATCTTATAAATGAGTAATTCATAAAACCCTTGCTTCGCCCGATTTTTTGAGTGCATATTTGGTTAAAATAGGGCCAATGATTTCAAAAATCACACAGGTTGCTGTAATGGTCGTAAAAACAATGTTTCCGATATGGTCGCCCATGGTCATGCCGGCACCTTCCATTTCGGGACCCAGGCCCTGAAAACGGTTTTTAACAACAAGGGCTAAACCAATCGCAACACCGGCTTGTGAAAGTATTCCGAAGCCAAGGTATTTGCGTATTTTTAGTTCCATTTTTCCAATACTTGCCCCAATAAAAGCCCCTGAACCTTTTCCTGCAATTCTGCCTGCCACATAAAGCAGACCTATGAGTCCGAGAGAAGGAACCGATTGTAGATGTAAGTTTGCCCCGGCTAAGGTAAAAAACAGGAGATAAAAAATGGGAATGATAAAACCAATCTCCTCTTCTTCATACTCTTTTAGTTCCTCCAGTTTTGGGTAGTTTCCAATGACAAGCCCAAACACCATGCCCGAGAGAATTTCTGATAAGCTTGCCAGTTGACTGACTCCGGCAACTAATATTACCGAACCAAAAGAAAGAAGCATCAATTCGTTACGAAAACCTTTAAAACGGGTCAACCAAATAAATAAAATAGCAGCAATCCCTCCCAATAAAATGCTTAGCCCAATTTCGCGAACGGGCTCAATAAGGGAAGTCCAAATACTACTGTCCGGCATTCCTTCCCCGCCCGAATGTGAAAGAAAAAAAAGAGCGACAGGGCTTATCAAGCCGAAAATAATGATGGCTAAACCATCGTCTAAACCAACAACAGAGTATAAGGTCTGAGTAAGGCTGCCTTTCGACCTGGTTTCATCAATAACAGCAATAGTGCCAGCCGGCGCACTGGCCGGAGCTAAAGAAGCAAAAATTAATGCTAAAGCCAGATTCCCTGTAAAAAGAAAAAGAAGCAATGCTACTATAATAACAGCAAGAAACGACTCGGAAAGAACAGTAATAATAATTCCTCGTCCATGGGCCAGAATTTCCCGGATATTTATTTCCAACCCAATCTTAAAGGCTACAAACCCCAGAACCATATGAGTAATGAATTCCAAATTACCCAATGTTTGCTCATCTAGAAAATTCAGAACAGAAGGGCCCAAAATAATTCCGGCTATCATATAGGCTATAATGTTTGGAAGTTTTAATCGTTTGGTGATTTGAGACAATGCAAGAGGAATCAAAAAGATAATACCTACAATAAAGAGTATTGGTAACGTGTTGTTCTCAAACCATTTTATCATGATAATTGTGTTTAAAAATTAATAGTATATAATTTAAAAACGATAATGATTGAAGAAATCTTAAGGATAAAAATAACGAAATAACCCTGGATTAAAAAATGAGGTAGAAAGAAAAAACCCCATGCTGGATTTTGTGAAATCCAAACACGGGATTTATACTTAATGTTGTCTGTTATTTATTTGATTACTCAATCTATACAAACTATTTTGTCGCTTCTGTTGGTCCATATTTTATCACGATTGTACCAATTCATTCATTCCTAAAACGTTCAAGACTAATCTTGTTTGGTTGTTTTGTCTGATAATAGATTGGTTATCCGTCACGGTTAAAAATTCTGTTTAAAATCATCCACCTTTTTATTGACCAGGTAAATAATGGCAATGAAAATAATGGCTGCCACAGGCACAATAATCCAGGGGTTAATACCCAGTGCTGCTGAAATATCACCACTCATCTTGTTTGATGTAAAATGTTCCTTAAAGAATTTTACGTTGACAGCAAAAAACAATATTCCCAGCACGGTTCCAAGCAATCCTACCCGGGCATCTTTTTTGCCTTCACCAATGCGGGAGAGCATGGTTCCGGGGCAATAGCCAAGTAGTCCCATTCCTGCACCAAAAATAAGTCCGCCAACCGGTTTGCCCCAATCTAAAGGTTTTGGGTTAAGTTCAATAATGCCCAAACTATCGAGCGTATAAAAGCCAATCATTGAAAAAGTGACCGCGGTAAGCATAAATTTCAGGATTTTAAAATCTTTCAAAAGCAACATACCCATTACACGAGGATACTTGGTTATTCCTGTACGTTGTAAGGTATACCCAAATACAAAGCCAACAATTAGTCCGATAATTATTTTTAGTATCATGATTGATGCCCTCCTGTTTTTGGATAAAGAATTTTAGCTACAATGATTCCTGTAATAAAAAACGAAGCTCCGGCAACGATACTTCCCAACGAAAGATGTGCCCATCCCTGTAGGATGTTACCTGTAGTGCAGCCACTGGCCAGCACTGCTCCTAAACCAAGTAAAAATCCACCAAACAAAACAATAATAAATCTTTTTAATACACCCGGCCCGTGGTATTTTTTCCACACTGACGGAATGATTTCCGGAGCGTAATTTTTATTCAGTTTAGCGGCAACAAAGCCTCCTAAAGCAACACTAAATATCATGGTTGTTGATATCAGTGCTGCCGGACTGTTTGAGTATTTTTGAATAACAGGGTTATCTGCCAAAGCCGTAAAAGGGTATTTAAACAAGGTGGCAATACTACCAAAACTTGCCGTTATTCCAAAGGGGTAACTTTTGTAGCTTAGCGCCTGAAAAACAACATACGTGGCCATAGCCAGCACAGAAACAATAATTCCACCGGTGAACCAGTGCCATTCTCCGTTTTTTGATTGTTTTGATTGCATAAGTAATTGTTTTGACGAGTTTGTTCTGTAAATTTATAATTTAAAATGTATAACCAAAGCTTATCAATGGGGGATGATGATGAAATTTTGAACCGTTACTACTTGTTTTTTATCCATTAAGCCAAATGTTCAATTTTTTTTTATTTATTCTTCCAGGAATTTTTCAATGACCTCTTTTGATGGTAAATATCCCCTGGCCACCACTTTGTTGTTAATAAGTAAAGTGGGCAATACCCAGGTAGGATATCGAAGTAATTCGTTCGTATCATTAATGATTTGAATTTTTTCTTCAATCCCTTTTTCTTGTAAGATTGTTTCTAACCGGCTAATCATACGCCGGCATTTTCCACATTTTTTGGGCGGGCATAATAGTTTTATGTCCGTTTTGGTCATTTTTACGATTCTTTTTTATTTAACTGTATGGTTCCTTCCTCTTTAGGCTCGGCAACAATTCCCTCAATATGTAATATTTTGGCCCCGTCGGGGTCATTGGTTATGGCCCTCACGGTACGGCTTATTTTGTGGGGGCGTGGGGGTATTCTGAACTCAACGGTTATGGTTCCTCTTTCTCCCGGTAATATCGGTTTTTTGGTCCAGTCAGGAATTTGTGTGCCACAACACCCGCTTACATTTTGTACAATAAGTGGTTTATCGCCATTGTTTACAAATTCGACATCCAGTTGAACATCTTCAATCCAGTCCAGATATATAGTATCCAGTACCATACGATTATCTTCGGCTATATATTCAAATTTAGGGCCGTTGCCAGGCTGAGCAAAAGTTTTATGATTTAAATGGCAAATTGTTGCT
>DATFIZ010000048.1:0-41510 GCA_035269575.1 Bacteroidales bacterium | reverse complement strand
GGTTTGATCAGCCTACCGTAATGGTTACCAATTGCTCTTTACCATTCATGGCAACATATATCCAGCATGAAAGTTATACACCAAAATTAGATTTAGTACAATATAAGATAAATATCCCCGAAGAAATTCCATCCCTTTACCATCGTATTGCACAAAGACCTCTAAAAAACGGCTATCAATTAATTGAATTTACCCGTCGGAAACAATTAAAACCTTACATCCATCCCATTCTTACCCTGACCAATAAAACATATACTGAAATCTTTGGGTATGTTCCATTTAGTCAGGAAGAAATGGACGATTTTGCCAGACGATATTTATTAATATTAGATCCTGCATTTATTAAAGTGGTTATTGATTCAAATAAAGAAGTAGTAGCCTATGTAGTTGGAATTCCAAATCTAAGTAAAGGATTAAATAAAGCCAAAGGGCGTTTATTTCCCTTTGGCTTTTTAAAGATATTGCTTGCGATGAAAAGAACGAATCAACTGGATTTGTTTCTGGGAGCCATAAAAAATGAGCTTCGAAATACAGGGTTAGATTCTATTTTGGCAAAGGCTATTTTAAAATCAGCGAAAGCACGGGGACTTGAATTAATAGATAGTCATGTCGTGATGGAATCAAATACGCGCATGCGAGCCGAAGTAGAAAGAATTGGTGGAAAAATTTATAAGCGTTACCGGGTTTTTCAAAAGGAACTAGCATGAAAAATGGGGGCTTTTAGCCCCCACTCTACTATAAAAATACTATGTTGCAATTATTTAGTTATTTCCTAAAATTAAAGGTAAACCATCTTTTCCACTACCAATAATAACAACTTTAGAATTTTGAGATTCGGAAAGTTTTACGGTAGCTTCAATACCACGCATTTTTAGTAACTCAGGCGTTAAACTTTGATTAATAATTTTATTGGCTCTGGCTTCTCCTTCGGCTTCTATACGCTTACGTTCAGCTTCACTTTCTTCTCTATCTAACCTGTACTGATATGCAAGGGCTTTTTGCTCTTCTTCCAGCTTAAATTCAATCGCATCTTTAATTTTTGTTGGTAATTTTATGGAACGGATAAGCAATGTAGACATTATAATATTATTACGGTCGGTACCCAACGTTGCACGTGTTTCGGTTTTGATTGATTCTTCCACATCACTCCTTTTGGTCGAATAAATTTCTTCGGCGGTATATCGGCCCATAACCTGGCGCACGGTAGAGCGCATTTCAGGAATAACCAATTTATTGATATAATTTTCGCCAAATGTTTCGTGTAGATAACCTATACGACTAGGTGCAGGATTAAAACGCATGGTGACATCTACTGAAAGGGAAAGTCCGTTTTTATCTAAAACATCCATTGATTCTTCTACTTGTTGTTCACGCACATCATATCGGAAGACTTTATTCCAGGGTGCTATAACATGAAAACCTTCTTTTCTGATATTTTCCTTATCCAATCCTGTAGTAAATTTCCTAAAAGTAACTCCTCTTTCACCCGGCTGAATGGTTACGAATGATGAACTACCAAATATTAAAAGTAAAATAACAACAATACCTGCAGTTACCAATAACGATGTTGATACATTTTTCATAATTTCCTTGTTTTTAAATTTAAATCTATTGGTAAAAGTAAGCTTTTATTAAGAACATACCAAAAAGGCTTACGGTTAAGTTAAAAACCATCCCAATCATTTTGGCGGTCCCTTTTGAATAATGATGGAATATTGGTTAATTAGAAGGATGGATACAGAACTGATTTAATAGCATTGAGAGGTAAGTTATAAACAACCCGGCTTATTCATACGAACGGTTATGTTGATTTTTATTTATTGCGCTTTTAAAAATTTTTGAATAGCTTTGGGAGCTCTACCATTATTTACAGACAAAAAGGAACTGACCATGAAAATTAAAGAGTCTGAGTTAATTATCAATCCCGACGGCAGTATTTATCATCTTCATCTACTACCGAAAGATATTGCTGATAATATCATACTGGTAGGCGATCCGGGAAGAGTTGAAGTGGTTGCCGGTTTTTTCGAAAAAATTGAACTGAAAAAGCAAAACAGAGAATTTTATACCATAACAGGAACATATAATAAAACAAGGATTAGTGTAATATCCACCGGGATTGGTACCGATAATATTGATATTGTTGTCAATGAATTAGATGCTTTGGCTAACATTGATTTAAAAACAAGAGAAAAGAAGAAAGAACACAAAGCCTTGAATTTAATCCGTATCGGTACTTCCGGTTCGTTACAGGAAAATATCCCGGTCGATTCATTTTTAATGAGTGTGAAGTCGGTTGGTTTTGACGGATTACTTAATTTCTATCAAGATCGCAACCAAATTGCAGATTTAGCTTTTGAAAAAACCTTTAAAGAATATGTACAGTGGAATCCTTTACTCACTTCGCCTTATATTGTAAATGCATCGGAGCATTTAATCCAAAAGCTTGATGGTGATGATATTAAGAAAGGGATTAACATTTCCGCACCGGGTTTTTATGGTCCGCAAGGACGTGTGTTAAGGCTGCCAATTGTTGATAATGATTTGAACGATAAAATTGAAGCTTTTGACTATAAAGGACAAAAGATCACCAACTACGAAATGGAAAGCTCAGCAATCTATGGACTGTCGAAATTACTAGGTCATCATGCAATTACCATTTGTGTTATTATAGCCAACCGGGCATCCAAAACCTATAGCAAAGATTATAAGCCGGTGGTAAAAGAACTGATAAAAACAGTATTGGATAGATTAAGTAAGTAGCAGTGGCAGTGGCAGTAAAATAGTGAATAGAAGGTAACATTAAAATTCAAAGTAAAAGAATACGTGACAAACAATAAAAATATAAAAGCTCTTTTCCAATTGCTTGATGATCCCAGCACCGAGGTATATCATTACGTTTCCAAAAATATATTACAGCAAGGCGAAGATATCATTCCCGAACTGGAAAAAGTATGGGAAACATCATTCAATGAAATCTTACAAGAAAGAATAGAAAACCTTATCCAGGAAATACAGTTTAAAGCAACATTAAACCAACTTAAAGCATGGAAAGAAACCGGAGCAAAAGATATTTTTGAAGGAGCATTTTGGGTTGCTAAATATCAATATCCTGAATTAAAAGTTGATACCGTAAAAAAAACTTTTGATAAAATAAAAAGAGATGCCTGGCTTGAGATTAACCATAACTTAACGGCTCTTGAGAAAATAAGGGTGCTCAACCATATCTTCTATCATATACATGGTTTTTCAGCCAACAGTACAAACATTCATTCCCCACAAAACGCTTTTGTTAATCATGTTCTGGATACTAAAAAAGGAAACCCTATAACCCTTGGAATATTATATATGGCATTGGCAAATAGTTTGGATATACCTCTATACGGAATAAATTTACCTAAACATTTTATCCTTGGATATGCAGATCCATTACTCCAATCATTAACCAATGACATAGACATTTTATTCTATATTAATCCTTTTAATAAGGGTGCCGTGTTAGGAAAACGGGAAATAGATTATTTTTTAAAACAACAGAATATTATCCCTGAGAAAGCATATTATTATCCATGCTCAAATATAGATATCATTCGGAATTTAGTTTTAAACTTATTATTCTCGTATGAAAAATTAGGCTATCCAGAAAAAGTTGATGATATAAAAAAAATGTATAACATCATCAAATAATATATGACAAAGGAAGAAACAAATGAAGAAATTGATCTGATTGAAGTATTTATAAATATTTATGTATTCTTAAAGAAAAACTTTTGGTTACTATTTACAGCTCTTCTATTAGGTGCTATTTTGGGATATTCAACAAAATTTCTTAAAAAAGAATATTTTGAATCAACCATGTTGATTGAATCAAAAATACTTGACGAAAACATTGTAAATGAATATATTAACAATATTCATTCGATTAAAGAAGATGATAACTTATCGCTATTAAGTCAGAAAATGGATATTGAACCCAAAGAATTAAAAAATTTAATAAAAATAAAATCTTCTATTTACTATAAAGGAGAACATGAAGCTGAAGATGATGTTAAGGATAATGTCAAGGATAATGTTAAGAATAATAACGTTAAGGATGGAATTGAGGAGGAAGTTGAGGATCAGTTAGCTTATTTGATAGTAGATGTCACAGCCAATAATAATACAATTTTTAATAAGCTGGCAATTGGAATTTCAGACTTTATCAACGATGAGAAATATGTTCACGATGAAATTAAGAGCTTTAAAAGAGATGCTCAGAAATTAATCCATAAAATTGAGGAAGAAATTCATAAAATTGAGCAAATACAAGCCAGATTAATCAACCCTCAACAGAAAAATGGAGAAATTAAAATTTATTACCAGGAAAAATCTTTACAAGAAGAATTATTATCTCTTACTAAAGAAAAGTACAAACTGGAAAAAGCGATTGAATATGCATCTCCGTTTAGAGTAGTTAAAGATTTCACGGTTTATCAAAACCCTAATAATAAATCAACAACCTATACTGTTCAGGGTGCTTTACTATTGTTTTTTATTGCTTTATTGATATTAATGTTTAAAAAGATTAACCTATGGTTAAAAGAAAAAGGGATTAATTAGATTCCCTAATTAAGGTATTATTTGCACCAATAAGTAAAACATAAAAAAAAGTAAAAAAAGAAACACCGGCAATACTATTTAACATCGATTCGAACATAAAATTAATATATACGATTAGGGTAAAAAAGAATAATAGGAAATCCTTCGTATTTATTGCATAAATCAATAACAATAAAAACCAAAGAAACAAAATCAATAGCCCCCCCACACCCAATCCTAAAGCCGACTCTAAATATTGATTGTGCAGATTGTAATTTTTCCTCAATGCTACGGAAAGGTTGTATTGACGATATTTTTCAATCATTTCATTATTAATATCACCAATGCCAACGCCCCATAAATAATTTTCCTGAAAAACTTCCACTCCAGATTTCCATAACCACAAACGTATGTCAGACTCGGTTGTTAGCTCGTGCTGATTTTCTACCTGAGTGATTATTTCATGAATATTTTTTTTTAAGCGAGGATTCATAAAAACAATCAATACTAAAAATCCGGTTATAACTAAGCCCAAGCTCAGTAAATACCTTTGTGATTTTAACATATAAAGTATGATGAATCCAAGGAATAATACAATTAAAGCTAAGTATCCAGCTCTGCTTCCCAAGAACCAAATCATTATGGATAAAAAAATAAGCACAACAGAAAACACCAAAATAGCACTCACAGATATTCTGTTTTTATATCTACGAAAGAAATAAACAATTATACAAATGGTAAATAAAACATACATTGAAAAATAGGAAGGATGATGAATAAAACTAAAAGAGCTGTAGGAAAAATGCGAATAACGCTGATTAATTAATTCGAAAAAACTCATATTTTGTTTACTAATCAAATAAGCGGGTTCAAAAACAAGTTTGCCTGCTTCATTATATATAATACTCTGATCTAAAGCATAAAACAAATAGATAGCAAGCGCTATAATATTTCCCAAAACAAATGCTTTTACGATAAGCCCAAAATTTCGCTTTACTTTATCGGTCAGAAACAATAGTACCACCGGAGCAAAAAGAAATGACAGTTTTACTTCTAAATCAAACCATCCATTCTGCAAATCTGATGTATGTATCATCCCCATAACATGAATCAGGTAAAAAATCCCCGGCATGAATAGTAAAAGCCACTGTAATTTTGAGTAATTAAATCGTATCTTACGTATGGTTAATAATCCGGAAATAACCCACAAAAACATGAGCAGTGGTAAAAAATCTTTGGTTATGGGCATAAAAAATGCAACCAGAAGAAATATAAAAAACTGAAAATTTTGTTTAATAAAAAAGATTATTTTTTTCATCATTAGCATACATTGGGGAGTATACAATACCCTTCATAAAACTAAGCAAAGACAAAATATTACATTTTTAGAAAATTTTATTCCTCTCCCCTTTTTATTCAATGAAAACAAATATAATAAAACTTAAAATGATTTTAATTTATCAATTCGTTTTGTCAATAAATACAGAAAGGTAATAATTAAAGCAAGAGCAGGTAGATAAAAATATTCATACTCACGAACAAACCAAACCAGCGCAAAAACAAAGATATTAATACCCATTAAATAAGAATCTGTTTTTAAGTGTGAAAATCCGGCTTGAACAAAGCGCTGATAAGCATGTTTTTTATGAGCCTGGCTTAATTTTTCTTTATTTCTCCATCTTCTATATAAAGTAAATGTAGCATCAAACCAGAAAGGGGAGGTTAATAAAACCCAATATAATATACTCATTTGCTCCTGATTGTGATAATAAATTCCTAAAACAACGAAAATAAAACCCATCTGAGTACTTCCTACATCGCCCAAAAATATTTTTGCTTTGGGCCAGTTCCAAAATAAAAACCCTATAACAGAGGCCATTAAAACCAGTACAATATTACTTTCTGTAAAAAAGAAGAAAGCTGCAGCAAGAAAAATGGCTTCGAGGGATACATAGGCATCAATTCCGTCTAAAAAGTTATATAAATTGATAAACCATACCATTCCAATAAGTGTAATAGGATATAAAATTAATTTAATACTAATTTCATAATCTCCCAACGGAATTGGGTGTAATCCTTTTAAAAACAAAAGAGCTCCCAGAGAAACCAAAATCTGAGCAAGCAATCTTATTTTAGGAGAAAGGTTAATGATATCATCCAACATACTAACAATAGCCAAAAAAATACCACACATTAGTGCATAATATAAATTACCTTCTAAGTACCCTGCAAAAAACAAAATGGAGATACCCATATACCAGGTTATTACAATAGCCAGGCCTCCTCCCCGGGGAGTCACTATTTTATGTGAACTACGTTGATTAGGAACATCAACAATTTGGTAGCGGTGGGCCAGTTTTTTTATGACAAAAGTGGCAACAAAAGAGAAAAGAGCAAGAATCAGAAGTAAAAAGATAAATGAGGTTGGCATAATTATTTACAAATTAGCTTTTTATTTATAATGTTGGATAGGAATGTTTAAAGTTAGATGGTTGAATAAGCTGTTTTAACATATACATCATTTCTATTTTAAAACGAAGGTATTGCTTTTATTAATAGCTATAAGCATCTCTCGAATACCATCATGAATTGTATATTTTGGTTTATAATGTCTATCATTCAAAGTACAAGAAACCAATAAATTTCCATATAATTTTTCATACATCGAAGGGAGAGTATTTTTAATAAAATATAATAAAAAACCTGAGATAGGGATTAATCTTACTTTCTTGCTGGAATACTTTCTGATTATCGACAATATCTGTTCAGTTGAAACCGGATTTTTATCGGTTGGTAAAATAACTTTATAAATTTCTTGATTAATAATAATACTTAAAGCTAATACCAGATTATGAACATGGATAAAATCTCTTTTATTATTAATTCCTTTAAAGGGCAAAGGGAATCCTTTTAAAGCCAGTTTAATTAGTCTTTGCATATTACCGGGAGCTAATCCCCCACCATAAACCATTGGTGCTCTAACTAAAGAGATCTT
Source organism: Bacteroidales bacterium (assembly GCA_035269575.1). GTDB lineage: Bacteria > Bacteroidota > Bacteroidia > Bacteroidales > UBA12077 > UBA12077. The sequence goes on along the minus strand of DATFIZ010000048.1, from coordinate 33,937 downwards.
AAAATTATCCTGTTCCATAAGTAAGAGGGCCTTATCTGCCATAAGCTTTGACTTACCATAAGAATTAACAGGGTTTTCTTTAGTGTTTTCATTAATACTATTTGCTTTACCATAAACTGCTATGGTACTCATTTGTATAAAATGCTTAACACCTGCTTTTCTGGACTGAGTTGCAAGATGAATAGGGAGTTCTGTGTTAACTCTTAGATATATCGATTCATCTTTAACATTTGGTTGATGAACAATTGCGGCAAAATTTATTACTACATCAACTCCATCCAAATCATCACTTTTAATATCCCTAAGATCAGGAAATAAAATCACATTCATTGCAGAAGAAGGTTTTCTGGCAAATAGTTTTAATGAATATTTATTTATATAAGCACTGATAAATTTTCCAGCTATGAATGAATCTGAACCGATTATTGCAATTTTTTTCATCATCTTCTTTTATTCTTCATATGAAATATGATATTTCTAATCAGATAATTTAATGCCTTTACATAATTGAATTTTAAATATGATTTATATATATACCAATGATATTTTATCATTTTAAATTTATTGCTAGATATTGAATCCTTTCTTATCGTATAATACATTAGATATTTATTAATATTTACCGCTCTCTTGTTCTTTTGAACCAAATTAATCCAAAGCCCCCAGTCCTGTCTATTTCGTATATTGGGCATATAGGATTTCCCCAGTGCTTCCTGATTAAACATTACGGTTGAACATGCTATATAGTTAAATTTTATAATATCCTTATAATATACATTCTTTAAGGGAGAATTAAATCTTAAGGCATCGTTTTTATTTTCATATTTTATATAATAATCCGTGAAAGTAAAATTCAGGTTTTCATTTTCCATAGCCTCAATTTGAATCTTCAACTTATCTACATGCCAATAATCATCACTATCCAAAAATGCAATATACTTACCATCTGCTCTTTTTATACCTTCATTTCTTGCTACGGCAGCACCTTGATTAACACTTTGTTGGATTAATTTTATTCGATTATCTTTTTTAACAAACTCCGAAACCAATAAAACAGTCTTATCATTAGAACAATCATCAATTATTAAATATTCCCAATTGATATAAGATTGATTCATAACCGAGTTAATTGCATTGGCAATAAATTTTTCTGAATTATATGTGGGTGTTATTATGGTTACTTTCATCAATAAACTTTTTCTAATTTACATTATTTTCAGATAATAATTCTGTATATAATTTTGTAGTATTCATTCCGATTTTTTCCCATGAATATAAATTTTGAATAGTTGACCATGCATATTGGTCGTTTTTAATATTCTCAAGTGTTTTTTTATCTGAAACAATTTCAAGAATTTTTTTCATTAACGTATCTTCTTCTAAATCTTGTAAAATCCAACCAATCCTGGCTTTTTTTAAAGGGTCAGGTAGTCCTCCAACATTAGAAACAAGAATCGGTTTTTTAAAGTTTAATATCGTCAGTAATACCCCGCTTTGAGAAATACTCCTGTAAGGAAGTAAAATTAAATCAGCAAGTTCTATGTATGCAACAAACTCCTCATTGGTTAAAAAGCGATTATCTATTATTACATTATTTGCATTACTTTTTACTAACTCTTTGTCTCCTTTTCCTGCAATTATTAATGAAATATTAGAATTTTCTTTAAGCTTTGAGGAATGATTCCAGGCATTTATTAAAATATCAACTCCTTTATACTTATGAACCTGGCCTATGTATAAACAAATTAATTTGCTGTCTAACTGATATTTATTTGATATTCCCTTTTTTATTTTTTGTGCAATTTTATGATCATAATCCATCTGAATAATCCCATGCTCCACAACTTTAACTTTCAAATGGTTATTTATTAACTCCTCAATTTGCTTTTTGGTAGTTTCCGTGTGTACAAAGATCCTATCAACTAAGTTATATATATACTTATAATATTTCAAATATTTATTTCCTGTATCGTGAGGAAGATAATTATGGGCGGTATAAATAATTTTAGTTTTTCGAGAAAAAATATTTATTAATTTAATAAAAAAAACATCATATACAGGTAGTTTAAACCATTGAAAATGTACTATATTAGGTTTATGCATTAAAATATAATTAAATAATAACAGACTATTTAATACATAAAATAATGTTTTAAGTAGTGTTGAAGACCTTTTATTATAATTGTATATGAATTTAGCTTTAGCATTTAGCGTTTTATAATCATATTTACTGCTTCCAAAAAAATAGACATCTGCATCAATATTCTCAATTAAATTCCAGTCATAAATAGAAAGATTGTTGTAAGACATTGGATCAACAAAAAATAATTTCATCATATTAAGGTTATTATTTTTTATGCTTTAGCAATCGTAAAAATGATATTATTAAAGCTTCTATAATTACATATGTAAAAAACAATCTAACCAAACAAGTTTGAGGCAAGGATAGTTTATTATATTTCTTAAAATATAGCATCTTGCTTTTTAAGTAAATTCTTTTTTTTTGAATCAACGATTTATAACTTTTATTAATAGAAATCGAGTGATTATGAATATATGATTCATTCGTAAGTAATATCGTTTTGAACCCATGCTTTTTTAATTTATAGCCAATAACCTGCTCTTCAGAATAAAGAAAAAAATCTTCATCATACATTCCATATTTAACCATGATTTCCGCATCGACCATAAAAAGAGAACCTTGCACTACATCAACATAATGAATATTATTTGTTAAATTTCCTATACTGTAGGTCCGTTTTAACCCAAAAATCCGATTGTACAAAACACTACTTTCTAGCATTTCCTGCCATACAGTAGTTAACTTCCAGGCAACTATTTCCTGACGAATACCTTCAGGAGTTAAAGGAATAGGCGCAGCAATTGCATGCTTCGCATTACTGGCTAAAACTTTCTCTAAATTAATTATTGTTTTTTCTTCAAAAATTACATCAGGATTGGATATAACTATGTAATCAGCATTTAAAACATCGTATGAGTATCTAATACCAATATTATTTCCATAACCATAACCACCATTTCTATTTGCCTCAATAAGTTTAATACGTTTATTAACATACCTTTTTAAAAGAGCTACAGAATTGTCGGATGAATAATTATCGACCACAACTAAATAATTAAATGTATCATAACCCATTAATTTTTCAATTAAGTCGATGGTTGTGTTAGCATCATTATAATTTAAAATTACGCAAGTAATTATTTTTTCTTGGGCCATTTAAATGTAATTGTTGGTATTCTAAATTGATATATTATATAAAACAATATGAAAGATGAACACATTTCCAGAAAAAGATTATTTGTAAAATAGTTTCCAAAAAGGGCTAAATCTAAAAATGAAATAAAAATTATAAATAAAGTTTCAGCAAAATTATTTCTCCTGAATAACTCAAGTGTATTTATCATCAGTCCAATAAATATAATAAACAGGATGGGACCAATGAATCCAAAATCTGAATAAAAAGGAGAAAATATACCTTCAACATTTCCAATTTCTATTCCATTCAAATAATGGTTACTACTATGAATTGCAATATTTTTAGATTCAAGAATATTTAATTTATTAAATATAGGAGAAAAAGTTAGTAACTCATAAACACTATCAACTTCTTCTTTTTGTAAAAATGAAGAGCCTGCTATTGGAAAAGTTAAGTATGTATATATTTTCTTAAAAACACTTATTTCAGCTCCAGCCGTTTTATAAAAACTATAAGTTAACGTAAAAACTAAAACGATTCCTCCAAAGACTGCGGAAAAAATTTTAACTAACTTTTTAAAATTTATTTTTTTATACAGAAACACTAAATGACTAAAGGCTAAAATTGCTAATATTATTTCACCCTTTCTATTCGGAGCAATCAAGACTAATATTGTAATCATTAAGAAAAGTCTGTAGTTCTTATAATATACTCCTCTAAGCTTTAACCCCACTATCAATACAAGGTTAAAAAGATTGGTCTTAAGTAAATTGCCTAAAATTGCATTTGACTCAAAATTCATTTCAAGAAAGTATGGATTTCTTAAATATAGATTAATCACTGATATATTACTTTCTACACTAAGTTTCGTTATAAAATATATCGTTATAAAGGCATTTACAAGACAGAATAATTTAGTTATTTTTACAAGCTTTTGGGAGTCTAAATAATTTAATTTAGGCTTTTTCCAATTTCTGTCAAAAATTAAAATAAAAAAACTCAGAAGTAAGAAATAAAATATATTAACATAAATTTTTAATATCCCATGTACAGGTATATGATAATAAACATTATATAAATCCAGTAAAAATGCAAAAAAAGCTATTGTGAAAAAGGGAAGAAATAAATATTTATGTATCAGGTTTCTTCCTTTAACCCTCAATAGAAAGAAATTTGCAATAAGTAAAATAATAAAACCTGGATAATATTCCCACATAACTTAAAATTAAGCAGTAATTCTACAGTTCTGATTTTACTGATTTAAGAAAAGTTTTAAAAAAGACTCCTGTAAATCGCTTTGGAGAAATAAAAAAGAACTTAAAAAATCTTTTTTTGTCATATTTTGGAATTTTCCTAAAGCTAAGAACCATTCCTAAATACCTGGCAAATAAGAAAGTTCTCCTATCAACCTGATAAGGCTGTATCTTTTTTAAATATTTTACCTTTACTCCACTATCAATCCTTACAGCATCTTTACCGACGGCTTGTTTAAAAAAATCAACTCCTTTTTTACTTCTCAGAATAGCTAGACTATATCCTTCCAAATTATCAAATACCGGTTTCCCGTTTCTTTCTTCCCAGATATCACCACAGGCAATGTCAGCAGCTTCGCCTGTTCCATCAGGGCAGATTTTACATCTTTTTTGAAGATATTTATTTAATACCTTACCCCAGGAATCGTTATAAGATAATCTATTAATTTTGTTATCTTTCGTTTTTAAGGTAAAATATCCAGGACATCCGTCACCTCTGTATTTTATCGAAGACACATTATCTATATCTAGATTAAAATCCCTTATTATTTGTTGGGTTCCTTTAATAGAAGGGACTCCTGCACATAGAAAAGAAATAGTCAATACAACTTTTTCTTTAAGTTTTGGTTTTAAAGACTCCAAATTTTTATAAGCAGTAATATCGCATGGTTTACCAACTAAAATAATTCGTTTCTTTTGCTGAAGATAGGTGTCTAATTGTGACAAGGGTGAAGAGGGAGAATACCGACTACTTATTGCATTAACAATTTCATTAATCTCATCCGTACAAATCGAACGATTTAAAATTGGATTCTCTTTATCTGAAAGCGTTACAATTGCTGCATCTGCATATTTTGACTCCAGGGCATATTTTAACAAAGACGTTATAACACCTCCTGAAGAACCTTTGTAACGAATTTCACTATCGGATGAATATGCTTTGTATATTTTAATATAGTCACCCCACACTGAATCTCTATGATAAGAAATATTCTCATTTGTTTTCTTAACGTATGTCAGATATCCCGGGCAAACACTTTCAATTATGCTCTCATCATTTTTATTTTTAAAAGTAATATCCCCGGGTCTAAGATAACCATTATGATCAATAATCATTTTATTCCCAAATGCTTCACACAGGCCACAACCAGCACATAAATCTTCCCTTATAATTGTACTAAATTTCATAAAAGATTTATTGTTTTTTAGTATTTATATCTTCTCATTAATTTCTTTAAGCTGCTCAACTATATTCTTCTTATTTTCAATCAGAGTAGCAACTTTATCGATAATCTGAACTTCGCTAATCTGCTTAATATCTAAAACAAAGTCTTCCTGGTTAAAGTTAGAAAAAGTACCTTTAAATTTATAACTATAAGCTACACCTATTGTTGGAACGTTGGTTGATAGAGCTGCAATACACGCATGCATTCTGGAACCAATGAATATACGAACATTTGAAATGATTGACTTTATTTCTTGAGCATCATAATCGTTGGAAACCCAGGCTATATTGTCATTATTAATATAATTATTTTTATTGACAAAGTCCCTAATGGATTCATAATCATTTTCGGAAAATTTATTTTCAATATCATATGTGTGTGGAATTAAAAGTACTTTATATTCTTTGCTTAAGCAGAAATCTACTATTTTTTTTAATAACTGTTGATACCTATTACTATATTTTGAAAATCCATATGCATTAAAGTACATTAAAGCATTTATATTAATTCCGACGATAAAAGAATCTAATGAAAAATAATCAAAATTAACTGGTCTGGGCTGCATTTTACATGCAACATCAAAATTATATTCCCGTTGAATATTTCTTTTATCTAAAAAATTGTCTGCTGCAGTATCTCTAACTAGAAGTTTATCTAATCTTTTTAAAATATAAGAAGCCAATGTTTTTCCATAAATTGTTTTAAAGGGGCCAACAGTTTGAGGAAGAAATACCAGTTTTTTCATCCATGCTAATAGAGCAAGAGATACAAAAAAATGCGAAAAAAAACGATACTTCCCATACAAATCACTAAAACTATCTCCTTCATTTAAATTATAAGCAATTTCAGAATGATAAATTAATTTTGATAATTCATCCTTTGGTTTTCGTTTGAAGAAACGAAAAAGTAATCCTGTTAAGCAACTTTTTATAAAATTTCTTAAAGAAAAACTCTTAGATATAATTTTGAAATTACGATTATTAATAAGGACTGTTCTCTCTATACTTGCTTTTGAACCTATATTAACAATTAATATACTATCTTGATTAAAGTTACTTTTAATATAGTTGATACCTCCTATTGCTAATGCATTTACACCTCTATTGTAACTATCTAATTTAACCCCTAATAAAAGGTTTTTATAATTTACTTCCATAAATTACCAAATTTTGTATTTATATTTTACCAGAATAAATGAATGGATAGCAATATATGTTTGAATTAAAATTGTGATTAAAGCTAGTTGATAAATTTGGATAAATCCCAAACTATAAGCTATTGTTATTAATAAGAAATATAACATACTTGCTATCGTTAAAATAGTCATATACTGCTTTGTATAACCAAAAGGGATTAGCGTTTGCGTACAAAAGAAATGTCCTATAGTTATTGGAATAACCGAAAATGTTAATACTCTGATGATCCCAACTGCATCTAACATATCAGCTCCTGCAAAAATTAAAACTAACTTTTTTGTAAATACAAATAAAATCAAATAACAAATTACGGTTATGATAACAACATAAAATGATACTTTCTTTATAAAATCAATATCTTTCGTTTTAACATTTCTTGGATAAATAGTCTGTCCAATTAAAGAAATCGGTATTTTAAATAATGTTGTTACCTTTTCAGCCAAATCATATAAAGCCAGATCGCTCATATTTAAAAATATACCAACGAACAATTTATTTGCATTTGTATATAATTGTGTTGATAATGAAGAAATAAAGAATGGAAGGCTTTCTTTGAAATATTTTTTAATCAATCCAATGGATGGAAAAGAAAAATACACCTTGTGATGTTTAAATAATATCCAAATTGATAATAAAGAAGCTATAATTGATCCTACTCCATTCAACAAGGGTACAAGCATATAATCTTTCTGAGAATCTATAAATGAAAAAATTAATATTACTGCAACGCTTCGACTAATAAAGTTAATAATTGCTATATATTTCATCTTCTCAATACCTTGAAAATACCATATAGGGAAAATAGCTTCATACAAACAAATGTGTAAAGTCAATAAAAATAAAATTCTATTTTCTCTTAATAATGGTATTGCAAAAGAAAGGAATAAAAGCAAGGATACCGTTAGAATAAAAAGTAAAATTTTTAAAACTAATACTGAAGAAACAATTTCAGATATTTTCGCATTATTTCCATGATGTATAGAAATATCTTTTGTTGCAGAGATATTAAATCCAAATTTTATAAAAATTACCAAATACAATACTACAGCATGAGCAAATACAACTAAACCATAGGTTTCTTTTCCTAATGTCCTTATTAAATATGGATAGGTTACCAGCGGCAAAACAAGATTTAATATTTGCACTGAAGAAAGATAGGAGAAGTTACTCAATATCGTTCTGTGTCTAGAGATTGTACTTAATAATTTATTTGACATTAAAACCCTTTTAATCCTGAATTTAATTTGTTAGTATTCTAAAACTACTTTCATCTTTTCTTGATAAAACAACATTTGCATTTTTTATTCTCTATTTTCTCTTCCTTTTTTCATCTATTGTTATCAGAAAACTTGAATCAGTACAATATTTCCCTGTTCATTAATCCCAACATACTATAATAAGTTCCTGTTTTTCTTTGAACCAAACCCGTCAATGGTTAGTGCATGATCCTGAACATAAAGAAAATCGCTTACATTTTCTCCTTTACCATAATATAGTGAATAGTTTTCAATTATTGATTAATAAAGGGTTGATTCTTCCGGAAATTGGATAGACTATAATGATAAAAAAAAATCGCAATAACAACAGAAAGTCCAAACGTATTTTGACAGGTATCTACAAAATGATCTGGGCTGGCTTTTGTAGCTAAAAATGAAGGTTTGGGATCACAGGAAGAATTGTCTGTAAATAAATCATCTCCAAATAATCCGTACATTTGATCAGTAGAAATAGGATAAAAAAGTTTTCTGTTATTTATTATCTTGCCAACAATTTTTAGCTTGATTTAATAACGTTAATGTTCCTAGAACATTGGTCTGTGTATATTGAACCGAATTTTCAATGGAACGTTCAATATGAGATTCTGTATCCAATCGATAACTGAATCATTTTTATTGGTTACGAATACTGTTTAACTATTCCTCTATCACAAATCTCAAAATATATAATGCTCTAATCCTACACCTCACTCAATAAATTCAAATCCTCCTGTTATTAAAATGTTTTTCATAAAATGAATTGATATAAACATCACTTCCCTATCGCATAGAACTTAAACCCTATATTTTCCAGTTTTTGGCGATCTAAGATGTTACGTCCGTCAAAAACAAAAGCGGGTTTCATCATGTTGTCGTAAATTTTTTGCCAGTCATAAGTTGCAAACTCATCCCACTCGGTTAGTACTGCAACAGCATGAGCATCTTTACACGCCTCATAAGGATCATTCTGAGGCATGAGCTGTTCGCGGTTTTCTTTTTCGGTCCGTGAGTTCAGATAATCCACATCGGCAAACATCTGCTCATGCTTTACTTTGGGATCATAAACATAAATATCTGCCAAATCTTCCATCAAAATATCGGCTACATACATGGCTGCCGTTTCCCGGGTATCGTTGGTGTCCTTTTTAAAAGCCCATCCCAGGAATGCAATTTTTTTGCCCGACACGGTATTATACAAAGTTTTTATGATATTATCGGCAAAGCGTTGTTTCTGGTAATTATTCATTTTAATCACCTGTTCCCAGTAATCGGCTACTTCCTCTAATCCCTGGCTACGGCAGATATAAACAAGATTTAAAATATCTTTCTGAAAGCAAGAACCCCCAAATCCTACAGAAGTTTTCAAAAATTTAGGCCCGATACGGCTGTCAGAGCCAATGGCACGTGCCACTTCATCAATATCGGCTTCTGTCTTTTCACACAATGCCGAAAGTGCATTAATGGAAGAAATTCTTTGTGCTAAAAAAGCATTCGCGGTTAATTTAGACAGTTCAGAAGACCATACATTGGTTTTTAATATTTGCTCTTCGGGCATCCAGTGCCCATATACCCATGCTAAGGTATCTATGGCTTCTTTTCCTTCAGGAGTCTGTTCTCCGCCGATTAAAACACGGTCACCATGTAACAGATCGTTTATGGCTGTTCCTTCGGCCAGAAATTCAGGATTGGAAAGAATCTGGAACTTTACGTGATTGCCGGTATTATCCAAAATATTTTTTACAGCTTCGGCCGTACGTACCGGTAGAGTTGATTTTTCAACCACTATTTTATCATCTTTGGCTACCTGCGCTATTTGCCGGGCACATAGCTCAACATATTTAAGGTCGGCAGCCATTCCTTTTCCTTTTCCATAGGTTTTAGTTGGCGTATTTACCGAGATAAATATCATCTCTGCTTTATCGATATTTTTTTCAATTTCGGTAGAAAAGAAAAGATTGCGTCCACGTGCTTCAGCAACCACTTCTTTTAGGCCGGGTTCGTATATGGGTAAATTATCCAAATCCTCATCGTTCCAGTCGGCTATACGTTGTTCGTTAATATCAACCACATTAACTTCAATTTCAGGGCATTGCTGAGCTATAACAGCCATGGTTGGACCTCCAACATACCCGGCACCTATACAACAAATATTCTTTATTTTTTTCATGTCTATTTTTTTTGAAATTTAAACCTGCCTAATCGGCAGGCAAGCTTTAACATTTGAAACTCATCAATAATTTCAAATTTCTAATTTCCAATCTTTTTTTACAAACTCCAATAATTCAACTTCTTGATTTTATTTCGATAAATTCCTTTAATATCTACAAACAAAGCATTTTCCGAGGTAACAGACTGAAAGTAATCTTCATCTAATGATTTATATTTATCATGACTAACAGCAGTTACAACAACATCGTAATCTTTCCGTATTTCTTTGGTCAGGTCAAATTGATACTCATCTTTTACTTCGGAGGGATCTGCATATGGGTCGATAACATCCACCTTTACGCCATAAGATAAAAGCTCGCGATAAACATCTACTACCTTAGAGTTGCGAATATCGCTCACATCCTCTTTAAAGGTAATGCCCATAATGAGTACTTTGGAAGACTGAATATTTTTACCTGCTTTTACCAGTCTTTTAACGATTTGCTTGGCTACATAACCACCCATAGAATCGTTAATAAAACGCCCCGAATTTATCATCTGGGCGTGATAACCCAACTGCTTGGCTTTATGCGTTAAATAATAAGGATCAACGCCTATACAATGGCCGCCAACCAACCCGGGAAAAAATTTCAAAAAGTTCCATTTGGTCCCGGCTGCCTCCAACACTTCGAAAGTATTGATATCCATTCGGTTAAAAATAATGGATAGCTCATTCATAAAAGCAATATTGATATCGCGCTGTGTGTTCTCAATAATTTTTGAAGCTTCGGCCACTTTAATGGAACTGGCCCGGTGTACGCCTGCTTTTATTATCAATTCGTAAACTTTGGCGATATTTTCAGCCGATTCTTCATCACAGCCTGAACTAACCTTTACAATGGAGGTAAGTGTATTCACTTTATCGCCGGGATTGATCCTTTCAGGAGAAAAGCCAACTTTAAACTGTTCAACATATTTCAACCCTGATTCACGTTCCAGCACAGGCACACAATCTTCTTCGGTAGCGCCGGGATATACGGTTGACTCGTACACCACATAATCTCCTTCCTTTAAAACTTTCCCTACCGTTTCGGATGCTTTTAAAACGGGCATCAAATCCGGTAAATTGTGTTCGTCAATGGGTGTAGGAACAGCCACAATAAAAAAATTAGCTTCACGCAAATCTTCAGGGTTGGCTGTAAAGCGGATATCACATCCTTCGAATGCTTCTTCGGGTAGTTCGCGGCTTGGGTCGACACCCTGACGCATCATATCAACCCGTTCGGGTTTAATATCAAACCCAATGACCGGAATTTTTTTAGCAAATTCTAAAGCAATGGGCAAGCCGACATAACCTAAACCTATTACGGCTAATTTTGCTTCTTTATGGATTAATTTATCATACATTTTTTTTCATTTTTTTTCTGCATTTCATGCAGGATAGTTTTAAATAATATTTAACAGTGACCGGATATAGCTCCGCTTCGTAAGTCCCATAAAGAACTTAAGAAGATTAACAAAAATAGTACTTTTTAAAAGTGCAGGCAAATTATAATCCCTGCTATTTGTCGTACCTTTAAACAAAGTTTATAAAAAGTAAAAAACTTATAGCGAAGATACTATTTTTCGGCAGTTGTTGGTAAGTGATTTTATTATTTTCCTAATTACACCATAATGCTTCGCCTGCGGCGATTTTTGTATGAGATTTTTACTATAATGTCGAACGTACGGTTCTTTTAATGTTATAAAAAACTTTTAATAAAAGGAAAGATCTAATCTATATATTCTTTTTTTTCACCTTTAGCTATTGGGATACCACTCCTGCCTTGCCGCTTTCCTGTACTACTCCGGCAGATAAATTCGACAGACAGGCAGGTTCTCTTTTAAAGAAAAGACGCTATAATATAAAGAACTTCCAAACTAAAAGGTTTCGTATAAAAATATAAACAAAGCTACCCCCCTGTTTAGGGGAGCTACCGAAGGCAGAGAGGTAAAAAATTAAATAAAAAATACTGATTAAAAATCAGTCTAATTGAAATGATAAAATTTATAGGCTGTAATTAAAGAAACAACGCCATAAAAAAGGGCAACCACACCAATAATGTTAATGATCACAACCGCTCCCTGAAAGGGGACAAATAGAAAAAGTAATCCGAAAATGATTAAAATGATATTACGCAACAAACTCAGCCAAAAATAGGGCGGTCTGATTTTGATAATAAAATTCAGGTTTATAATCCCCATAACTAAGGCAATAATTCCTAAAATAATAACAAAAAGGTTTACCACAAATGAGGGAAAAATTAAAAACAGAAGCCCGATAATGGTATTCAAAATCCCTTCGTAGAACCAGAAATTGCTTCCACTGTTAACTCTTTGTTTGTTTATTATGATTAGAAACACTCCGGCAATTAAAAACAGAATACCGAATAATTGTACGATGGCTTTTAAGGTTAATTCGGGATTGATAAGTGCAATTAATCCAAGAACAATCATAATAATACCCTGAACACTAAGAAACCAGGGGTTTGTAAATCGTAAGTTATTCATAGTCAAATTTATTAAATATACATCATTTTTAATTCAATATCGAAAATTGATTAGAAATATCAGCAAGAGTACTAAGAATCATATTAGCGTCTAAAGGATAACGCGATAAATCCTGATGTCCGTTATTTACCAACAGGCAATCACATCCCATAACTTTAGCTACTTCAAAATCATGGTAGGTATCACCAATTAAAACGGTCCGGGAAGATGATATTCCAGATTTTTTTTGGTAGTTCATCGCGTTTTCCAGTTTGCTTTTGGCATAAATATTATTTAACCCGATCAGTTCCTCAAAATAGAAATGCAACTGATGTTGATTGACCTGTTTTTCCAATGTGATTTGTTCTGATGCAGAAAGAATAACTTGCTGAAATCCTTCGCTCTTAAAAAACGATAGTGCATTTAAAACTCCTTGTTGTAAGGGAACATCTAATGAATATTCTTTATATAAATCAATATATTCTACCGACAATTGTTCAAACGGCTCATCTAAAAAATCGAATCCTATGCTCTTATAATACTCCTGTACCGGGAAAGTAAAAATTTTCTTATAGGTTTCCTCATCCAATAATTTCATATTTCTTCGTTGGAGCATTACATTCATTGATTTAATGCAGGCATCAATATCATTTAACAGTGTTCCATTCCAGTCCCAAATAATTAATTTCTTATTCTTCATAGTTAAATCTGTTATCTGATTTTTTATGTTTCATTTTTTCGGATATTCCTTCCAACCACCCCAGCTTATCAACCTCGGGGCTATCCACGTCCGGAATAAACGGTTTAATATCCAATAAAGGAGTCCCATCCAGCATATCAACATCTTCAATATACAAAAAATTGTTTTTCACTCTATTTAAACGAACAACAGAAAACCCTATAGGATTGGGTCGTTTTGGGGCTCTTGTGGCAAAAATCCCACGAAATGTGTCATCCATAAAGGGAATCACCTTCAGCTCGTATTTCCTGGTTTGATGAAAATGATATATAATAATGATATGAGAAAAACCATCCAAATCTTCAAGTCCTCCGGCATACTGTTCCAATACTTCAATTTTTCCTTGTACCCCTCGTCCTCCTGTGGGCTGAATCGGCATTTCTTCAGTGGTTTTGAACGGAGTTTTTATTACTCCGATAGCCTGTAAATTGAGCAATTTCATTTTTATATTTTTTTATGAGATAAAATTAACCATTTTGATTTAACCTGACGTATTTATAAATATTATATTTTCAAATATTTATGAATAGTTCAGGTTAACTCTGAGTAAAAAAATCAAAGGTATATTTTAGTAAGATATTTAATTTTAACTACGTCTGCAGCATTATTCATGAATTTAATGAATAATGCAGGTTAAAAAAACACTAAATAATATATTGAACCTTTTTGGCAGTTTTAGATAAATACTAATTCATTCCTGTATTTTTTGTATTTTGCAGCACAAAAATCATTGTAATGAAAAAAATTTCGTTGTTTCTTCTTCTTACAGGATTAATTTTATCTCAGATTTTAGTCATCCGGTTTAACCTGAACAAAGGATTTGATTTCCATAATTTATGGATTAAAATACTTCCCCTTGCTGATTATGCGGGCAAATCTTCCGGAGAAATGTATTTAACATCCACCATATTAGGCTATATTGCTTTTATTATTTTTGGTGTTAAGCATACGAATAAAAGTAAATATCCCCGGATTTTTAAATCTGCATTGATGTTTACCGGGATTGCCGTTGTTGTTACTTTTTTTGAGTTTACCAGTATTTTAGAAGATTTAAACGGGACATTTCAGGGTAAACATTTTAGAATCGGGTGGCTTCTCTTTTTATTGGGCCTATGGATTTTTTGGAAAAAGTATTATTCAAAAAACAGAACATAACTACGCTTACATTCCCTATAATCTAATTTTTATATTTTTTGAGTTTTAAAATACATAAATATAAGTTTTTCATGAATGGACCGCAAAAACATATATTCATGATAACAGATATTCATAAAAGAGCAATGCCAACCTATCATTTGTAAAATCATTTGTCAGATAATGAGTTATTTATAAGAACCAATAACAAAGAAAGAACATGAATATATCAAAAAAAACAAAAAATATGTAAGAATTAACTGTAACGTAATACTAATATAATCGTCATATTATTTAAAAGTTTTATCGAAAAACAATATTTAAACAGATTTTATCATTAATTTCAACAAAAATTTTTCAGTGAAAGTAAAGGATGAAAATACAGATTGAGAATTTAGAAAAAATTTATAAAAACGGTAAACGGGCACTTTCTAATGTAAACCTTGAAATTGAAAACGGAATGTTTGGTTTACTTGGACCAAACGGAGCAGGAAAATCCTCATTAATGCGCATCCTGGTTACTCTAATGAAACCTACCGATGGGAAAGTTACCATTAATGGATACGATTTAAAGAAAAACCGTGCTGAAATACGAAAGATGTTAGGTTATTTGCCACAAGACTTTCGATTTTTCACCAAGCTAAAAACATGGGAATTTCTGGATTATGCCGCAGGATTATCGGGTATAAACAAGAAACAACGCACCGCAAAAGTTGACGAATGGCTTGAAAAAGTAGGATTATTTGATGTAAGAGACCGTAATGCAAACAAACTTTCAGGCGGAATGAAGCGCCGCCTGGGTATTGCTCAAGCACTTATTGGCGACCCGCAAATAATTATCGTTGACGAGCCAACCACAGGACTGGACCCGGAAGAACGAATTCGATTCCGTAATATTCTTTCAGATATAAGCCAGAGAGATGTTATTATTATACTTTCCACCCATATTGTAGGTGATATTTCCAGCATATGCCAGGATTTAGCATTACTTAACAAAGGTTCTGTCGAATTCACAGGTTCTCCTGAAGCGTTAATAAATAAAACAAAAGGCCATGTTTGGCAGGTTACAACATCAGGTTTCGAATACGAAATGCTGAAAGAAAAATATGCGATTATATCAACAATACCTTCTGAAGAAGGATGGGAAGTGCAGCTGGTTGGGGATAAACTGGAAGTTAAAAATGCTATAGAGGTTGAGCCCAATCTTGAACATGCATATGTTTATTTTATGGAATATCTGACCAATAAAAACAGATTTTAAAATGAATGCATATCAAACGATACGAATTATTGCCCGGTTTGAAATGAAAACCCTTTTTCGAAGTTGGTTTTTTAGAATTTTTGCCGGATTATCCATAATTGCTTTAGGTATATTTAATATTGTTGTTTTTAGTAAAAACAGTGGTGCTCCTTGGTTATTCAGGGCTTTACCGGCCTCAATACCTTACGCCAACTTAATTATTTTAAATCTTGGACAAGCTATTGTTGCTGTATTTTTAGCTTCGGAATTTTTAAAACAGGACAAGAAAAATGATTCCATTGAAGTTATTTATGCCCGTTCAATGACCAATGCACAATATATTTTAGGAAAGGCACTGGGTATCTTATCTGTTTTTATTGTATTAAATTTTATAATTTTAATCCTTGGTATTGGATTCTCATTTTTAAGTGCTGACTCTGCAAAAGGAGTCATTGATTTCTTTTTATATCCACTACTGATTAGTATTCCTACACTGGTATTTATATTAGGATTATCTTTCTTTTTAATGACCGTTTTAAAAAATCAGGCTATCACTTTTATTTTGTTGTTGGGATATATCGCATTAACTGTATTCTACTTAAATCAAAAATATTATCACTTATTCGATTTTATTGCTTACCAGGTCCCTATAATGAATTCCAGTATTACTGGTTTTGGAAACCTTTCAGAAATCATTATTCACCGAAGTATTTATTTTTTAACCGGGACAGGATTAATCTTCTTTACCGTTTTTAAGCTAAACCGTTTGCCACAATCTAAAAAATTTACTTCTCTCCCCATATTCTTAGCTATTATTTTTATTGCAGCAGGAGTATCTTTAGGGTTTCGATATATCAACCTAAAAAAAGGGAATGTAAAACAAAAAAAGCAAATGATTGCCTTAAATAACCAATATGCACATTACCCAAAGATTTATGTTGAAAAATGTAACCTGGAAGTGGAGCATCAGTATGAAAATATTTTAGCTACTGCACAATTAGAAGTCTTAAACAATACCAATCAACCTATTGACACGTTGCTTTTTAGCTTAAATCCATCGTTAAAAATAGAAGCGTTGCATATTAATAATGAAGAATATAATTTCACTCGCAGTATTCATTTAATTAAAATACCTTATGCAAAAAGGCTGGAACCAAATAAAGGATTAAATATCTCAATAACATACAAGGGAAATATTAATGAAAATACGCATTTTATTGATCAAGACCCTGATGAATACTCAGATAATTTCGGGCTTAATATGTATATGGTTCGTAAACGATTTGCCTATATCCAAAAAGATTTTGTAT
Organism: Bacteroidales bacterium; assembly: GCA_035269575.1. GTDB lineage: Bacteria > Bacteroidota > Bacteroidia > Bacteroidales > UBA12077 > UBA12077. The sequence continues at coordinate 16,688 of DATFIZ010000048.1, read as the reverse complement.
GCTTAACCAGCGAATCGTTATGGTATCCGGTTTCGGGAGTTACTTATGCAACTATAAAACCGGCCTTTTATCAACCTGATTTTACAACGTTCTCTTTAACCGTAAAAACAGATCAGCATTTAACCGCTCTTTCTCAAGGAGAATTAACAAAAAGTGATGATGGTGTGTTTACTTTTAAAAACGAAAACCCTTTACCTAAAATAAGTCTGTTAATTGCTGATTATATAAAATATTCTGTTACGGTTGATTCTATAGATTATGCTATTTATACCACCAAAGGAAACGATTATTACAAAAATCATTTTACAGATATTAACGATACACTCCCATCAATTATACGTGAATTAAAAAATGAGTTTGAAACCCTGCTGGATTTAAATTACCATTTTAACCGATTTACCTTAGCCGAAGTACCTGTACATTTTGCACTGGACAAACATGTCTGGTCTGTTACCAGTGATGCAGTCCAACCGGAAATTATTTTTTATCCTGAAAAAGGGGTAATCATGGAAGAAACTGATTTTAAATTCAGAAAAATACAGCAGGAAAAGCGAATGAAGAATAATAATGAGGAGATTGCTCCCGATGACTTACAAATACGAATTTTTAAACGTTTTGTGCGGGGTAACTTAATGGCACCACAATCAGAATGGTATCAATTTAATGTGGTTGACAGGTATACATACAACCTTATACCCAATTATTATAGCTTTGTAACGTATCTAAAATCAGAAGAATACCCCGTCTTAAATTTAGCGATGGAAATTTTCCTGAAAGAAAGGAATGTTAATAGCTTTTCATCCAACCCTTGGTTTTGGAGAGGCATAAGTGAGGGCGAAAAGATCAACCTGGAGCTTAAAGAATTTGCCTTAAAAGAATTGCTAGAAGGGGAATTTGATCAAGAAAAAAATGATGAAGATGATAATCCCGTAACCATAAATGATATTATATTAGCCAAAGGTGATTTTCTGTTTTCCTTATTCAGAGCACGATATGGGGAAGATAATTTTAACCATATTGTGAATAGACTGATTCATAAAAATCTACATCATATTTTTACCTTTGGAGATTTTGAACAAGAAATCTATAATCAATTTAAAGATTCTGTTAACAACGAGGTAAATCAATGGTATACACAAAAACAACTTCCGGGATTTTTAATAAAAGATTTAGAAACATACAACGTTTTAGAGGACGAGCATACCAAATATCAAATACGTTTTAAAATTGCAAACCCTAAAACAAGCGATGGAATTATAACATTGGCCGTTGAAATTGACGACAACAATAATAATCGAAGAAGAAGTTCTAACCAATCAGAAAGCCCTGCATATTTCAATAAAATATTTATTTCTGCTCAATCGGCCAAAGAAATTGGTATCTTATTCTCTTCAGAGCCCCACCGAATGAATATTAACACTAATATCTCTGAAAATTTACCAAGCAACCTTGTGTATGAATTTTCAGGGTTTGATGAGACTAAAAAAACTGCACTGCTGGATGATATCAAAGATATTCCTCTATTTACAGACATTACCGGTACCAATGAAGTTATCGTTGACAACGAAGATAAAGCATTTGAAATCATCCAGGAGACCAATGAAAGTTACTTAAAATCACTAATTCATAAAAATAAAGAAGACAGGTATAAGTATTCCGGTATTTATTTCTGGAATCCTCCTTCGGTATGGGAACCTGTTTTACATTCAGACTTTTACGGTAAATATGTGCGTTCAGGAGTTTATACCCGTTCGGGTGAAGGAGAAAGACTTGCCCGTTGGAATGCCGATTTACCCGAACCCGGATATTATGATGTTTATTGCCATATATTTAAATTTAACATGAATTGGGGCAGACAAAAACGAAAACCAAATTACCATTTTACCATTTTTCATGATGATGGTATGGATGAAATCGTTTTTTCTGACGCAGAATTAGATGATGGGTGGAATTATATGGGGACTTTTTACATCTCGCCCGAAAACGCCAAAGTTGAATTAAGCAATAAATCAGTGGGTAATATGATATTTGCCGATGCTATCCGGTGGATAAAAAATGATTAATAATTGATGAAATTAAAAGTAAAGAACAAATAAAATATACTAAGTAAACCATATTCAATATGTTTAAAATTAAATTCTTAACAGCAGCAGGATTAGTAATTATTAATACCTTGTTTTGTAGTGCACAAAAAACACTAACGCTGGAAGATGCAATGAATATTGCAATAGAAAACAGTCCAACAATTAAACAATCGAGAATAAGCATGGAAAGAAACAGAGAGTATTTAAATGCCCAGTTGGCCATGTTAAAATCTCATTTCTCGCTAAATGTTACTCCTATTCAATATTCAAATAGTGAAACGTACGAAGAATATTACTCACAGTGGTATAATTCAGAAAAAACCGTTTCGAATGCAGGTCTTGTTATATCACAACCCATAAAATGGACCGATGGGACATTGATCTTAAGAAACAATTTTGAATACAAATCAAGCTCATCAGAGACCTTTAATAATTTCTCTGACCCAAACAATCCTACCAAAATTACCAACACTTATACAGGATTCGATAATTACTTATTTTTAAGTTATAATCAACCCTTGTTTACCTATAACAGAACTAAATTAAACCTTAAGCGCCAGGAATATGCATTAGAGAATGCTACGTTATCCTATTCCATTCAGATGTTAAATATTGAACGCCAGGTAACACAAGCTTTTTATGCCATTTATCAAAAGCAGATGGCCGTTGAAATTGCCAATGAAGAATTTGAAAATCAAAAAGTAAGCCTGGACATTATACGCAGTAAAGTAGATGCAGGATTATCGGCGCAAGAAGAATTGTTACAGGCAGAACTAAACTATTCTACCAGTCAGTCGAATCTTGAAAATACCAAAGTTGACCTTGAAAATGCTAAAGATGAATTTAAACGGCTTATTGGAGTTTCTTTATATGAAGATATTGAAATTTCGACAGATATTGAATACAAGCCGGTTTTAATTGACCTTGAAAAAGCTATTGAGAATGGATTATCTCAACGACTAGAGCTTACACAACGAAAAATAGATTTAAATAATGCCGAATTCGACTTAATTGAGACAACAGCTACCAATGAGTTTCGTGGAGATATTGACTTATCTATCGGACTTATGGGTAATAACGAAAATTTTGCTCATATCTACGAAAAGCCGACCCGCAGCCCGCAAGTGGGTATAACCTTTTCAATTCCCATATTCGACTGGGGTGAAAGAAAAGCCAGAATACGTGCTGCCGAACTACAAGTTGAATCACGTGAGATAGATTTACAAAACCAGAAAGATGATATTGTCATTAACATACGACAAATTTTTCGCAACTTGAAAAATCTAAATTCTCAAATAAAAATTGCCCGGCAAAACGAAAAAAATGCAAAACTAACCTACGAAATAAACCTGGAAAGATATAAAAACGGAGATTTAACAAGCATCGACCTGGAAAGGTACCAGAATCAGTTATCGCAAAAAAAGATGGATTTGGCTAATGCTTTAATCAATTACAAACTCGAATTATTAAACCTGAAAATACAATCGTTGTGGGATTTTGAAAACAATATTTCCTTTGTTCCACAAGAATTACAAACGAATATAAGACCCAAGGATGAATAAAAAATTAAGAAAAATATACAACCCTACAAATCAAATAAAAATGAAGAAATTAATTACACTTTTAGTAGCAATTACACTTTTGGCATCGTGTAATAACGAAGAAAAGGATCTAAGTAAAGATATTTCTGTGCCGGTTTCTGTTATTGATTTAAAATTAAAATCAATAGAAAAATATATTGAGACCACCGGAACGGTTTATCCGGATAAAGAAATCAACAAAAAATCAGAAATTGCAGGTAAATATCATTTATTAACCAATCCTTCAACAGGAAAAAAATATGCTTTAGGCGATTATGTAAAAGAAGGAGACAAAATTATCCGTTTGGAAGATAAAGAATATGAGAATAACATAAAAATCAATTCGCTTAAGTTAAGCCTTGAAATTGCAAAACAAATTTATGACAAGCAGCAATCGTTGTACGAGAAAGGAGGAGTTACCCTCAGTGAACTTAAAAATGCTGAAATTGATTATATTAACTCGCAGTACAACTATGATGATGCATTGATACGTTTAGAAAAGATGCATATAACGGCTCCCTTTTCAGGAGTGATCGTTGATTTGCCCTACTATACTCCCACAACCAAAATAGATGCCGGCTCCACGATGTTTAAACTAATGAATTACAGCAAACTTTTTATGGAAGTTAGTTTAGCCGAAAAAGCCCTTAAAGAGATAAGAAAAGGACAAAACGTAAAAGTGACAAATTATACCATTCCGGAAGATACGTTGTCAGGAGTTGTATCCCAGATATCTCCCGCTATTGATGCCGACACACGATCATTCAAAATAATCATTGATATTAATAATCAGGATTTATTAATGCGTCCGGGGATGTTTGCTAAAGGAGAAATAATTGTTGCCTCGGCCGACAGTTCGATTATTATTCCAAAAGATGTGATCTTATCAAAACAGCGAGGAAACACTGTTTTTGTTGTAGATAAAGGACTGGCTCAAGAAAGAGTTGTTACCTTCGGACTGGAAAATCCTGATGAAGTACAAATCACCTCAGGACTGGATAAAAATGACCGGCTTGTAATTAAAGGGTTTGAAACCCTCAGAAATCGTTCAAAAGTTAAGGTTGTTAAGTAAATTAACTATTTAACAATTTAGATTATATTTTAAAAAGAAAAATAAAATGTATGAAAAAAATAACACAATTTTCGGTTAATAATCCTGTAACGGTTTCGATGATTGTAATCGCAATAATTCTTTTGGGATACATATCCTTTGGGAGATTAGGGGTTGATTTGCTTCCGGATATGAATGCCCCGAGAATTTTTGTTGAGATAAAAGCTGGAGAACGTCCTCCGGAGGAAATGGAGAAACAATATATAAAAGATATTGAAGCTCAGGCTATGCGACAAAAAGGTGTTTCTCAGGTATCGTCTGTATGTATGGTAGGAACTGCAAGAGTTACCATAGAATATACCTGGGGTAGCGATATGGATGAAGCATTTCTTGATTTACAAAAAGCACTTACAGCCTATAGCCAGAACGCAGAAATAGAAGAATTTAACATCACACAACATGATCCTAATGCTTCTCCTGTACTCATTATTGGATTAAGACATCCGGAAATAAGTGACATGGATGAGTTGAGAAAAGTTGGAGAAAATTATATCAGAAACGAACTTATCCGGTTAGAAGGAATTGCCGATGTTACGTTAACAGGGACCGAAGAAAAGGAAGTCCTGATTGAAACAGAACCCTATAAACTGGATGCTTTTGGTTTAACTACAGGACAAATTGTTCAGGAAATTCAAAACGTAAACCGAAATGTTTCAGGCGGAACCATTATTGAAATGGGGAAAAAATATATCATTAAGGGAACAAGCCTGGTAAAAAATATTGAGGATATTGAAAATATAGTACTGAGTTACAAACTGGTTAACGGGACAGAAAATCAAAATGCCAGCATAAAAACACCAATATTTCTAAAAGATCTAGCGAAGGTAAGTTTTGTTAATAAAAACCCACAGAACATTGTTCGAATTAACGGACAACGTTGTGTAGGGCTCTCCATTTTTAAAGAAACGGGTTTTAATACGGTAAAAGCGGTTGAAGACCTGATGGACTCGTTTGAATCGATAAAAAAAGCATTACCCGGTTACGAATTTATCATTGTTCAAAACCAGGGAGATTTTATACAAACAGCAATTAACGAAGTGCAGGAAACTGCTTTAGTGGGCATTTTAATTGCCGTGTTTGTACTTTTCATTTTCTTACGTAGATTAAAGGTAACCGCCATTATTAGTTTTGCTATTCCTATTTCGATTATTGCCACTTTTAACTTAATGTACTTTAATGGCTTAACACTAAATATAATGACGTTGGGCGGTCTCGCCCTGGGTGCAGGGATGCTGGTAGATAATGCGATTGTCGTAGTGGAGAATATTTTCAGAAATATGGAACAGGGGATGTCTGTGAAGGATGCTGCTATACAAGGAACAGCCGAGGTTGGCGGTGCAATTGTTGCCTCAACACTTACTACTATTGTTGTGTTTCTTCCGATTGTTTACTTACATGGCGCTTCGGGAGCACTTTTTAAAGATCAGGCCTGGACCGTAGCTTTTTCTCTACTGGCTTCATTATTTGTAGCCATACTGGTTATTCCAATGCTTTTTCACTATGCCTACCGCAACAAAAAAAAGAATAAAAAAATTAAATCAGTACGCATTGTATGGTATGGAAATCTTTTATCCAACATCCTTAACAAAAGAGGGATTATTATTTTCGTTTCACTCCTTTTGCTGGGATTAACCATTTATATTTTTCCGATGGTAGGTTCTGAGTTTCTGCCTAAAAGCGGATCAGGCGAATTTACTGTTGATATAAAACTAAAAGAAGGAACACAGCTGGAACGAACATCGGGAACCATTAGAAATATTGAATTAATGGTTACTGAGATGTTAGACGACAAGCTGGATATAATCTACAGCCAAATTGGGCCATCCACATCCTCGGGCAATGATAAATCGGTATTTCAGAATGAAAACACCGCAACATTGAAAATCCTTCTGAATAAAAAATATATTCATCAATCAAATAGAATAATTGCTGATATTGAGGAATTACTAGAAACAATTCCAGATGCTGAAATATCCATTATACGTAACCAAACAGCATTGCAATCAACCATGGGTACAGATGAAGCTCCCTTAATCGTTGAAGTAAAAGGTGAAGATATTAAAATTCTGGATGATATATCTTCCGAAATAAAAAACAGGCTGCAAACCATCCCCGAATTGTTAAATGTAAAAACAAATATTGAAAAAGGGGCCCCCGAAGTTGATGTAGTTATTGACCGTTACAAGGCAGGAGTATATAATATGAGTGTTGATGATATTACCAATCAGCTGAAAGATCTATTAATGGGTAAAGATGCCGGAAAATATGAAAAAGATGGGGAAATGAATGATATTACGGTAAAACTACCCGATATGAGTTTATCCGAATTTAACAATATTACGTTAAAGAATGGAAATAATGATGTCCCATTGTATGAGTTGGCTCATATTAAAAAATCTTCATCTCCAAAACAGATCTTCAGGCGAAATCAAAACAGGATAGGTAAGATTTTAGCCGATGTAGATCATTCGGTCGCTTTTGATCAGGTTGTTCAAAAAGTTCGTGAGCAAGTGGCTGACATAAAATTACCACCTGAATATGAAATTGCCATTATCGGTGAAGAGCAGAAAAGACAGGAAGCAATTGCAGGACTTAGTTTTGCTTTAATTTTATCCATCGTTTTGGTATATATGGTAATGGCTTCTCAATTTGAATCGTTAATTCATCCATTTACCATTATTTTAACCATTCCCCTTGCCGGAATTGGTTCTGTCTGGGCATTTCTTATCTTAGGCAAATCGCTTAGCATCATGGCTTATATTGGCATGATTATGCTTGCCGGTATTGCTGTTAACGACTCTATTATTTTAGTAGATGCAATCAATCAATTTAAAGCACAGGGGTTATCTTTAAAGGAGTCAGTCATAAGTGCAGGTGAAAACCGTATCAGGCCAATTTTAATGACAAGCATAACAACAATACTGGCACTTTTACCATTAACATTTGGCATTGGGGAAAGTGCTGATTTACGATCGCCTATGGCTATTGCCGTTATTGCAGGACTGGTAACTTCAACATTATTAACACTGGTTGTTATTCCATGTGTTTACTATGTTTTTGACCGGGCAAAAATGAAATTATTAAAACAAAATACAGCATAATTCCTTTGTGGATCTGGGCTTTGCGTGATATAACCTCTCACAAAGACACTAAGACGCGGAGAAAATGATAAATAGAAAGATATTATTAAATATATAAAACTTTGCGGCACTGCGTGAAAAAATCTCTCGCTAAGTCGGCAAGACGCTAAGAAAAAGTAATAAAATATGAACTTCATCATTAAAAGAAAAGTTTTAATTGCAATGCTCTTTGCCGGGCTTACCATGTTGGGAGTTATTTCCTATAAACAACTGGCGGTAGAACTTTATCCAAATGCCACCCTTCCCATGTTGTTTGTTAATGTGGGTACTCCATTAGAAGTTGACCCTAAATACATGGAAAACCAGGCAATTATTCCACTGGAAGGTGCCATTGGAACACTGGAAGGAATTGAAGAAATAAAATCTACGGCAGGACAACAATCCGGAAGTATTCAAATATCTTACAAAAAAAATACAAATCTGAAATATGCATATCTCAAACTTGTTGAAAAAATCGATGAAGTAAAAGGGACCCTTCCCGAAGAGTTCCAGGTACAAACGTTTAAGTTCGATCTGGAACAGATGAATAACATGTTTATGACACTCCAGGTAAGAGGTAGCGGCGGAGTGAATCGTGTACGCCAGGTTACAGATCAGGAAATAATCAATAATATAAAAAATATTGAAGGTGTTGCCAATGCTGAAGTATTCGGAGGAAGAGAAAAATCAATTGAGATAACCTTACATCAGAATATAGGAGAAAGCTACGGAATTACTCCTGCAGATGTTCGCTCGTCCTTAAATAATAACAGTAAAGCAAGAACTTTTGTTGGAAAAGTTTCCCGGAACAACCAGCTCCATTTTGTAAATGTTATCGCTGAGTTTGATGATATCCAAGACATTAACAATCTCATTGTAAAAGAACAAGGAAAAATTAAGCTCCAGGACATAGCAGATATTCATTATGGGGTTAAAAAACAAGATTCTTACAGCCGTGTAAACGGAAAAGAAGCTGTAACCATTACGCTAACCAAAGATTCGCAAGCCAATATTATTGCTTTAGCGAATAGTGTTATCAACCAAATTGAAATACTTAACAACGAGTTGGCCGGCAAAGATATTGAAATTGTGGTGCAGTCAAACAATGCCGAAACCATGGAAAACAATATCGACTCCATCATTCAACTGGCATTGATTGGGGGTTTATTGGCAATATTTGTTTTATGGATATTTTTAAAAAACTTACGCCTGGTTGTTGCAATAGCGCTAGCAATACCTATATCGGTATATACTGCCTTTAATTTCTTTTATGCCTTTGGTATAACCATCAACAGCTTAACCCTGCTGGGAATGGCTCTGGCAATCGGTATGTTGCTTGACAACAGTGTAGTAGTGCTGGAAAATATTTATCGGCTGGCAGCAAAGAAAATCCATCCCGACAAGGCAGTAATCCAGGGTACAAAAGAAGTTTGGCGGTCAATATTTGCAGCAACGTTAACAACTGTTACCGTTTTCTTACCCTTTGTTTTTTCAACCAACTTTTTTATTGGATTAATAGGAAAACATATTGGCGTATCAATTATTTCAACCCTGCTCGTTTCGTTAGTTGTTGCATTGTTGCTTATTCCAATGATAACCCATGCATTTTTAAAACTTCGGGGAACAGCTAAGCCTCTTCGGTTTGAAAAAATAGCATATCACAACCGGTTAATCCAGATTTATATGGTATTATTAAAAACCTGTATGCGCAAACCCGGAAAAACCATACTGGGTGCATTATTGGTCTTTTTTATAACCCTACTTATAAGTCTTGGCATAAGTATCATTTCATCCGAAGAAGCAGAGATAAAAGATTTAAAACTATATGTAACAATGCCGGGTGGAACAACCCTGGATAATACGGACATATTAATTGCCGAAGCAGAGCAAAAGCTGGAAGACCTTGAAGAAAAAAAGGATATTTTAAGTCAGATATACGAAGAAGAAGCCGTGTTGACTATCTCGTTGAAAGATGACTATAAAAAAATTCGTCATTTTTCTATCCCAAAAATCAAAAATGAAATTATTGATAAAGTAAAAGATTTAAGCCCGGCAAACTTTAGCTGGGACCCTCCTGCCTCAGGAAGGCGTTTTGGCGGAAGCAGCTACGATGATGATGAGTTTGGACGTATGCTGGGAATAGGTACTCAACGCGAAAAAGTAGTTGTTAAAGGTCAGGATTTTAATAAAATGTTAAATCAGGCAAACGATGTAAAATACTATCTGGAACAACTAACCTCTGTCGAAAGAGTGGATGTAAGAGTGCCGGATAATCGTCCCGAGCTACTCCTTCATTTCGATAAGCAACTTATGGCTTTATATGACATACCGGTTACATCAGTACTTTCGGAGTTAAATTCGTTTCAACCGGAATTTTCAAGTGGTGCCCGTTTTAAGCAAGGAACCGAAGAGTACGATATTCAGATAAAATCAGTAGGTTACGCTAACGCAGATGAAAGAGATATTAACGATTTAAAAGCTCTTCCTGTCCGTAGTGTTCAGGGAGCTACTTTTGAATTACAGGAGATAAGCTCTTTCAATTTCACCGAAGGACTGTCGACGATACAAAGGACAAATCAGGAAAAACAGGTGGAAGTTGTATACCAGTTTATCAGCGAGGTGCAAAGTGAAAAAGACCTGCTTGAGCCTGCCCGTATTGAAGTGGATGAAATCATATCCGGAATGACTGTTCCCTCAGGTATCGCGTTGGAAGTGATTCACGAAGAAGACAACCTGGGTGAATTTGGGTTTTTACTTTTCATGGCATTTATCTTAATTTATATGATTTTATCATCGGTATTTGAATCATTTACCACTCCAATTGTCATGATGTTCTCCATTCCATTGGCTGCTATCGGGTCACTGGTTCTCCTCATTCTCACAGGAACATCCTTAATGAATATGAATGTATTAACCGGACTGCTGATTTTACTTGGGATTGTTGTCAATAACGGGATATTGCTTATAGATTATTCCCGGGTATTACGCAGGCGAGGATATACCGAATCCAGAGCTTTAATGATGGCAGGATTAGCACGTGTACGTCCCATTCTAATTACTGCAATAACAACTATTATTGCCTTAATCCCTTTAGCTTTAGGAAAAGCCGAATATGTAACTTTAATCGGTGTTCCTTTTGCTATTACGATTATCGGCGGACTCACCGTTAGTACCTTATTAACCCTTGTGTTTATTCCTACGTTAAATTCAGGATTACAGTCATCCTTAAGATGGATGCAGCACCAGAAAACATATATAAAAATTATACAAACAGCAATATGGGTTATTGGCAGCTATTTTATATTTACCGATATTGATCGCCGTGTCTGGCAAACCATTGTATTTATCCTTTTAATGATTGGAGTCCCTGCTGTAATATATTTCATACAAAACAGCCTGAGAAAAGCCAGTGAAAGATTGATTGATGAAGAGGATAAACTACAGATAAAAATAAGAAACCTGGTAAAAATATATGACTGGGACAGCCGTTTTATGCGTGAGTGGAAATCGGGAATTAGAATTAGAAAACGTTTAGGAATTCAACACGAATATAAATCGATCAAAGATTTTGAACAGTTAATCTGGCAAATTCCACTTATTGGCTTTATCATTTACTTTATCTATTTTCATATTGAAAGTGGATTTTGGTTTTTTATTTTACCCGTTTTTCTTTATATCCTTATATTAAATTTTTTGACACCTGTAAATAAGTATGCCAAAAGCCTAAAAAATAATAACCGGAAAATTATAGGAAATATCATCCATTTTGGCTCAAGGTTTTTCTTTTGGATATTCCCTGCCCTTTCACTCTTCTTATTTTATGAAAAATTTGAATTAATCGGACTTGTTATAACAGCAGGGATAATATGGTACTTTTTGCTTTTAATAAAAATTACTTCCGATAATCTTTATCAAAAAAATACGGATGTAAACAGATTGAAAGGAAAGTTCAGGGGTATAAGAAAAGCATTTTACCGTTTTGTAAAAATAATCCCGGTAATAGGTAAGAAAAAAATTCCGTTTAAAGCCTTAAAAGGTGTTTCTATTGAGATTAATCATGGTATGTTTGGGTTACTCGGACCAAATGGAGCAGGGAAATCTACCCTGATGCGAATTGTCTGTGGTATTTTAGAACAAAGTTATGGTCAAATAACCATCAATGGTATTGATGTTAGTGAAAAACGAGAAGAGTTACAGGGATTAATCGGGTATTTACCCCAGGAATTTGGAATGTACGAAAACATGACTGCCTGGGACTTCTTGCATTATATGGGGATATTAAAAAAACTCTATAATCAGAAGGAGCGAACCCAACGAATTGAATATGTACTAAATGCCGTACACATGTATGAAAACCGGAATGAAACCATTGGTTCGTTCTCGGGAGGAATGAAACAACGAATAGGAATTGCGCAAATCCTTCTCCATTTACCTAAAATTCTGGTCGTTGATGAACCAACGGCAGGACTTGATCCAAGAGAGCGAATACGTTTCAGGAACTTGCTGGTGGAGTTAAGCAAAGATAGAATTGTAATTTTCTCAACCCATATTATTGAAGATGTAGCCAGCTCTTGTAATCGTGTTGCAGTGATGAAAAAAGGGGAAGTAAAATATTTGGGGGCTCCGATAAAGATGGCGCAGATTGCTGAAGATAAGGTATGGATGTTGAATGTTTCTGCGGATGAATTTGAATCCTTAAAAAAACAATATGCTATCATTCATCACATGAAAGATGGTGAAACTATAAGATGCAGATGCCTTGCAGATGAAATGCCTGCTACAGGAGCTAAACAGGTTAAAGCAAACTTAGAAGATGCCTACCTTTATTTACTGGCAAAAAAAGAAGAATAAAATAAAACAGAAACAAATCGTTCGTTATGAATATTTTAAATAAAATAAAACTTGGATATGATATCATCATCTATAATCTGCGGATTATCTTTGCAAATAAATTTATTTACTTTTTTATAGCAGCGATTGCATTCTTCCTGATGGTAATGGGTATAATGCTTTTTAATAATGCTGCTGTGGCTAATCATGATATTTTTTCCACATTAATTTTTCCCGGAGTTCTGATCGTTTTTTATCCGGTAATTTTTAACATTCAAAACGATAAAGATGCCCGTATGCTTGAAATTATTTTTGGGGTTCCTAATTATCGTTATAAAGTATACCTCGTTCGTTTTCTAATTATCATGATGTTACTTTTGGTAATCTTAATTTTAATGTCATGGTTTTCTTATTTTGCCGTATTGCGAATCCCTGTTTTTAAAATGGTTTACGAATTAATGTTTTGCTTATTCTTTTTATCCTCATTAGCCTTTCTATTTACTACGTTACTTCGCAATGCAAACGGAGCAGCTGTTTTAATGGTAATTATTGGTTTGTTTTTTATGATATTGGGGGAAAACCTTCACTACAATAAATGGAATATTTTTCTCAACCCCTTTGATGTACCTAGTGATATGAGTATGGCCGTATGGAAAAATGTGCTTTTTCAAAACCGGTTAATGTTAATTATTGGATCAGTAGTTTCTTTACTTTGGGCACTGATTAACTTACAACGCAGGGAAAAATTTGTATAAAAATACGCAACAAACGCCTAAAATTCGTTAATTAACAAACAGTAATCGGTCAAACCGCATGGAGCGGTTTGACCGATTAGTATTGATTTTTTCCAAAAATTATTTATTCATATCGTAAACTATTCGCCGGATTCTTTATAGCAGCTTTATACGATTGATAACTTATGGTAACAATAACTACGGTTAAAGATAGCACAGCACCTAAACCATACATCCACCAGGCTAAATGAGTATGATACGCAAAATTTTCAAGCCACTTATTCATGGCAAACCATGCAATGGGCCAGGCTATAATATTGGCAATAATCACTAACTTAATAAACTCGATGGTGAATAGTTTAATAATTGTGAGTATTGATGCGCCCATAACTTTTCGAATCCCAATTTCTTTTGTTTTTTGTTCTGCCATAAACGACGCTAAACCAAAGATGCCTAAACAAGATATTAAAATAGCAAAAATGGTAAAATAATTAATCAACTTATTACTTCTTTGCTCGGCCAGATAAAGTTGGTTAAGTGTTTCATCTAAAAACCTGTAATTGAAGTCATAATCGGGTTCAAAAGTTTTCCAGGTATCCTTTACATAGTTTAATGTTTTATCCATTTTGTCTGAATTAATCCTGATAAAGCAGAACCTGGCTTCGCTTGGATTAATATACAATAACAGGGGTGCTATCTTATTTTTAATATTGTTAAAGTTAAAATCTTTCATTACACCAATGATATATTTGGATTCGCCTCCAAAAAAAATGCTCTTACCTAATGGATTTTGCATACCCATTTTTCGAACGGCCTCCTCATTAACAATAACTGAATTTATGGTATCTGAAGCTCTTAGTTCACTAAAAGAACGTCCTTCAGCTATATCAATCTCCATGGTTTTAATAAAATCAAAACCAATATCAATAAAATGGAGTGGCATGCTAAAATCATCATTTTTGCCTTCCCACTGACTGAGTGTCATCGACGGGCATGCATAAACGGGCAGCACGCGGCTTGTGGTTACCGATTGAACATTTTTGTTTTTTAAAAGTTGTTGTTTTATGGTTTCATAATTTTTACGGGTATTATTATTCATTACCAAATAGATTAAATGGTGTTTATTATAACCCAAATCTTTATCTTTAATAAACTTAATTTGTTTGGATATTAATATGGTTGAAATGATTAAGGCAACGGATAAAGTAAACTGGATAATAACCAGGACTTTTCTTAAAGAAGAACTTTTGGAGCCATTGCTCAATTTCCCTTTTAATACTTTTAGTGGTCTGAAAGCCGATAAATATAACGAAGGATAACTGCCGGCAATTAAACCGGTTAAAACAGCAATACCTACTAATAAACTTATAATTAAAGGATTGGTTAATACATTAATTGACAAGCTCTTTCCCGACAATTCGTTAAATTTTGGAATAAATAGTACAACTAAAATAATGGCTAATAAGAAAGAAAGAAGAGACATTAAAATGGATTCGCTAAAAAATTGGGTGATTATATTTCTTCGTTTGGCTCCGACAACTTTTCGTAAGCCAATCTCCTTTGCTCTGTTACCCGAACGTGCCGTGGTAAGATTCATAAAATTGATACAAGCAATTAACAGCACCAAGAAAGCAATCGCCGAAAAGGTTATTACATTATTCATATCCCCACGAATGGTAAAATCATACGCAAAATGCGATTTTAAATAAATATCGTTTAACTTTTGAGCAAACAGTTCTCTTTTATTTTCTTCATGGAATTTATCTAAGTATCTTTTCAGTTTTTGATTAACCGTTTGAAAAGAATCTTTATTTTTCAATAAAAAATAGGTGGTAAAATTATAAGACCCGCGCCCCATTTCATCAATATTCTCTCCATCCTGACGCAAATTGTGGAAAGGGAATAAAAAATCAAAATCAAAATGTGAGTGATTGATATTCTCAATGATACCCGTTACTTTATATACCCCACGCTCTTTCACTTCAAGCATCTTGCCCATGGGATCCTCATCACCAAATATACGATTAGCCAGTTCCCGGGTGAGAACCACACTGTGTTCATCAGAAAGTGCATCATCAGGATTTCCATGTATAAATTTAAAATCAAAAATATCAAAGCCTGTTGTGTCAATAGCCCCACTACTTCCCTGAATAAATTCTCCATCGTCATATTTGAACAACCAGTTACCCCAGTTTTTGAACCTGCACATATGTTCAATTTCAGGAAAATCATGTTGCATGTTCGGCGCTAATGCAGCAGGAGTTACGCCTATTTCAAAAAGGTCGTCACCTTGTATATCCCGAACTAACACCCGCCCAATTCGTTCGTTTTTTTCATGCCAGCGGTCAAATTTTAACTCATCCTGTACCCAAAGCAGAATTAAAATACTACAGGCCATACCGATGGATAAGCCAATAATATTAATAAGAGAAAAAGCAGTATGTTTTTTTAGGTTACGAAAGGCTGTTAATAAGTAATTTTTTATCATTTTAAAAAAAATTGGTTATAGTCATCACGTTTTATATCAAGTTTAGTGCCAACAGTACATAACCACCTTATTATGTTCACCTTAACAAAGAATCAATATAAGCTTTTAAAACTCTTATTGTTCGATTTCAGGCCAAAAATGTTCGATAATGAACAATATATTGAATCATTTGTAAAACAATTTTAAGGTAAGTTTTATGTGCAGTTCCATCGTTCTTCATATAAAATATTTCTCTTTCTTATATTTTTTTTACCTTTAAAGTTTAATCTTTTGAACGATTTAAATGTCCAATCAATTAATAACTCAAAACATAATAACATGCGAAAAAACAAACTAATTATCACACTAACGACTCTAATTTTTTTCAGCTTTTCTTTAGTAACAAAAGCTGAAAACGATGTTCGATTGCTACGTTTTCCGGATATCAATAAGGATAAGATAGCATTTGTTTATGCCGGTGATATCTGGACGGTAGATGCTAATGGCGGCGATGCCAAACGGTTAACATCTCACAAAGGGTTAGAATTATTCCCTAAAATTTCACCCAACGGACAGTGGATTGCTTTTTCTGCCGAATATTCGGGTAGCAGACAGGTATTTATAATGCCTTCAGATGGAGGAACACCCAAACAATTAACTTATTACAACGATGTTGGAGAAATGCCTCCGCGCGGTGGTTGGGATAATGTTGTGCTGGACTGGACTCCTGATAGTAAGCAAATTCTTGTTCGCTCAAACAGAA
>DATFIZ010000047.1:0-22518 GCA_035269575.1 Bacteroidales bacterium | reverse complement strand
AAAAGAGGAAAAACAGATGAGATCAAAAAATATTTTTATTAAAACAGTGGTGTTTATCCTGCTAACAGGAATTACTACCACCTTTTTGTGGAGTTTTAAGGAGGGCGATGATTTTAAAATCGCTAAAAGCATGGATATTTTTTATTCTCTTTTTAGAGATGTAAATGTTTACTACGTTGATGAGACAAACCCTGAGAAGATGGTGGAAACCGGAATCAATGCAATGCTCGAAGAGCTAGACCCATATACCGTGTATATTCCCGAAAAGGATATGGATGCGTTTAATTTTATGACCACCGGTGAGTATGGTGGAATTGGTGCGTTGATAAGAAGCACCGAAGAATTTCCAATTGTAGCCAGACCGTATAAAGGATTCCCTGCTGATAAAGCAGGATTAAAAGCCGGAGATAAAATTTTGAAAATTGATGGGAAACCAGCCGATGAAATTCCGTTAGATCAAGTAAGTGAACGATTAAAAGGAGTTCCTCAGACCAGTGTAAAACTGCTTATTGAACGACCCTATACCGGCGAAAAGATGGAAAAAGAGCTTGTGCGGGAAGAGGTGAAGATAAAAAGTGTGCCTTACTATGGTGTGGTTCAGGAAGATATTGGCTATATCCGGATGTCAAAATTTACTCCGGATGTTTCACGCGAAATAAAAAATGCATTAAGAGACTTGAAAGCAGAACACCAAATTAAATCGGTAATTCTTGATTTAAGAGGTAATCCGGGAGGACTGTTAGTGGAAGCACCCAGGGTTTGTAATTTGTTTATCTCCAAAGGAGAGGAGATTGTATCCACCAAAGGGAAAACAAAAAAATGGAACCAGACCTTGAAAACTTCAGATGCCGCATACGATACAGAAATACCGTTAGCTGTTCTGGTAAGCAGAACTTCGGCTTCGGCATCAGAAATTGTGGCCGGAGCTATTCAGGATCTCGATCGGGGAGTGGTAATTGGCCAGCGTACTTTTGGTAAAGGACTGGTACAGACTACCATCCCACTTAATTACAATGCTCAGCTGAAAGTTACTACCGCGAAATATTACATTCCCAGCGGACGTTGTATACAGGCTCTCGATTATACCCATCGCAACGAAGATGGGAGTGTTGGACAAATCCCCGATTCATTAATCTCTGAGTTTAAAACCCGTAATGGAAGAGTGGTATACGATGGCGGAGGAATAAGACCGGATGTTGATGTTGAATCGGAAGAGGTTAGTCAGTTGACGATTAGCCTTATTTCTCAAAATGTGATTTTTGATTTTGCCACAAAATTTGCTTTTAAGAACCCAACCATTGAAAAAGTTGAAAAATTTGATATTACCGATGAAATATATGAGGATTTTGTCGCTTTTGCTTTAAAACAAGCTTTTGATTATGAAAGCCAAAGTGAAAAAGAATTAGAAGAGTTGATTAAGGTTGCCAAGCGTGAAAAGTATTACAAAAGAGCAGAAAAAGAAATTGAAGCGTTGCAAAGCCGGTTGTTAAATGATAAGGAAGAGGATTTATACGCTTTTAAACCCGAAATAATCCAGTTTTTACGCGATGAAATTGTCGGAAGGTATTATTACGAAGAAGGACAGATACAAACCAATTTAAAAGATGATAATCAGCTGAGAAAAGCGATTGAACTTTTAAATAACCAGGAAAAATATTCTTCAATCCTTTCGGGTGCAGGAAATAAAAAAGAAGAGTAAGTTTCCGTGGGGTATTGATAATTCTATGAACAACACTTACTAAACCGGTGTTTTTATGTGTGTAATGCTCTTCTGCTCATCCTTGTTAAACGATTTGTTTCTGCTTGAAAGTGTTGTACAAGATGAAGAGAGAAACAACCGCCGCCATAAAATCAGCGGCAGGAAATGCAAACCACACTCCATCCAGCCCAAGACCTTTAATTTGGGGAAGGATAAGAATTAAAGGAGTAATGAGCAGAACCCATCGCAGTATAGCTAATACAAAGGATTGTTTGGCCTGGCCCATCGCCTGATGAATACCCATCGACATGGTATTAACGCCCATGAGCCACATCATCATCACAACAATACGCAGGGCTCGTGGTCCCTGACTAAGCAGTTTTTGTTCGTTTGTAAAGAGGGTAAAGATATCCCGGGAAAAGATTTCAAAGAAAATGACGGCTATGGCTCCGTATATTAGAGAATATTTAATGACTAACTTGACCGTATGTTTGACACGCTGGTATTGTTCGGCACCAAAATTATACCCTACTATCGGCTGCATGCCCTGATTCAAACCAAAGAACGGCATTCCAAAAAATAAAGTGGTTTTGTAAATAATTCCAAAAACAGCAATGGCGGTATCCCCACCCAGAGCACCCAGCGTATGGTTGAGTACAATATTGGCAAAGCTGCTGGAGGATCGCATACCAAACCCAGACAATCCTACTGAAAGGGATGGCTTTAAGATATGCTTCTGCAACCTCAGGTAGCGCAATTTGATGGAAATGATGCTTTTGGAACCGGAAAAGTACCATATAAGGTATAGCAACGTGGAAAATTTACCTAAAATTGTTGCTAAGGCAGCACCACGGATCCCCATATTCATTGGAAAGATAAAGATGTAATCAAGCACAGTGTTGACTAAAATTCCCAATAGCATGGCAAACATCGCTTCGCGCGCAAAACCTTCGGCACGTAAATAGTTGCTGGTGCCTACACAAAAAGGAAACCACAACATTCCGATAAAGACAATTTGTCCATAATCATGTGCCAGGGGAAGAATGCTCTCTGTGGCTCCAAAAGCCCGCATAATGGGATCGGTAAATATAACACCGATGATGCTAAAAAAAATGCCCACCAGGATAATAAGCAAAAACCCGTTACCGGCAATGGCATTTACTTCCTGAACATCTCCTTTTCCTAATTTTCGGGATATTAAGGAAGAGGTTCCAATCCCTATCATATGAGCAAAAGATGAGATAATTGCAATGATAGGCAAAACAATCGTAACGGCTGCAATGCCCAGAGACCCCACACCCCGACCAACAAATATAGTATCTATAATATTGTAAATGGCATTGGCAAACATACCAATCATCGACGGTAGTGACAGGCTGAACAATAGCCTGCTGATTTTTTTGCTTCCCAGTTTGGTGTAGTTTTCGGCCATTCTGTTTGCTTTAAAACGGCTACAAAGATATAAAAGAATATCCGTCTTCTTTTTAGGTATCCCAAACGAATCTTGTTTTATCCGCAAAGAGTTATATCGTAGCTTTTAATATTAAATTTAATATACTGACGCTGGTGATTGTTGCTTCTGTTTTTCCCCGCTAACCTGGCAGCCGGCAGGCTAATGTTAATTCGTTCGTGGGAACTTACCCTCTGCCCTCCGGGCATATCCCTCGAGGGAGTGCAATCCAAACGGGGTCACCCCCCTGAGGGAGATGGTTGAACAAAGACAAGCCTTAACCTATTGACGTTGGCAGGCAGGGGCGCAGGCCGCAAAAATTTTAGTATAACCTCTGTGATAATCAGAAAAAAGCTGTGTATTCAATAAATTTAATCTGTGTTCTATTGTCATCCTTCGTTTTAACATACCTGGAGTTTTTTCCTTTTGACGGGCAAGGAAGCTTATGTATATTTCCTTAATTTTACATCCTGTCACTAGCATCCTGTATCTGTCCAATAAAAGAAAATTGCTTTCTTCTGTTGCCTCCTGCTGCTATTGACTGCTAATGCAGCTGTCAACGGCCACTTTTACTAATGCGCCTCCAGCCAGTTCTCGCCGGCTCCTATATCAACGGTAAGCGGAATGCTTAGTTTAACTGCATTTTCCATCTTGTTTTTAACCAACTCTTTTACCTGCGCTAATTCGGGTTTGTACACATCAAAAATTAATTCATCATGCACCTGTAGTATCATTTTGGTTTTTAGATTTTGTTTTTCAAGCGCATTAAAAACATCAATCATAGCCAGTTTAATAATATCGGCTGCCGAACCCTGAATGGGCGCATTAATGGCATTCCTCTCGGCAAAACCACGAACCGTAGCATTACGGGAATTGATATCTTTCAGGAATCGTTTGCGGCCCATTAAGGTTTCCACATACCCTTTTTCCCTGGCCACAGAAATACTTTTGTCCATATACTCCTTTACTTTCGGAAAACCCTTAAAATATTCATCAATAAGCTGTTTGGCTTCTGTTCGTGGAATATTTAAACGTTGCGATAACCCAAAAGCTGAGATCCCGTATATGATTCCGAAGTTGGCAGTTTTTGCTTTACGTCGTTGATCCTGGGTAACATCCGACAGCTGTTCCACGTGGAAAATCTTGGAAGCAGTCGCCGTATGGATATCGGTATTGTTTTTAAAGGCATCAATCATTTTTTCATCCTGGCTCATATGTGCCATAAGCCGGAGTTCTATTTGCGAATAATCGGCTGCCAGCAAGATATGATTTTTATCTTGCGGAATAAATGCTTTTCGTATTTCCCGGCCACGCTCTTCGCGAATAGGAATATTTTGTAAATTAGGATTGTTTGAACTTAAGCGCCCGGTAGCAGCAACAGCCTGGTTATAAGAGGTATGAATTTTGCCGGTCTTTTGGTTCATTAGTTTTGGCAAGGCTTCGACATAGGTAGATAAAAGTTTTTTTAAAGACCTGAACTCCAGCACGTCGTTTACAATCGGGTGTTTGTCGACTAATTTTACCAGCGTTTCTTCACTGGTTGAATATTGTTTAGATTTGGTTCTTTTAGCATTGGGGTCTAATTTAAGTTGATCAAACAACACTTCGCCCAACTGCTTGGGTGAGGAAATGTTAAATTGAACACCTGCCTGTTCAATGATTTTTTCTTCAATTTTAATTAGTTCTTTATTAAGGTCTTTGGCAAAGTCATTTAAAGCATCAGTATTAATTTTTATGCCTGCGTTTTCCATTTCTGCGAGTATAGGAATCAATGGCATTTCAATGGTTTCAGACAAATTTGACAAACCGGTTTTTTCCAGTTCCTTTTCAAAAAGCTCTTTGAGCTGAAAGGTAAGGTCGGCATCTTCGGCTGCATAATTTTTTAGTTTATCCAGCGGCACATTGCGCATCGAACCCTGATTCGCTCCTTTTTTGCCAATCAATTCTTCAATATCTACCGGTTTGTACCCCAGGTATTGTTCCGAAAGATAATTCAGGTTGTGTCGAAGCTCGGGTTGTAACAGGTAGTGGGCAATCATAGAATCGAATATTTCTCCTTGTACGGTTATTCCGTAATTTTTTAACACTAAAATGTCATACTTAATATTTTGCCCGATTTTTCTTATTTTTTCATTTTCAAAAACTTCCTTGAACTCGTCTAAAATTTGTTGTGTTTCTTTTGAGTCTTTTGGCAGATGAACATAATACGCTTTATGCACTTCCCACGAAATGGAAAGGCCTACAATTTCTGCATTGTGAGGATTTAATTCGGTGGTTTCGGTATCAAAACAGAATTCTTTCAATGGGTGGAGCTGATCAATAAGTTTTTTTCGTTGCTTTTGATCATCAATTAAAATATATTCATGATCTGTATTGGATATATTTTTAGATTCCTGGCCTGGAGCAGTGTCTGTATCATTTTCGCCAAACAGGGATCCCTGCATCACGCTGCCGGCCTGTGTAGTAATAATCTCTTTTTGAAACAGCCGGCGTGCGGTACTCCTGAACTCCAGCTCTTCAAATAATTTGGTTAATAACGCTTCATCAGGATCGTCAAGCACTAATTTTTTTACATCAATTTTTACCGGAACATCAAGCTTTATGGTAACCAATTCTTTAGAAAGCATTACCTGATCTTTATTATCAAGCAACTTTTCCTTTTGTTTTCCTTTAAGCTCATCAATATTTTTGTAGATATTTTCAATGCTACGGTATTTTTCGATGAGCTTAACAGCTGTTTTTTCGCCAATACCGGGAGCGCCGGGAATATTGTCCGAGCTGTCACCCATCAACCCCATGATATCAATAATTTGTTCGGGGCGATCGATTTTGAATTTTTCACAAATTTTTGTTTTGTCGATAATTTCCATATCTCCACCGGCACGTCCGGGTTTGTACATCATAATATGATCGCTTATCAATTGACCGTAATCTTTATCCGGGGTCATCATGTAGGTGATGAAACCTTCGTTCTCTGCCTGTTTGGCCAGACTGCCAATCACATCGTCGGCTTCGTAGCCATCTACCTGTAGAATGGGAATCTGAAAACCTTCAATTATATTTTTGATATACGGTATCGATTTGCGGATATCTTCGGGCATGGCTTCACGTTGTGCTTTATACTCCTTGTACATATCGTGCCTGAAAGTAGGCCCCGGAGGATCAAAAACCACTGCTACATGCGATGGGTTTTCTTTGGCAATTAAGTCAATCAGGGTATTGGTAAAACCATAAATCGCCGACGTATTTAACCCCTTGGAGTTAAATCGCGGGTTTTTAATAAACGCGTAATACGAACGGTATATTAATGCATAAGCATCTAACAGATAAAGATTTTTAGACATGGTATTAAACTTTAACTTAAGGTAATTTTTGATTATTATATCAAACAACCAAATTACAACAACCAAATTACAATTAATAATCAAATATCAAGAAAAAAAGGATATGCGTTAATTGTATCCCGTTAGGGCGAAATAAATTTTTATCATAATGCCGAATCTGCGGTTCTTTAGGATTTGTGTATGAGTTTGTTGCAGTTCCGTTGGGACATATGCAGGGTAGCTAAATGGGTATACGTTATCAGAGCCCAACGACATTAAAAATCATGATAAAAATCGTTCTTAATGCCAAGCCTGCAGCTCTAATAAAAAGCAGATGATTATTCTATCAAACTCTTCTTTCGTTCTTCAAATTCTTTTTTGTCGATTTCTCCCTTGGCATAACGCTCTTTCAAAATATCAAGTGCTGATTTTTCTGGAGTTTGGGAGAAACCGGTATTCGGGTTCATTGATTTTACAACTATCCAGATAATTACAATAAGAACGATTAGTCCAATGATCCACCACCAGCCCATTCCCCAGTGGTGTCCTCCAAATTCATTCATCATAATGCTCTCCTTTCTTTTTTATTGGTTATTTTCTTTTGCTTCATTATCTATTGTATTTGACCTTGCTATGGATCCCTTGGTGCGTTTGTTGTTTGCTTTGTCATAAAACAGGCCTGTTGCAGTAATCACCTCAGGTATTTTCCCGGAAGTACCGGATAAAATCTTATTTATGAACTTCGTAATTCCGCATCATCCCCATATCTTCATGTTCGAGGTTGTGGCAATGATAGATGTATTTGCCGGTGAAATCTTTGAAAGTCATAATAACTTTTACTTTCATTCCGGGCATTAATAAAAAAGTGTCTTGCCAGCCCTGGTCGATGAAACCATCTTTAACACTATTCCAAACGGCCGCATCCATCCCGGAAATATCGCGTTCTATAATTTGAAATTGTAGTCCATGTATATGTGCCGGATGAGGAAGTTGCATCATGTCCTGCATCATGCCCATTCCACGGCCATCATCTCCATTTATGAATTGCCATACCTCTGTCGTATTTAGTTGCACTTTCTCCCATTCTGCCACTTCTTCCATGGAAAAGGTTTCCCCATTGATGACCCAGTTCATCCGCTCATTGTAGAAATGAAATTTTTTAGGAGTATCATAATTAACGGCCTTTGACGGTTCTGTTTTTTCAATCTCAGACAAGACTTGAGGTAATTCCAAAACCTCACCCTTTTGTTGTGTCACGTTAAGGGTATAAATTTTCAGGGCTTCACCATTATCCGGTGAGACATTGCTTTGCATTGTTCCATCACCCATACCTCTCATCATTCCACCACCCATTCGTCCCATAGCAGTTCCTGGGTTGAATGCCTGGCTTTCAAGGGTAATCTGTTCTTTGGACAGGTAATTTGAAAAGTCCTTCCAAATCTCCACCCGTTCGCCAGGAGCCAGTAATAAATAAGATTTACTGACGGGTTTTTCAAGAAGTCCGCCATCCGTGGCAATTACTTTAATAGCTGAACCATCGCTCCATGCCAGTTTGTAAATCCGGGCATTGGAACCGTTAAGCACCCTGAAGCGATAGGTTGCCTGTTTAACATTTCGGGCTTGTTTGTTTTGTCCGTTGATAAAGATTTGATTTCCTAAAAACCCCTGCATTTGCTTCATGGGATCATCATCAAGGTAAACCAGCTGGTTATCGGCATCAAATGTTCTGTCCTGAATAACCAATGGTTGATCATACTCTCCCGAAGGTAATTCTTTATTCTCATCCCGGATGATAAATAATCCTGCCAGGCCTTTGTAAACCTGAGGACCTGTAATTTGGTCAGGATGGGGATGAAACCAGTAGGTTCCCGGTCGGTCGACGACCTTGAATTCATATACGTATTGTTCTCCCTGCTCAACAGCATGCATTGGGTGTCCGTCCATCTGCGGCGGAATATGCAGCCCGTGCCAATGGATAATGCTTTTACGGGGAAGGTTATTCTTAAAGATAACCCTGATTTTTTGCCCTCGTTTTATACGGATGACAGGACCAAGATATGAATCCTTTAGGTTGGACAGGCTGCTATCTTCACCTTTGATTAGTCTGGATTCATAGTGGTAAACGTTTGTTTGTTTGCCATCCAAAAGCGGCATAGGCATGCGCTTTGCTGTCAGTTCAATTTCTACATCGGGGTTAAAATCGGGGGTTGTTTTGTTGGAGTTGTTTTTTTCTCCTGCATTACAACCACTCAGGCTGATAACAATCAAAAGCAAAAGGGTTTTTTGGGGAGTGAAGATTTTCATTATCAATGTTTTTGTAAGTTTAACAAGCCGTATTTTATATTGTTTAGTTTGCGACCATTTTGTTTTTATACGACAGATTTTTTTCTTCCCGGGGTGATAATACCTGGGAGGTTAAAAGCCGAAATTTGAGCAAACTCCGTGGGGTTACATTAAAATTTATCAAATCGAAACCATTCATCATGTCAAGCTTAAGGCTCTTTTAAAAGGAGTTTGTTGATCATGATTTACCCAAAAATCAATTTGTTTTTTTAAACGGAATTATTTTTCCCCAGTAACTTAAGCATTTCAAAATGTTTGCCAACGGCCTTAAAGAATGTTGGCTGTATACGGTAAGGAATATCATATTTATTCGTTACCTCTTTTATGATCGGAGATATTTTCTTATAATGTACGTGGCAGACATGGGGGAAAAGGTGATGCACTGCATGGTAATTTAGTCCTCCCAACAACCATGTTAATATTCTGCTATTCGGGGCATAATCCGATGTAACCAACAATTGATGAACGACCCAGTTATTCTCTATCCTGCCATCTTTATCGGGTAAGGGATATTCTGAATCGGGCATGATATGTGCCGTTTGAAAAACTGTTGCAAGGATTACCCCGGCAATAAAATGCATAACAAAAAAGAACAGTAAAGTTATATACCAAGGTATTGGAAGGAAGTACATTGGTATACCAATAAAGATGATGTAATATGCAATTTTGGTGAGGATTAGTTTAAGCATTAAAAGCCGGTAAGATTTTTCTTCTCTGGCCAACAGTCCCTGTTTTCTATACCTGACCAGTTGCTGAAAATCCTTGGTGGTAATCCATAGTAGAGTCATTAATCCATATAAGATCCAGGCATAAATATGCTGGAAACGGTGTATTTTCCGATGGGGTTTATGAGGAGAAAACCGCAAAATTTCTACAGGTTCAATATCAGCATCATAGCCGTGAATGTTTGTATAGCTGTGGTGTATGTTGTTGTGCTGAATTCTCCAGGTTACTGGTAATCCTCCTGTAATATACAATGAATAGCTAAGGAAGTTATTTAACCGGCGATTTTTAGAATAACTACCATGGTTGGCATCATGCATAATATCCATACCTACACCGGCCATCCCCAAACCCATAATTATCCAGCATGTAAGAATTAGTGGAGTGCTGGAGACCACTCCGGTTACCATCAGCAGATAAGGTCCCAGGTATAATGCAAGCATCACAAAGGTTTGGATTATCAGATTGATATTCCCATGCTTTGATATATTGTTTTGTATAAAATAATCATCGACTTTTTTTCTGAGCTCAAGCATGAAGTCATTGTTTTTTTCAGATAGGAAGCTGAGTTTTTCTGCGTCCATAATCATTTGTTTTTTTTTTGATTCAGAAACAAATTTACAATACACATAAAAAAAAGTCAATGATAAACAGGTATTTAGTCAGTGTTTATCATGCTTCTTTTTTATACAGGTTTGTTCCAACCCCAAAATTTTAATTTTAGGAACTCTTGATATCTCTTGTTATCTCAATATTGATGAACTGCTGTTGTCACCAGATTCCATTTCCTTAGAAAAAATGAGCCTTTATTTATTCATTATCCTCCGCATACCACTCGGCGAATGATGTGGCTGTTTCGTGTAGTTTTAAGCTAAACAGTTTTAAATGGGCGGGCAAGTTTTTTTGAATTCGGTCAGCAAAATCGATCACCATATTTTCACAAGTAGGCTGATAATCCATAATGTGTTGTTTATTAAACATTTGGCTGTCCAGGCAATTCAAACGATCAACGGCCTTCCGGTTTAAAACAACGGCATGATCCATGGGGAGTACGATCTGTTCGTTTACGATTTTTTTTAAATCGCCAAAATCAATTACCATGCCGTTTTTTGGGTTTTTTTCATCGTCGATGGGCTCCCCAATTACCGTAACAAACATGCGATAAGAATGCCCGTGAATATTAGCGCATGGGCCATCGTAGTTCCATAGGGCGTGCGCAATTTCAAAATTAAATTCTTTGGTAACACGTATTTTTGCCATGATAAAATGTAACGTTAGATTTGTGGTTTATACTACAAAGATATTACACTTTTGTTGAAACGTTCCATAACAAAAGAAAAACCATCGGGCAAATCGCCGGATGGCCGCATATTTCAAATCGTCTACCTTATAGGTTTATGAATTGGTACATTTACTTACACAGTTCACAATATTGCTTAAGTTGGCATGTTTTAAAGAGTAGTATGTATTTTTACCCTCTCTTTTCGAGCACAATACACCTTTGTCTTTTAAAATTCCCAAATGGTGTGATGTTGTTGATTGTTCAATCCCCAGCAACTCGTGAATTTCTGTTACGGTAAGTTTTTTACCATCTTCAAGGTAATTCAATATGGCAATCCGCATTGGATGTGCTATGGCTTTTAACATGTTGGCAGCTTCTTCTAACTGCTCAGAGGTAAGGTCTTTAATATTCATTTTCTTTAACTAAAATTTGATTAATTAGACAAATGCAAATATATAAATATCTTATTTTTAAACGATGATAAAAATCATTTTTTTGGATTTAAGGTGTTGGTTTTGTGTATTTAGTTTGTGCCGATTTTTAATGGTTTCTCCTGCATGAACATCCTCCGTTCTTTATTGTTTTAACTTTTTGATGATTTACTTTGACATATTGAACGTTAACATAAAAAATCTTTTTTTGATTAATCTTTCAAAGTAGAATTAATTAGTATATTTGAATCGAGATAACCACAAAAACAATGTCTGCAGCAGATAAGATAAAAGCGCCCATAAAAGATGAAATGAGAAAATTTGAACCTTTTTTCCGTTCATCCATGCAAACCAGCGTGCCGTTATTAAATATTATTATGAATTATTTATTGCGGCGCAAGGGGAAGCAGATGCGACCCATGTTTGTTTTTTTAACGGCCAAAATGTTGAACGATGAGGTTCGTGAATCTACTTATACAGCAGCATCCCTAATAGAACTCTTACATACCGCCACACTGATTCATGACGATGTCGTTGACGAAGCCTATGAGCGGAGAGGTTTTTTTTCTATCAATGCTTTATGGAAATCCAAAATTAGTGTCTTGATAGGCGATTATTTGCTTTCCAAAGGGCTTTTGCTTGCCGTGGAACACAATGAATATGAACTGTTGAAAATTGTATCGGTTGCCGTTCGCGAAATGAGTGAGGGAGAATTATTGCAAATCCAGAAATCGAGGAAACTGAACATTACCGAAGAAGTTTATTACGACATTATCCGTAAAAAGACAGCCTCTCTTATTGCAGCCTGTACGGCATGTGGTGCAAAATCTTCAGGAGCAGAAGATTCGTTGGTAGACAAGATGTGGAAGTTTGGTGAATCTTTAGGAATGGCTTTTCAGATAAAAGATGATTTGCTCGATTATCAAAACAACGGAAGCATCGGGAAACCCTCCGGAAATGATATTAAAGAAAAAAAATTAACCCTGCCGATTATTTATGCCCTGGAAAACTCTTCTGTACCCGAAAAAAAGAAGATGCTGGGTATTGTGAAGCGACATAATAAAAACAAAAGAAAAGTGCAGGAAGTCATCGATTTTGTAATTGCCAGGGGAGGGATCGAATATGCCACCCAACGAATGAATGAATATAAAGAGAAAGCCCTTGATTTGTTAGAAGAGATGCCTCAAAATATTTCGAAAGAAGCATTACTGGAATTGGCAGATTATGTGGTAACCCGCAAAAAATAAAAAATTTCCAAAGGATTTAATCGTCCTCCGCTGACGAATCTTTAGCAGCACTCGCATCTCCGGCCAACCATCCGGTTGAGTAAGCGATTTGAAGATTATAACCACCGGTATCTGCGTCCAGATCCATGACCTCTCCGGCAAAGTAAAGCCCTTTGGTTAACTTCGACTCCATGGTTTTGGAAGAGATTTCGTTCGTCAGGATTCCTCCTGCAGTGATAATGGCCTCTTTAAACGAACGGTAACCGCTAATTTTGAAAGGCATATTTTTGAGATAGTAGCGGATTTTTTTCCGCTCTTGGGCACTTATCTGGTGGCATTCTTTATCCGGGTTTAACCGGGTAAGATCCAGGAAAAGAGGAATAAGAGCAGCGGGCAATAAATTTTTGAAAAGAGTACTTATTTTTTTCTTGCCATTTTCGTTTAGTTCCCGTTGTAGCCTGTTATCCAGCTTTTTGTCGTCCAGCGCAGGTTTTAAATCAATATAAATATCAACGTTGCTGCCCCGCTGTAATTCAGCAACTACATTTCTGCTAAGCGTTAGTATAATGGGGCCGGATAGTCCGTACGGCATAAACTCCAGCTCGCCAAAAGCATCTGTTTTTTTCTTGTCGTTGACCCATACAGCAGCCTGCACATTTTTTAGTTTGAGGCCCTGTAAAATATGGGGGATATCTCTTTCTGTTTCGAGAGGAACAAGAGCCGGTTGTGGAGCTTCCAGCGAATGACCTGCCTGTTTTGCCAGCATATATCCATCTCCGGTTGAACCGGTAGCAGGATATGATTTACCTCCGGTAGCAATGATGACTTTACCTGCCGGAAAGTCCTGGCCCTCAGCATGCACACCTTTAATAGATGAGTCTTCAATAATTAAACGTTTTACCGGATGATTAAGTAAAATATCTACGTTTAATGATTTGTTCCACGCTAAAAGCGCGTTTAACACATCGGCGGCTCTGTCGCTTACAGGAAAATATCTTCCTCCACGTTCAAGCTTGCATTCTACACCATGTTTTTCAAGTAGCTGAATGATATCCTCTGAAAAAAACCGGTGAAAAGCATTTTTTAAAAATCTTCCATTGGGGTACACCTGTTTAATAAAATCTTTCATTGGGGAATCGTTGGTGATATTACACCTGCCTTTCCCGGTGATTTTTAATTTGCGGCCTTCTTGTGGCATCTTTTCCAGCACCAATACTTTTTTTCCTTTTTCTGCAGCTCTTCCGGCAGCAACCAGTCCTGCCGGCCCGGCACCAATCACAATGATATCATAATATTTCATAGGCTGCAAAGGTAGGGTTTTCCTGAGTAATGGCCATATTGAAAACAACAATAAAATAGCCGGTGTTTATTCAGAAAAAGCACCGGCTGATTGTAAATACAGATTTAGCGGTTTATACTCTTTTCATTTGAGGTTATTTGTGGAAGATTTTTCGACAACCCATTAGAAATATTTAACTTCCTGCTGGTAAATTTCTTTTAATAAATTGTTAGCCAGGCGACTAGCGCCTATTCTAAATAGTTTTGCATTGAGCCACTCCTCGCCAAGGTTTTCTTTTACAATGGCAAAGTAAGCCAGTGCGTCTTCGGGTGTTGAAATGCCGCCTGCCGGCTTAATACCAATTTTTTTACCGGTCGTTTCAAAGAAAGCATTTATCGCCCGGGTCATAATATAAACCGCCTCGGTGGTTGCTGCCGGCGACTGTTTGCCGGTTGATGTTTTAATAAAATCGGCCCCGGCTTCCATGGCCAAAATACCGGCTTCCCAAATTTCCTGAGATGAACGGAGTGCTCCGCTTTCAAGTATCACTTTAAGATGTCTGTCGCCAATGGCTGATTTAATGCTTTTTATTTCTTTAAAACAATGTTCATGATTGCCTTCGAAAAATTCACCTACGCTGAGTACAATATCCACTTCGGTAGCACCGGCCTCAATGGCTTTTTTACATTCTTCAATTTTAACCGCTAAAAAAGTTTGGGATGAAGGAAATCCTCCTCCTACTGAGGCAATCTGTAATCCGGGGGCAGAAAGGGTCTTTTTTACACCGTCTACCATGCTTGGATAAACACAAATAGCCGCTACATTAGGCATGTCTGCATAATGATTGTTAAAATCGTTTACTTTCTCACAAATTGCTTTAATTCGAGTGTTATTGTCCTCTGTATTCAAGCTGGTTAAGTCTATTAAGCTGAATAGTTTTTTAAGGTTTTCAGGGGTTGCATACTGGTGACTGTTATTCGCTATCACCGCTACTTTTTGCTGAATATTTTCTTCGGGAAAATAAGTTTTGTATTTTTCAAATAATTCTTTCATATCTTTTTCTATTTTAGTTTTTTATTTTCATGATGCCTGGTTGCATCGCGTTTGGTTTTCTTTTCAAGATTTTTTATTAATGCATCGGTCAAATTTACACCCGTTTGATTTGCCAGGCAAATTAATACAAAAAGAACATCTGCCATTTCCTCTTCCAGATTTTTTTCTTTATCGGATTCTTTCGACGACTGCTCCCCGTATTTTCTGGCAATCACTCTGGCCAGTTCCCCGATTTCTTCGGTTAATAAAGCCATATTGGTTAATTCGTTAAAGTAACGAACCCCGTAAGTTTTTATCCACTGATCTATTTTTTCTTGTGCTTCCTGAATGGTCATAACCGATTAATTTTTATAATATATTTTACTTTGATAATTTTTAAAATTTTTAAACTCATCTAATTTAAGAATACCCGCTTCTTCAAATCCGAGTTTCTCATGAAAATTCATTGATATTTCGTTGGTATAGGGTTTGTCCATGATAAAAGCATAAAATGAACAGTTGCTGTATTTTGCAAACAGGTTTTTGTACAGGGCTTCTCCAACGCCTTGTTTTTTATACGACTTATCTACGGCAATTTTTTCAATGTACAGCAGGCTGTCATTATTATTCAGAATTTGCTTTTTAAATTTTTCATTTTTCCAGTTCACCTGATTTAATATATCTTCACCCACGGTATTTGATAGTTCAACAAAACCAAGAATTTCTTCATTTCCAAATTTTCTCAGTACATAATATCTGTAATTTTTATGAATGCGTTCAAGAATAATATCTTCATTCATTTCTGTAATCATAAAGGCTTTATTCTTTTCCGGATTAAAATAGCTGTTGTTTATTTCGGCAATAATTTCATAATCTTCTGGTTTTGCGATTTCCAGACTATATCGGGGGGCATTTTTTAGCTGCTTAAAGCTTATTTTTCGCACAAGGATAAAGGTAAGGATTGTGGCTAATCCTTTATATATCAGCTTGATATCTGAAAAGGTGTGTTTTAACAGGATGTAAAGCGTAGTAAACAAAACAAGGGCAACAATTTTTTCTGAAATCCAGGTTTTGTTTTTCGCAATATAGTTTCCTTTATTTTGGATAATATAATTAATAACCCAGGCAAAATCAAGGAGTGCTAAAATAATAAAGATCAAGGCGATATTTTCAGGTTTATTATAGAAAAGAAAGAGAACTTCTAAGTTAATCAGGATGAGAAAGTCAATGATAAACTCTGCTTTGGACGAAACCACGTTGTCGCCTAAGAATTCGGTCCAGTCCCACCAGTATAATAAAATAATTCCGGTAACAAATAGACCCATTAATAATTCAAATTGGTTGTTTAAATCTATTTGCTCAACAAATAAGACATTCCCTAATCCAATACCCAGTAATATGGCATACATTTCATTGACAAATGCCCCAATAAACTTGTTATTTTTAACTTTCTTTGACATTTTTATATACGTGTATTTTGTTAATAAATTAAATTGAATGAATATTTATTTTGATTTTCCCCGCGCCAGGGAAAAGAATATCCCTATAAAGCAAAGTACACCAAACACCCCAAAGGCTATTCGGATAGAGGTAATAAACGCGTCATGGTTTGATGGATTAATTTCTACCTTTCCAATAA
The DNA here is from genome assembly GCA_035269575.1 of Bacteroidales bacterium. Classification (GTDB taxonomy): domain Bacteria; phylum Bacteroidota; class Bacteroidia; order Bacteroidales; family UBA12077; genus UBA12077. The sequence continues at coordinate 6,091 of DATFIZ010000047.1, read as the reverse complement.
AAATGGAAAAAATCATCATGGCAATTCCCATGCTGGACATTTGTCCTACCAGTCGCATTGTTCCTAAGGTACCTGAAGCAATTCCGTAATATTTTTTTTCCACCGAGCCCATGATGGCATTGGTATTGGGAGAGGAAAAGAGGGCGTATCCTATTCCAAACAGAACCAATATGGCACTGATGAAGAAAATGCTTGTGTTAACACCAATAAAGGCGATAATAAATAATCCAGCCGAAATTAAAGCCATGCCAGCAGAGGCTATCTTCCCGGGGTCAAGCTTATCGGATAATTTTCCGGTAAAAGGCGAAAAAACAGCCATCAACAAAGGCTGAATAACGAGAATCTGACCCGCTTGCTGAGGATTTAACCCTTTGATATATTGTAAGTACAAGCTAAGTAAGAAGCCAATAGCAAAAGTGGCGCTATAATTTATTAAAGCTGCATAATTTGAAAAAGCAAAGATTTTATTTTTTATGAATAAATGGATGTTAAGAACCGGAAACTTTTGTTTTTTCTCATAAATAATAAACAAAGTGATACCGACAAAGCCGGTAACGGTAAAGATAATTCCATATAATCCGGGGAGTTCTCCAAAGCCATACATCAGCGAAATGATGGCAAAACCATAAATGACTGACCCTTTCCAGTCGAATTGCTCCCCTTTGGCATCAGCCCATTCTTGTTTCAGGTAGATGAAACTCAGGGTAACAGCAATAATTCCCAGTGGAACGGTAAATAAAAAGATACCCTGCCAGCCCCATAATTTGGTTAAATACCCCCCGATGAAAGGACCCAGCGTTAATCCGGTATATACCGAAGCGACCGCTACTCCAAGAGCTTTTCCTCGTTTTTCTTTGGGAAAAACAGAGGTGATGATCGCCATGGCGGTACCAAAAATCATTGCTCCTCCCAATCCCTGAATAACTCTCCAGAAAATTAATCCGTTAATTCCGGGAGCAAAAGCACAAAAAAAGGAAGCAATGGTAAAAATGATTAATCCGTAGTTAAGTATTTTTTTCCGCCCGTAAATATCGGCTAACCGCCCAAAGGGAGTTAAAAAAACAGCGGCTGACAATAAGAACGAAGTGGCTACCCAGCTTAAGGTAACAGCATCAGCCGAAAATTCTTTTCCGATGGAGGGCAGTGCAATATTGGTTGCTGATCCGATAAAAGGAGTTGCAAAAGAAGCAAATGAGGCAACCAGTAATGTTGCCCGTTCAAGAAGTGCCTGGTTGGATGATGCCATTGATTTATGCTTTATTTTTGGTGTCGATAATGATGGTTACCGGACCGTCGTTTGTAAAGCTTATTTGCATATATGCCCCAAACTCGCCGGTTTTAATTTCTTTTCCCAAATCGGCTCCCAGCTGATCAATAAATTTATGATATACGGGAATGGCAACCTCCGGCTTTGCTGCATGCTGATAAGAAGGTCGGTTTCCTTTTTTGGTTTTAGCATGCAGAGTAAACTGACTGATAGCAAGTATCTCTCCATCAATATCTTTGACCGATAAATTCATCACCCCATCCTTATCGTCAAATATTCGTAATTGGGTAATTTTATGGCTTAGCCATTGTATATCTTCATCGGTGTCAGCCTCTTCTATCCCAATCAAAACGAACAACCCCCTTTTTATCGATGACTTTATTTTCTTTTCAATGGATACAGAGGCTTCGGTAACACGTTGGATAACTGCTCTCATAAAATGTTCTATGATTTGATTTGCGAATATTTGACGAAAGTAAAAAAATAGAACGAAAATTAAAGGTCAAATTGTGGAATTTTTTGTAACATTGACCCCTTTTTTCCTAAAAGTTCAGGAATCCTAAAAATTTTTAAAGTTATGTTACTCAGGAAACTTTTTTTTACTTCGCTTTTTTTTATCTTTTCTCAAGCCCTTTTTGCCCAAATTCCTAACGGGTATTATGATAGTGCTACCGGAACCGGATATGTTTTAAAAACACAGCTATACAATATTATTAATGATCATACTTCTGTTTCGTATACTCCCGGAGTTTGGGATGCTATTTATACTACTGACGTTCGTACGGATGGCTATGTGTGGGATATGTATTCCGATGTCCCCGGAGGAGTCGCAGATTATTATTATACCCTCGGTTCAGACCAGTGTGGAAATTACTCAGGCGAAGGCAGCTGTTATAACCGTGAACATTCATTTCCTAAAAGTTGGTTTAATGATGGGTCTCCCATGTATACCGATTTATTTCATCTTTACCCAACCGATGGTTATGTAAATGGTAAAAGAGGAAACTATCCTTTTGGCGAAGCAGGAACCGTTTCCTGGGAGTCAACCAACGGAAGTAAGCTGGGAACTTGTAACTACCCCGGATATTCGGGAACTGTTTTTGAACCTATTGATGAATATAAGGGAGACTTTGCCCGAACCTATTTTTATATGGCTACCCGGTATGAAAATATAATTTCCGGTTGGGAGATGAATGAATCTAATGCTGATGCTGTTTTAAACGGAACTTCAAATCAGGTTTATGAAGAATGGTATTTAGATATGATTATCGAATGGCATATTAATGATCCTGTAAGTCAGAAGGAGATAGACAGGAATGATGCCGTTTATGCCATACAAAATAACCGGAACCCCTTCATTGATCATCCTGAATTTGTTGCCCAAATCTGGGGCGGAGATGCCAATATTCTACCATCCATAACCAATATTGAAATCTCTCCGCAATCTCCAACCTCCTCTGATGCAGTTATTGTTTTTGCCACCATAACGGATGCTGACGGAGCCATAACCCAAGCAACCCTTCAATGGGGACTTAGTTCCGGCAACCTGTCCGGTACCATCAATATGTCGAACTCCACCGGAGATCTATATCTCTCGGATACTGAAATTCCTGCTCAGGCAGACGGCACATCCGTTTATTTTACCATTGAAGCGGAAGATGATTCTGCAGCAATCAATACGTCCTCTATACTAAGTTATACGATAAATGACGAAGGTTCAACCGGCCTTCCGTTCGAAGAGGATTTTGAAACGGTTACAAAATATGCAACCGTCGATATCAACGACTGGACTCAATACATTGAAGCCGGGACTAAAACATGGGAAGGCAGAGAATATGAAGGAAACTTGTATGCTCAGTTTAGTGCATATGAGTCTGGCGAGGCTTCCACTGTTGCCTGGCTGTTTACGCCTGCAATCGATTTGTCCGGATATTCAGCAATAAGTTTTTCGTTTAAAAGCAAAGATGGTTATAATAATGGAGATCCTCTGGAAGTATTACTATCTGATGATTACACAGGAACGGGTGATCCCAATGGATTTTCGTGGGTTAACCTCAATCCAACCTTATCAACCGGGAATTCAGACGGTTATGCCGATAACTGGACCTCTTCGGGCGATATCAGTTTAAATGACTATGCGGGAAATACGGTTTATATCGCTTTCAAATATACAGGCGGAGATCCTTCGCTCACCACCACCATGCAAATTGATGATGTACTGATAACGGGAGTGGTTGATTCAAATGAACCCCCTTCCATCTCTAATGTACAGCAAACCCCCGAAACCCCAACCGCCTCCGATGGTGTTTCGGTTTCTGCCACGATAACGGATGCTGACGGAACCGTAACAGATGCAGCCCTGCATTGGGGCTTAAGTTCCGGCAACCTGTCCGGTACGATCAATATGTCGAACTCAACCGGAGAGGAATATATTACGAATACCGAAATCCCTGCTCAGTCAGACGGCACAAACGTTTATTATGAAGTTGCAGCCACAGATAATGAAGAGGCAACAACTACGTCCGAAGAGTTCTGTTATGAGGTCTCGCAGGCAAGTGCTGTCCAACAACCCGGAATTAACCAGGCTAAACTATTTCCCAATCCTGCTTCCGGTACAATTCATCTTGTTATCCCGGGGTATACCGGCAACCTGGATTTTAAATTATATGACGCAACAGGAACCGTCGTACATACCGAAAAAGGAAAGTTTTTTAATGAGAAGGATAGAATAAGCCTGAACGGTATCGTATCCGGAATTTATTTTATGAAAATATCTACAGAAGATGATGGAACAATAACCCGCAGGTTGTTTATTAATCGCGAATTTTAACGGATGCTATTTTTGATGCTGCTTCCCGCAGGCAGAATTTTTTGGTGGAATAAATCAAAAAGAAATTTGGGATATTCTATTTTATTGTTTATACTGGATGAAATATTTGTCTAGCTTAAATATAAGGTTTAGTTTAGACTGTTTAATTGATTGTTATAAATTGGTTTAAGATATATTAATTAAAAATCAGTTAAGGTATGCATATCATTGATTTATCCATTTTTATCTTGTACATGATTTTGATGTTGGGTGTTGGATACTTTTTTCTTCGGCGGAATAAAAATCCCGATGATTATTTTGTGGGAGGAAGAAGCATGGGCAGCTTACACGTTGGTCTTTCTGTAGTTGCTACCGATGTGGGCGGTGGTTTTTCCATTGGTTTGGGCGGACTGGGATTTGCTATGGGGTTATCGGGTTCGTGGATGTTGTTTACCGGATTAATCGGTGCATGGATAAGTGCTGCTCTTCTTATACCCAAAGTGGCTCAGTTAATGAAAAAAGTAAAACTTTTTACTTTTCCTCAAATATTCGGCAATTTTTATGGCAAACACGTGGCGCTGGTTGCCGGCATAATATCGGCGATTGGATATATCGGATTTACCAGTTCCCAGCTACTGGCCGGAGCCAAACTGGCATCAGCTTCATTCGTGGGATTAGATATTAATATAGCGCTGATTATCATGGGCGTCATCGCAGTAGTTTATACCGTAATGGGTGGCTTAAAAGCGGTGATTTACACCGATACCATTCAGTGGATTATTTTAATGAGCGGGCTGATACTCATTGGCATCCCGTTAGGATATCATTCGATTGGAGGGATGGAAGCCTTAAGAGCAACCGTTCACCCCGAATTATTAAAGCTTACCAATGTCACCTGGCAGCAATTGGTTAATTGGGGGATTACCATTATCCCTATCTGGTTTGTCGGAATGACCTTATATCAGCGGATATATTCCACAAAAGGAAAAAAACAGGCCCAGAGAGCCTGGTTTATTGCCGGAGTGTTTGAATGGCCGTTAATGGCTTTTATGGGGGTTACATTAGGATTATTTTCCAGAGTTGCGCTGGATCAGGGAATGTTTGCCGAATTAGGCTATACTACTTTCGATAGTATTGATCCTGAAATGGGACTGCCCTTATTACTTCGTGCCATTTTACCGGTTGGATTAATGGGATTAATGATGTCTGCCTACTTCTCTGCTATCATGTCTACGGCCGACAGCTGCCTGATGGCCGCATCAGGAAATGTACTTACCGATATTTTAAGCAGAATTTTTCCCCTAAGGGAAGACCATAAAAGTCAGTTACGGTTGTCCCAAATTCTTACGCTGGTAATCGGTGCATTGGCTCTAATTCTGGCCTTAAAAATGGAAAATGTACTTGAGTTAATGCTCTATTCTTATGCTTTTATGGTTTCCGGGTTATTTATTCCGTTGCTTGGCGCATTTTTTGGCAAAAGGAAAAATTCTTTGGCCGCCGTTTGGGCGATGATGGTTGGTGGTTCTACAACACTTATCCTTACCGAGATGAGCATTGATTTGCCTTTAGGTCTTGATCCGAATATCTTCGGAATATCAGCATCTTTGGTTGTGTTTTTAATGCTTACCTATTTGTTTCCTAAATATTCAACCTATAAAAAACTTGAGTGATTATTCCGGTAAGACTTTTTTTAGGGTTTTTGACCTTCAACTAAACGAACGGAACCCTTGTTTCAAAGGCATTCAACTCCTTCGTTATGGAGCATTTGACGGAAAAAACGCATAAAAAAAACAGCCCCGGAAAACCGGAGCTGCTTTTAACAGGTAATTTGGGTTTTTAACCTTGAAATCTATTCAAAAACACTGTCCTCTATACCTTTATTGATTTCAATGGATTGAATATCCATTGTTAAATTCTGCATACCGGAGGTACTGATAATAAAGGGGAACTTGATGCCATCCACCTCTTTGTAGTCTGCAAAAGTTTGTACCTGTGTAAATTCGCCCTGTGGGGTT
>DATFIZ010000046.1:0-4727 GCA_035269575.1 Bacteroidales bacterium | reverse complement strand
TCAACCTGTTGCTCATGTAACACTTCTTTTACCCTGTTTATCGACAGGTAGATGTGATAAATATATTCTTTTTCAAGGGAGGGCGTGTGGATTGTATCCTCAATTTTATTATCACTCAGCGATTGATATATATGATGAAGGATGGCTAAAAAATATTCGGATAATTGAGCATATGATTCAATTTTATTGAACAGTAAAGAGAAAAATTTGCAGGTGTCCAGTTCCTCTTTTGCAATCATAATCCGGTTATTTGTGCGTATGAATTGCACCAGCTTAGTGGCATCTTTGCTAAAATGGGTATTAATGTATTGATGATTCAGAATAGCGGTTACATCTTTAAAGTAAAAAGAATTTTTCCGGGCATTTTTCTGTAGTTCAATAACATGCTCGAGCAGACTGTAAATGGGTGTATTGATTACCGGATACCCCATGGTGATATTTACATCTTCGATGCTGTTGGGAATGGATTGCAGCACCGGAACCAACAAATCTTCATCGGCCAACACTATCGCTGTGTTGTCGGGAGATTCGGTAATTTCAGGATTTGTCTGTTTTAAATTTTCTGTAATGATTTTTGCCTGCCCTACATTTCCCGGGACGGAGATGATTTCAATATCTTTTTGGTCGGTAGATAACCGGGTAATATTTTTGTTGGAAAAGCTAAGGGGTGTTTTAAATGTTTGGATGTTTTCGCGGAGAAATAATCCTGCTTCGTTATGAGTATCTTGAATAAAACGCTCATCATAGTCCCAAAAAAATTCAGCACGCTGATTATTTTGTAAAAAATGGAAGAGGTTTTTTTCACATTGATTCAGGGCATTAAACCCGGCAAAAATGTATTTTTCGTGGGAGAGGTTAACAACCTTATTTCCCTCCAGCAAATCAGCTACTTTTCGGTAAATCATTCCTTCATATGCAATACCCAGTGAGGTTAATCTTTCGTTCAATTTCTTATAGATATCGGGCAACACATTCCAAATACTAATAAAATCCTGTTGGTGGACCGAATGTTTTTCCGGGTCGAAACTTTGCCAAAATTGCTTGATGGCTTCTATCTGTTTTTCGGTAAGGTATGAGAACTGGTCTTGTATGGATTTTAACGATTCGAGATTTTTAAAAAGGTCATCAGGGTTTATCAGGTATTTATCGATATCATCAAAATCGTTCAGCATCATTTCGCCCCAGAAATAAAAATCATCAAAAGGTTCTTCCGATTTTTTTGCTTGTTTATAAATCTGATACAATTCGAACAGGATTTTTATTGGGTCGGCAGTAGTTAATCCGGAGATTTCCTGCATTAATTCATTAATGGTTGTTGTTTTTGGTGACCAGATTGGTTTTGCGGTTAATTCGGACAGGTATTTCTTAAAGTATAAACCAGCTCTTTGGTTAGGGAATACCAGGCATAATTCGGAGATTTTATCTCCATATCTGTTATATAAATCCTCTGCGATATGTTTTAAAAAGGTGTTCATTCGTTTTTAATTTAATTTTTTATTTTCCAAAAAACTTCCCTTGCCAGGTATCTAATTCTTTAAGCTTCTTCTCAAATCTCACCAGAATCTGGTCATTACGGATTAACTCCCAGCCGGGGCCGGCTAAAAATCGAGGTGGTACTTCTCCGGCAAACCGTTCCACCACAAAATAAGGATTCAGTCTTTCAATAAACCGGATAAAAAAGTCGATATATTCTGATAATTCGAAAAAAGTAAAATTTTCCGGATGCTTAATGTATTCTTTCTCCATGGCTGTTCCTTTAATAATTTGCAACTGGTGGAACTTAATGGTATCGAGCGGCAAGGACGATATGGTTTTTGCCTGGCTTAAAATATACTCTTTGGTTTCGCCAGGTAACCCGATAATAAAATGAGCTCCTGTTTTTATGCCGAATTTTTTAGTTTTTTCCAATGCTTCAACCGCTTCTTCGAAGGTATGTCCGCGGTTAATTCTTTTTAGCGTTTCGTTGTTGCACGATTCTATCCCATACTCTAAAATAATGTAATATTTCTCCGATAATTGTTGGAAATATTCAAGTTTTTCCTCATCAATGCAATCTGGGCGGGTGCCAATCACTAATCCGGCAATTCCCGGAACGCTCAATGCCTCGTCATAAATAATTTTTAATTTATCCAGAGGTGCATAGGTGTTGGAGTAAGCCTGGAAATAAGCCAAAAACTTGTTCGACCTGCGGTATCTTTTTTCATGGAACTCAATACCTTCGTTTATTTGTTGGGTTACCGATTTATCGGGTGTGCAGTACGATGGATTAAAGGCATCGTTATTGCAATAAGTACAACCGCCTCTTCCTTTGGTTCCGTCCCGGTTTGGGCAGGTAAATCCCGCATCAATGGTTACCTTTTGTACCCGCTCACCAAAAGTCTGCTTAAAGTAGTTGCTGTAAGCGTTAAATCTTCGGTTATGTCCCCATGGATAGTTCATTCGTTTTTTATTTATAAATGATTTTTTCTCCCGTCCCTACAGGACGGATTTTTATTATGTGCTTTTTTTTACCGACCTTTCATCCTTACAGGATGGAGTGTAATCCTTTTTAAAAATACTTTTAAATATTTAATTATTGTATGCATTTAAAATTGTAAAAAATTAAGTCTTTTATTTTTAGTCATAAACTTTAAGTGCCGTTATGCACTAAATATCGGTAAAAAAAAGCAAAACAGTTTTTTCCGTCCTGTAGGGACGGGACTTTAAGTTACAGATTTAAAGATATATCGTTCATCATACTCAATATTAAAATCATTTAATATTTTTTTATATTCTTCCATAAAAGGTTTTGTTTTATGATGTTGTTTTTGATTTTCGATGTAATTAGCAACTGAATGAATTTGTGATTTATTATAGGAAAAAGCAGCATAACCACTTTGCCATGAAAATTTTCCTTTAACAAAACGATTGTCATTAATCCATTTTGACGAGTCTCCTTTTATTTGTAGCATAAGATTGGATAATGATTGAGTAGGTCTCATTCCAAATAAAATATGAATATGGTCTGGCATCCCATTAATAGCAATTAATTTATGATTATTATTTCGTATTATTCCGGAAATATATTTATAAAGTCTTTCTTCCCATGATTCAAAGATAAGGGATTGGCTGTTTTGTACAACAAATATTGCATGGATATGAATTTGAGTAAAAGTATTTGCCATAGTATTATTTTTATCATTTAACAGCCCAGAAAAGATAACTTATTTTCTCCCGTCCCTACAGGACGGATTTTTATTATGTATTTTTTTACCGACCTGTCATCCCTCCGGGATGAGGAACTATTTTTTATCATCATTTAAATTTTTGAGTGGCTTAAGCACTAAAAAACAGTAAAAACACTCTTCATCATTGTCCATAAATTTTAAGTGCCGTTAGGCACTAAATATCGGTAATAAAATAGCAACCAGTTTTTTCCGTCCTGTAGGGACGGGACATTTAACTATTGAATTGCAACGATGTTGCCCAAATCCACATACCACAAATATCCTTCAACATTTGTATCGCCCATTTTTTGTAACATTCCCATATAGGATTTTACCTGTTTTATATGTTTTTCTTCTTCCTGCTCGCCAAATTTGTAATCAATCACCACCGTTTTCTCCTGATTATAAATCACCCTGTCTGGTCGGGCTTTTTTACCTCCCGGCAATATGATCTCTGCTTCGGTTTTCACGTTCCATTGATTACTAAACCAGTCTCTTATCTGCTGATTTTTAAACACATCGTTAATCTGTCCGGTTATTTCTTCTTTTTCCAGATGTGAAATTTTTCCTTCGAAAAGCAGCCTTTCTAAAGCCTTTGGGATATCGCTTTTGGTTTGAATATGTTCAAAAATTTCGTGCATCACTTTACCGTGGTTTACCCGTTGAAAAGCTCCACTTTCTTTGCCGGTGAAAAACGAGTGGTCATGTAATTTTAATCGCAGCTTATTTTTAATGTCGTACGATTCGTACGATTCGATTTTTATCTCGTTAAAAGTGTTTTCTTCTTCGCTCGTTTTTTCCAGTGTTCCATATTCAAAGATATTATCATCTTCAGGTTTTTGTATAAAGTCAATAAGGGGTTGCCCATCTCTGCTATAATTCTGGTAATTGGAATAAGTATAGTTCAATAAGCTGCCCACATCTTTAATCGTGTCTTTTTGATCTTTCACCGGAGAAAAAACAAATAAATTTTCTTCGGCACGGGTAAATGCAACATACAGCAAGTTAAGGTTGTCAACAAACACGTGGAATTTTTCATCCAGGTAATGATTTTTGAATACTGTGTTTAGTAGATTTTTTGAATATTGAACCGGAATGATATCCAGCTGGTTAAAGGGGGCGGTATTTGTTTTGCACCAAAGGATATTTGTTTGTGTTGCGTTGTGGTCAAGGGTCCAGTTACAGAATGGGACAATCACATTTTTAAATTCTAGCCCTTTCGCTGAATGGATGGTAATAATCCGAATTGCATCCTGATTTTCCGACACCGAAAGGGTCTTTTTATGGCCTTCTTCATTCCACCAGCTGATAAAAGAGTGGATATCGGCCGTTTTTGTTTTACTGAATTCCAATACCATATCCATAAAAGCTTTAAGGTAAGGCAGCTCGGATTGTACTTCGTTTAAATTAAAAATTTTAATGATTTTGTCAATCAATTCATAAATAGGTAACTGCTTAAGCTGTTCGGTAGATTCGGAAAATCCAACCGGGAAAAAAGAACCGGCAGGTATGCCTTTATCT
>DATFIZ010000045.1:0-38911 GCA_035269575.1 Bacteroidales bacterium | reverse complement strand
AATCGGGCTCATCCTGGGAATTGGGAATATGTTAGGAGCATTTGTAGGTACGCGTGTTGCGGTAAAAAAAGGGCCACAATTTGCCCGCTATGTTTTGCTGATAGCGCTGGTTATCTCTTCGTTAAAATTATTGGGAGCTTTTTAATATTATTGAAGCCTGAAATAATAAGTAATCGTCCCTTTCTGGAATGCCGGAGCGTCCGGTTTGCGGTCAAACTTGGCTTTAAGCGCTGCTTTTTTAGCGGCAGCAAGTAGAGTTGCTTCTAAGGTAGTACTTCCTTTAACTCCGGGATTAGCATCGGTAACATCTCCATCTCTATTAACGGTAATTTCTACCACTACTTTTCCTTCCATCTGATAGTTGTATTCCGGTTTAGGTAATGATTCCGGGTTTCGGCCATCGAGACTGTAGTTTATACCATTATTCCCCGAGCTGTTTAGGTCTGAATAATTGTCTGATTCTGTAGAGCCGGTTTTAGATCCCTGGTTACCTTCTCCTTCGGTTATTCCCTCGCTGGTATTTTCATCATTATCTTTATTGCGTCCGGTGAACAACGCTTGTTGGTTAACTTCTCTTACCTCTTCTTCTTTTTCTTCAGTCTGTTCTTCCTTAGTTTCTTCTTCAGTCTCTTTTTTTACCTCTTCTGTTTTTTCTTCTTCTTTTTTACCTTGCTCTTTAACGGCCGGAGCTTCTTCAAAATCCTGAGTAACGGCTCCATCTTCTGAAGGTGTTGGTACAGCCTCTTCAACTGATTCTTCCTGTTCTTTTACCGGCTGTTGCTTAACAGGCTCTGTAATGCGGGGTTCTATATCCCCCATACCGGTTTCTGTATCGCCAAAGTTTATTAAAATACCTTCTTCACCGGGCAGTGGTAAAGGGGTAGAATAGCCAAATAACATAAAAAGGACTACAACCATTCCATGAAAGATAATTGTTCCTATTATTCCTGTTTTATGTTTTTTGATAAATTCTGACATACCTATAAAACTTTATTTTGCCGTTGTTGCAAGAATTAACTTCCATTTATTGTCTTTGGCAATATTCATTATTTTAACAACCTCCTGCATGGGTACTGTTCGATGAACATGGATTGATAGCGTGGGTTCTTCAACATTTTCTTCGGTGAACCGGTGTTGTAAGATACCTTCAATATCTTCAAAAGGAACCTGGGTGGTGCCGATATAAAAATTTAAATCCTGCGATATCGAAACGGAAGCAATGGGCGATGCTGATGTTTGATGCGAACTTTGGGGCAACAACAATTTTAATGCATTAGGGGCAATTAGTGTTGAGGTTACCATAAAGAATATCAACAACAGAAATACGATGTCTGTCATCGACGACATGCTGAAATTTGAATTTACTTTACTTCTTCTTTTTAAAGCCATAATCGGTTTCTTTTATGATTATTCAACCGGTTCGTATAATAAATCCATAAATTCAGTGGTGTTTGCTTCTAATTGAAAGATTACTTTCTCAATTTTAGCCACTAAAATATTGTAAGCCAGGTAAGCCACAATACCCACCATAAGACCGGCAACAGTTGTTACCATTGCAGTATAGATTCCATTGGATAATAAAGCCACATCAATATTATTACCTGCATTAGCCATATCGTAAAAAGCTCTAATCATTCCCATCACTGTACCTAAAAATCCAATCATAGGTGCTGCACCTGCTACCGTAGCCAGAGTGGGCAGACTTTTTTCCAGTTTTGATATTTCCAGGTTACCTACATTCTCAATGGCCGTGTTAATATCATTTAAAGGACGGCCTATTCGTTGCAGCCCTTTCTCTATCATACGAGAAACGGGACTGTTTGTCGATTGACATAATGCAAGAGCTGAATCTAGTTTATCATCGTGAATATAATCTTTTATCTTATTCATAAAATTAACATCCGTTTGTGACGCTTTTTTTATGGCCAGGTATCTTTCTACAAAAATATAAACAGCCACAATCGAAAGAATAACAATAGGAAGCATAATCCAGCCTCCTTTGAGCGATAATTCCCAGTAAGATAAAGTTAATTCTCCGGCCTCTTCGCTGGCTGTTGCAATGCTGTCTGTAACATTGGTTTGTAAAAGTAAAATCAGGTTTTTCATATGTTCTGTTAATTATAAATCTGTTTAATAACAATTAGACTTTTATTTTAATCTGTCAAAGGTAAAAATACTTTGATTGTGTTAATTAATTATTTTCATCTTTTTTCGTACTACTAAAATTGTTCCAAAAGCGGTTAAACAATTCAGAAAAAGAGTTAAATTCTTCTCTGTAAAAAATGCCAACCCCCTGGGTGTAAGGTGCGTTTTCATATAGTATGCGGTCATTGGTTTCGTTAAATGCTTTTAACCGGAGTTTTCCGTTTTTTGTTAATTTAACATCTACCCTGAAATCACCTACCAGATTGGTTGTTTGTTCGGTTGTTTGTCCGGTTGTTTGTCCTCCATAACCCAGGTTACCATTTATGCTGACACGATCATTCAATAACTGAGTTGATAATGCCACCTCAACCTGGTCGCGGCTGATTTCGTCTCCCGGTCTGTAGTTTACCCCAATATCCCACTCGTCGCTTATTTGAGAGAGCCAGTGGCTCAGCTGGTTTGATAAAAGTTCGCTTGTAGTTACGGATCCTAATCCGGATGTTCCACTTTCGGCCAGGTAACTTTCTGCACCCTGCTGTTGGCTGGGCATAAACGAATTGAGTACCAATAAAGATAAAAATTGTTTATTCAACTTTTCCTGTGTGTTTATAGTCGATTGTACCCGTGTATTAATTTCTTCATCGGCAGAGGGTAGATTAATATCAAAACGGATATTTGGATTCATTAAATTGTCAGATAAATAAATCTGGCATTCTACGGGTATTCTCCTACGGTAATAATCTGTTGAATCTTCAGGAAACAGATTACTTAACTGGGTCCGTAAATTATAAATGGCTTCCATCTCAATATTTGCATTATAAGGAGCTCCGCTCCATAAAATGGTCCCTCCCCGTTCAATTTCAAATTTTTTATTGATCACATTTTGTAATGTAAACAGATAATCACCTTCTTCAATAGTATAATTGCCAAACATATTGAAATTATTGTTGGCATCAGTCTCCATTTTTAAATTTCCTTCGCCACGTGCTCGAATAATATCGCCGATCTTTGAATCGAATATTAAAAGGGCTTCTGCTTCGGGAGTTACTTCAAGGTCGAAATTTAACCGAAATCCAGAAAGATCTATATTATAGTCATCTGATAATTCTTCTGCCGATTTCTTTGTGTTGATAAATGTAACAAAACCTGATTCATCAGCAGTCCCGGAACGATTTAACGGGATATTAATTTTGGTGTTACGTTCTGTCCTTCCCGAGATGTCGAGAAAAACATCCCCTAAACTACTTCCTGAGATATTGATGACTCCGGATACTAAAGCCTTTCCGTAGAAAACTTCATTATCATTCCCGCTTGTATTTAAAGCCAGGATATTATCTGTATTGATATCAAAATCAAAACTGATGTCTTTTTGTGGCCCGAATTTTACATATCCATTCGTTGTTGCCTGATTATCTAAGTTGTCGTAAATGTCTATGTTATTGAAGAATAAAGAATTGTTTTCAATTTTTGTTTCGGTGGAAAAATGATATTCTGTATTAATATAGTCAATGGTCATTGCGCTGTTTTCTAAAAATACATTACCGTTAAATAATGGTTTGTTTAACGTGCCGGTTACATTAACATCACCTGATGATGTTCCTGAAATATTTCGGGCAAAACTGCTGAGAAAAGGATTTAAGATGGAAAGATTGAACTGATTTAACCTTATGCCAAAATTTAACGTTTGGTTTTCCGGGAAATAATTACCGTTAATCAGTAAAGATTTATTCTTATTTTGATGTTGTGTATAGATATCAAGATTTATAGCTTCCGATTCATCAATCCATGTGGCAAAAATTTGTGAATAGCCTAAGATTTCGTTGTTTAGTTTTAAATTGTCTACAGTAATTTTTGAATGAAATAATGGATTAGTATATAGACTGGAGAAGTTTGCATTACCGTTTATCTTACCATCAAATGCAAGTTTTTTGTCTTTTGTTAAAATATTAATATGTGAAAGGTTTAAATCAGAAAAATAAAAAAATAATGAATCTTTGGCATTTTCAGATATCTTTCCATTTACATTTAAAAATTGATCTTTATGACTAATGGTAAAATTGTCAATGGTATAAGCAGTAGAATCAATTTTTATGGATGATTTATTGATGTTCCATATTGAATCCTGCACAACGATTGTTGATCGTAAAATGTCAATATGGAATAAAGGGTCATCGTAGGCTTCTTTTTGTTTAATAAGGGTAGAAGCTAATATCTTTCCATTGTATTCATCTTGAGTATCGTCATTATCCCAATCAACTTTTAAATGTACTTCATTTTGGCTTGTTAATGAGGTCGTTCTGAAATTCTCAAGGAATATCTGATTTCCTAATAAGATACTTTCTGTTTTTGTTGATGCAGTAAAAATACTGTCGTTCGATACAGCCTTAACAGACAAATGATTAATAGAGTGTTGATTGAATGATGCTTTTTTTGCCGAAGCATTTAGGAGTAGTTGTTTCTTGGATTCACGGTATTTTAAGTCAACCTTAGCACTATCACTTATTTTTACCGAGGGGAGGAAAAAATAGGTTAATAGTTGTGTGTTTTTTAAATCAGCATTAAAGCGGAAATTATTGGTTGAAATTATATTTAATGTATCACCGGGATTTTTTATTAATGCAGGAGTATAAGTGTAAAACAGGTTTTTTATCGATTGAAAAAGAGTTGAGGGCTGGTATTCGCCAATTAATAATCCATCGACATAATCAGATGTAAGGGTAATTTTATTTGTATCGGCAAAATGTTCAGCAATAATTTTTAACGTATCGAAATGCATGGTTTCATTACGTTTGGTTAACTCTGTCTGAGAAAAATTTATTTCACCTACTGCATTATCCAGGGTATTTCCAGTAAAGTTGGCATCAACATTAAAAGATAACCGTGCAGAAGTATCTTTTTTGTCGATATTTAAACCATATAAGTTAGCTTTAGGGACATTTGCATTAAAATTAAACACGGGGATATTGCCCGAGAAATCAATATTCCCAATAAAATCCATTTCAATGTTGGGGTCGCTGATACTTAAAATACCATCGTACGTTTTTTCGGTTAAAAAGCCATCAAGAATAATATTTTGGTAATTGTAATTATTGACGGTAATATTCTTAATTACTCCATCGGTATTTGCTTTTAACGTTTTGTCTCTACCGATAACTCCTTCAATTTGTGCGTTCGTTGTGATTTTACCTACGGTTTCATTATCTGTAAACAATTCTCCAACCCTAAAGTCTGTAGTTTCTAATTTCCCATCAAAAGCAAGTGTTCTTGAAGTATCCGGTTTTAAATACAAGTCAGTAGATATGTCCCCTAAATCGGTGGTAAATTTACCATACGTAACAAAATCATCTATAAACCCGGTGAACTTACCTTCGTAGTTTACTATCCCCAGCTTGTTAAGATTTTCCGGGATTGTAAATTTTTCAGAGCCTTCTGTAAATTGATTGATAATCTCAAAGTCTTTTACCGCAGCTTTAAATTTTTTAAAGTTTGCATAAATAAATGTTTTTTTCAGGTTTGGCAACCCATTAAAATCAAAATCAGTAATTAATTCAGTCTGTTCGCCAACCTGGAATTTCACATCCTTGCCTTTTAAAGAACTTACTTTGCCATGAACCCGTCCGGAAATGACAAGGTTTACATCAATATTTCTTAGTTTAGGCGAGAAATAGTATATATCATTAAAACTAACATTGGATTCGCGGAGTGCAAAATCGATTTTAACCCATTCGGTAAAGTTTTTGTATTCATCAAAATCATTATGGTTAAACGATAATGAGTCGGCGTAGATAAAAGAATTGGGTGTTCTTATTTTTATATTTTTAAACAACATATGTTGTTTGCCAATACTCATATTTGATTTTAGGTTATAAATCTTGAAACCTGATTGTTCGGAAAAGTTCAGTTTGTTAATATGAAAATCTACGACCTGGTTTTTAATCTTTAAGTTTCTAATATCTAAATCTTCAATATAACAGATTAAATTGCTGAAATCTACCCCTGAATTTTTTTTAATGTTTTTGAAATTACGAAAACGGAAGACCATTTGATGCATCTCAATATTACGAAAGTTTATTTCCCATCGGGGTTTAGTATTCGTACTGTCGCGCTTAAGTTCATCTACAATAAATTTTAGATTTAACGGGGCAAGTGAGTCGGGTTTATTTAAATAAAACCGGGCATTAAGAACATTAATATGATTGATATCTATGGCCCGTTTTTTTCGGTCAATTCTACTTAGGTTGGCAATTATTTCTTTGGCAAATAACAGCGAATCCTCATATTGATCTTCGATGTAAACATTCTTAAGGACAACTTTGTTGAAAAAACGGTAATTAACAGATTCAACCCTGAATTTTGCATTCAGATTCTCTGATACTGTTTTTGTTATTTTTTGGGTAATATAAGTTTGTATTTTGTTGTTTTGCAGAACAAAATATGCTGTTACCGGAAGCACAATGATGACCAGTAAAACAATGATTAATATTTTATATATTTTTTTGATACTTTTGCCCATTAATTACTTAACGCAAAAGAAATAAAAAAAATTATAAAAATCTTAAAATCCTTACAATAAATGAGCATAACAATTTTAGGAATTGAATCATCCTGTGACGACACTTCAGCTGCCGTGATAAAAGATGGATATCTATTATCTAATTACATTGCTAATCAGGATGTTCATAAAGCTTATGGAGGGGTAGTGCCGGAATTAGCATCAAGAGCTCATCAACAGAATATTATTCCGGTAGTTGATCAGGCTTTAAAAAAAGCAGGAGTTACTAAAGAAGAGGTAAGTGCCATTGCTTTTACAAGAGGTCCCGGATTGTTAGGTTCTTTACTGGTAGGGACCTCTTTTGCTAAATCTTTTGCTTTAGCTATGAATATTCCATTAGTTGAAGTTAATCATCTTCAGGCTCATATTTTAGTCCATTTTATTAAGCAACTTGAAAAAGAGAATAAACAACCCGAATTCCCTTTTTTGTGTTTATTGGTTTCCGGAGGACATACCCAAATTGTGATTGTTAAGGATTACTCTGATATGGAAATTATCGGTCAAACCATTGACGATGCTGCAGGCGAAGCATTTGACAAATGCGCAAAAGTAATCGGATTATCCTATCCCGGCGGGCCTTTAATTGACCAGAAAGCAAAACATGGAAATAGAGAAGCTTTTGCTTTTAATAAACCGAAAATTAAAGAACTGGATTACAGCTTTAGCGGATTAAAAACATCTTTTTTATATTTTATCAGGGATGAGATGAAGAAAGATGCTGATTTTGTGAAAAACAATATGAACGACCTTTGTGCCAGTATTCAATTTACTATCATAGATATTTTGATGGAGAAACTGGAGAAAGCATCAAAGCAAACAGGGATTAATCAAATTGCTGTTTCAGGAGGTGTTTCGGCAAATTCGGGCTTACGGGAAGCGCTATTAAAAAAAGCAGAAATAAATCAATGGGATACATATATCCCTGAATTTAAACTTACTACCGATAATGCAGCAATGATAGCTATTAACGGGTATTATAAGTTTTTAAACAGAGATTTTGTGAGCCAGGATATTGCTCCTTTAGCCCGGTTTGCTTATTAGAGCGATTTTATTTGTTTTTGCCTGCTTTATAAAGTTTTATATTTACCGGATCGAGTGTTACCAAACATCCTTTGGGCATTTCATTTAGCAGGGGCTCAACTTGTTGGTAAAATGCTTCTGTTTTTTCTTTGTCGTCAATAATTTCAATAACTACGGGTAATTTTTCCGTTAACTCCCAAAATTTCGATGAATGGATAACAGAGCTGGCACCGAAACCCAGTACCCCGCGAAAAACGGTTGCTCCGGCTAAGTTATTTTCTTTAGCCATATAAACAATTTTTTCGTATGCCAATTGGCCTGAAATTCGGTCGGTACTACTGATAAATATTCGTAATATTTTATTGGACTTGTTGTTTTGCATACGTATCAGAGTATTTTTGACAGATTATATCCTAAATATACAAAAATAAAAGCTAATATTACACTTATTGAGGTGTAAAGAAGCATACCCTGAAAGTTGGCATTTCGCATCATTAGCAGATTTTCTCCAGCAAAGGTCGAAAAGGTGGTAAACCCACCACAAAAACCCACCATTAAGAACATACGCCACTCTACACTAAGAAGAAGCGATCGGTCAGCAATCCCGGTTAATAACCCCAGCAAAAAGCTACCGGCAATGTTAACCAATAATGTGCCTAATGGAATCGTTGATAAGGCAGGTATTAAATTTATTTTCGAAAGGTAATAACGTGCAATACTTCCGGCAAATCCTCCTAGTCCGATAAAAAGTGCTATCTTCATTATAAATAAGTTTTCCCAAAGATAAAAAGTTTCTGAAAATTATTATTTGCTATCGGACGCATAATCTACTTTTTTGCTAAATATAAGATTGCTGTTGATGCTAAAGATATTGCTACTACGGCAAGAGCAATCCCTACATTATATTTATCGGCAATAAATCCCAAAACAGGGGCAATGATTGCTGCGAAAAGACTTTTTGCCTGCGAATTTGCTGATAGAGCGGTAGCCAGTACTTTGTGATTGTACAGTTCGCTTACATAAGCTACACCTATTGGGTTGCGGAGATTCTCGATGATATAAATACCAATATAAAATATAATGGAAATAAAATAAAAGTTGTAATGATAAAATATTCCACTCAACAGGGCTAAAATAAATCCTGTATAAAGCGTAATATTTAACGCACGGGGCATCGAATTTATTTTTTCTGTAAAACGCCCTGAATTTTTAGAAGCTATGGAAGTTAGCAGGTAAACGATAAAATAAACAACTCCAATGATTAAGGCGGTACGTTGTTTGTCCTGAAAGGCTAACAACACAGGTAAAGATAAAGCAAAGCTCTGAACAACAGGCTGTAAGTAATCTTTAATGGCTTTGTGAAATCCGCTATGTACTGATAAATTGGCAACTGCTTTTAAAATTTGAATTTTTTTAAACGAAAAAATAAAATCTTTGGTAACGGATATAAATTTAGCTTTTATATCCTGTAAATGTAATTTGCTCGTTTCTCCGTCAAGTATTTTAGGATAAGAAGATATGAGCAGTAAGTCAAGAATATAAGGAAAGGTTGAGTAAACAAAAATAGATTGATAGTTCCCTGAATAAAAAACAATAGATGCTGCTAATAATGATGAGATTGCTGAACCCATCTGAGACCAGGAGCGGGTTTGTCCGTAGTAATATACCCGTTGATTTTTCCACCCTTTAATCTCAAGATATTCGAAAATCATTGCTTTGTGAGTACCTGTTCTGAAAGCATCGCCGAAAGCATAAAACAACATTGCCAGGATGAAAAACAGGTATTCTTTTGATGAAAAGAAAATAACGAATGATACAATGTAAAATAAGAAAGAAAAAATCATGGTTCGTTTCCTTCCTAATGAATCAGCAACTACTCCGGAGGGTATTTCAGTTATGTTAATTAATATTTCACGGATGGCATAAAGGGTTCCTATTTCTAAGAAAGAAAGCCCCTTATCCAAAAAAAACAAAATAAGGAAAGGCTCAAAAAACCGCAGGTTTTTAAAAAAACCATATAAGCAAAATTTATAATACTGGGTATCTTTTTTAAACGTTTGCTTCATCTTGTTTTTTAATCTTTTCAATTAAATAACATTACCCTAGTTTTAAGAAACGGATTCTGTTACTTTTAAAAAATAAATTAATAAAATATAGCTTAAAAATCCGAATAATAAATTAACTTTTGTTTTACACTTCATCTATAGAGTAATTATTACCTGACTAATGAATATACATACATTATTTAAAAATATCGAAGATTGTGTATTAATAGAATGTTGAATTGATTAGTTTTGTATTTTTATAAAAATTTAAATTATGGTTGATTTTAAAAAGCACAGTTTGTATAAGCCAATGGAAGCAGATACTATTTTCTTTCAGGTCTTTACTATTTATAAAAATAAATTTATTCCTCTTTTCCTGTCAGGGTTTATTGCTTTTTTTTTCATTCAATTTTTAACATACAACCTTGGGATTACCCAAATATATACTTTATCTGACACAGAGGAGATGATGAGGGTATTGTCTGGGGTAATGGGAAAAATGGGGATTATTATAACAGGTACAGTTATAGTATATGGTTTGTTAAACGCATTTTTTGTAAATCTTATCTTAAAAAGTGATGATGAAAGAAAAGTAGCTTCGGGAGAGTTGTTTATGGACTCTCTTAAAAAGTATTCGATACATATGATTTTCTTTTTATTATTATCAGGATTTATATTAGCCCTGGGTGCCATTGCAGGTATTTTTATTTTTATTATCGGAACTTTTGTAGCTGTTGTTTACCTGGGAACAGTACTTTCTCCCGGAGCAGCAATAGTTATTGCTGAAGAAAAAAATGCATTAGAAGCCATAAGCAGAACTTTTTCGCTGACCCATAAAAACTTTTGGCCGGCTTTAGGAGCAACTGTTTTATTTTTATTAATTATGATTCTGGTTTCTATTGTTGTTTCAGCCCTAATGTCAATCCCTTTTGTGATTATATTTTTTGATAATTGGAAAGAAACAGGGAATCTTCTTGAATCATTAAAAATGCAAAACTATGACATTGGAATGTGGACTGTTTTTTTTAACGCATTGGTGTCTGCATTAACTTATCCGCTTTATGCAATTTTTTCTGTTGTATTGTATTTTAAATTAAAATATAATGAAGACCAGAATTCGATTGCTATAGAATAGGTGGTGTTTTTACATTTTCTTTAGAAAGAAATCTTTAATATTTTTTCCTAACGCAACCTTTTATTTACTCTTTTCATCTATTGATAGTGATTGCATTTTCTCATGCAAAATACCCTAACCTAAATATCGATGCTGTTAAATATTACAGTACTTTTCAAAAATAGGCGGTGCGAGAGCGCCGCTTTTTTTGTCAAACAATCCATACCCTTTTGGTGTTAACTGTTAAAATGATTATTTTAGTAGTATAACATTAAAAATACATAATTTATGATAACGATAATTTCTCCCGCAAAAACACTTGATTATTATAATACCATTCATACGAATAAATATTCTCAACCAGAATTGTTGGATGATTCAGAAATTTTAGCTGAAGCATTAAAAAAGTTTTCCAAAAATGAATTGGCAAAACTAATGGATATCAATCCGGATTTGGCTTCGTTGAATTATGAACGATACCTGCAATGGAAAAAACCATTTACTCCTGAAAATGCAAAACAAGCTTTGGCTGTATTTAAGGGGCAGGTATTTATAGGATTAGAAGCTAAATCACTCACTAATGATGAATTATTATTTGCTCAGGAACATTTGCGAATTTTATCCGGATTATATGGGGTGCTTCGTCCACTCGACTTAATTCAGCCTTATCGATTAGAAATGGGAACATCGCTTAAAAATAAACGAGGAAAAAACTTATATGATTTTTGGGGGACTAAAATCACCGATTTCATTAACAAAGAACTTTCAGAGCAAAAAAATAAAGTGTTAATAAATTTAGCTTCAAACGAATATTTTAAAGCCATAAAATCAAAAAAAATTAATGGGGAAATTATTACTCCGGTCTTTAAAGAATCCAAAGGAAACGGGTTTAAGGTAGTGGCTGTTTATGCTAAAACAGCCAGAGGATTGATGAGTCGATTTATCCTCCGGAATAAAGTTGAAGAACCCGACCATTTAAAAGCTTTCGACAGTAATGGTTATTTGTTTAATCAGGATTTATCCTCAGAAAAAGAGTGGGTGTTTACCCGATAAACGGATCTTTAAATCATCACAATGAAATCATAAGGTAAATAAAATTTCTTTTATACCTTTGTGCCAAAATTTTACGCATTGAATATGGAAGAAGATTTTGACAGCAGTATTGTTTATTCTGAGAATGTTACCGACTTTGTAACCGTTGCAGCAGAATATTGTAAGTTTGTGGAAAATACTTATCGCTTCAGTAAACGGGATTTTTTGAATAAAGCCCATAAAACATTGCCTTTGCTCTATATCAAAGCTACGTTGCTTCCAAAATTTCAATCAGTTTTCGATGATGAAAATGAAAAATTTGTGTCCGAAGAAGAATGGGAATTTATTCACGAATCGGTAAAAAAGAAACTTGGCTATCATGATGAATACCGTGAAGTTTTTGACCCTTTAACCCACGAACAGGTTGAGCAAAGTACCGCTTCAATTGCTGATAATCTGGCCGATATTTACCAGGATATTAAAAATTTTATTTCGTTGTATCATGTGAGTACCGAGGAGATAATGAATGACGCTTTGTGGGAATGCCAGATGAATTTTGAAGATTTTTGGGGGCAAAAGCTGGTAAATGCTTTAAAAGCAATTCATTCGGTATTTTATAGTAGTGATAATCTGGATGAGGAGGATGAGACAGAAAATAACGAATCCTCAGATGAACCAAATACTGAAAATTGGATAATATCAAAACGACAGAAGGACTACAATAACGAAGATTAAAATGTTTAAAAATCATATCACTAATGCAGAGATAAATAACCTGCCTCTTTATCAGTTTGATGGCGGTGTTTTTATTATTGATACTTTTGAAAAACTGGATTATTATTTGCCTTTACTTCAGGAACAAAAAATATTAGGTTTTGATACAGAAACCAAACCATCGTTTAAAAAAGGCGTAGTAAATCAAGTTTCATTGCTGCAATTATCATCTTCTCATGAGGCTTTCTTAATTAGAATAAATAAAATTGGTCTGCCCCAGGAAATTATTGATATTCTAAGTAATAAAGAAGTAAAAAAGATTGGGTTGGCGATCAATGATGATATAAAAACCTTACAGGACATACAGGATTTTGACCCCCAAAGTTTTATTGATTTACAGGATTTTGTTAAATATTTTAAAATTGAAAGTCAGAGTTTAAGAAAGATTACGGCAATTGTATTAAATAAACGAATATCTAAATCACAACAAGTATCTAATTGGGAAAAAAAGGAGCTTGCTGAAAGTCAGTTGCTTTATGCTGCAACCGATGCGTGGGCTTGTTTACAAATATATAAAACGTTAAACCAGGTTATTTAAATTATTCATGGATTAT
Source organism: Bacteroidales bacterium (assembly GCA_035269575.1). Taxonomy (GTDB): domain Bacteria; phylum Bacteroidota; class Bacteroidia; order Bacteroidales; family UBA12077; genus UBA12077. Next base: position 25,675 of record DATFIZ010000045.1, on the reverse strand, counting down.
CCAAAAGTTATTTTAAAATCAGGAAAAGATCAGTCGGTTCGCAGATATCATCCGTGGATTTTTTCAGGAGCCATCAAAAAGATTAAAGGTAATGTTAACGAGGGAGACCTGGTTATGGTAACCGATAATAAAGATGAGTTTTTAGCCATGGGGCATTACCAGATTGGCTCCATTGCCGTTCGAATAATATCTTTTGAGCAAACAGCTATCAATGTTGATTTTTGGCGAAGGAAAATACAAAATGCTTATGCATTAAGAAAAACGCTGGGATTAACAGACCATCCGGAGAATAATGTTTATCGGTTAGTACATGCCGAAGGAGACGGAATGCCCGGATTAATCATTGATTTCTATAACGGCACTATCGTAATGCAAATGCATTCTATCGGAATGTATTTGCAAAGAGAAAACTTTGTTGAGATACTAAAGGAGATATATGGCAATCAATTGCATGCAGTATTTGATAAAAGCAAATCAACCATTCCTTTTAAATCGGATATCGAAGCTAAAAACGAATATCTCTTTGGGAAGCCTGATAACAAGGTTGTTCTTGAATATGGAAATAAGTTCAGCATTAATTGGGAAGAAGGTCAAAAAACCGGATTTTTCATTGATCAGCGGGAGAACAGAAAACTTGTTCAGCAATATTCAAAGGATCGGTCGGTATTAAATGTTTTTGGTTATACGGGTGGTTTTTCGGTTTATGCCATGAAAGGAGGAGCAAAGCAGGTTCACTCGGTTGATAGTTCTGCTAAAGCCATTGATCTAACGAATGAAAACATTGCATTAAACATTGAACAAAACAATCTGCACGAAGCTTTTGCTGTTGATGCATTTGAATTTTTAGAAAATGCTGACCAAAAATATGATCTGATTATTCTTGACCCTCCGGCTTTTGCAAAACATCAGAATGTACTGCATAATGCTTTACAAGGGTATAAGAGAATCAATGCTAAAGCAATTGAGAAAATTAAACCAGGGGGTATCTTATTTACCTTTTCATGTTCACAGGTGGTTAGTAAAGAAAATTTCAGAAAATCAGTATTTACTGCTGCAGCAAATACAGGTAGAAATGTTAGAATATTGCATCAGCTTACTCAACCCTCCGATCATCCGGTAAACATCTATCATCCCGAAAGTGAGTATTTAAAGGGCCTGGTTGTTTATGTTGAATAAATATTTTATTTTTGATTACCTGAAAATTTAACCTGATTTATTAAGCGCTTGTATTATGAAGAAAAAAACACTATTAATCTTTATTTTACTTATTCTCGTAAAATTTAGTTTTAGCCAGTATATCTTCCCGGTTTCTGAATTTAGAGATAAGCAACGTCATTTTGAATTGTCCAATTTTGATATCAAAGATACCTTGTTATTTCTTCCCTTAGGTGAACAGGGGTTACAGGTTTATAATATTGCAGATATTAATGAATTTGAATTACTGTCTACGTATGAAGAGTTTGAGAGACGTTCGGGAAAGAAGGTTTATGGAACAGCCTATTGTGTGAAAGTGTTAGATGATAAGGCTTTTCTTTCCTATGGGGAACTGGGATTAAGAATTTTGAATATTTCCGATCCCACGATGCCATTTGTTCTGGGTACTTATTACAGACATCAGGAGGTTTACTTTACCGAAGTTTACGAAAATTATGTTTTTTTGGGTTATGTTGATATGGGGCTTGAAATTGTTGACTTTAGCAATATAAATAACATTGAGATGGTTTCCAGAAATAATGTTAAAGACTTTACCGTGAAAAATATGCAAATCATCCCTCCTTATGTCATAATTGTTGGAGGGAAAAGGGGGTTAAGAACCTTTAAGTTTAGCGAACCTTTTACTTCCTTTAAACAAGCAGAATTCCCGAAAGATTATTTAACCGATGCGGAAGCAAACAAGCTTATTGTTAATGATAAAATGGGATACATGGCAAATGATTTTGGAGGATTAGTTGTTTTAAATATGGGATTGCCTTTATATCCTTTAAAAGTTAATGAAATAAAAACGATTGGGAGAGCAAAAGATTTATTCATGGATGATAACTATTTATATGTTGCTACTGATAAGGGAATAGAAGTTTTTGATATAAGAGAACCGGAAAAACCGGTAAAGATTTTTGAACATACGGAGAAAAGAAAAGAATATAAATATTTACAAATGAGAGATTATTACCTGTTTGCACTTTTTCAGGATGGACGGAGAGATTATGGCATTGAGATATTTCAGGTAGAATAATTTGCTTAGTTGTTTTTATGCCATGTAAGCTGTTCTGCCGAATTTTTTAATATCTTATCATTATCTAACAACCACTGAATTACCTTTAGGCTTTTTTCTTTATTAAATGCTAACATTGATACCAAATCATCAAGTAGTATTGTTTGGTTTTTGAGTTTCTCTTTTATACTCTCCAGAATTAAATCAAATTCATATTTGCTTAAATCCAGCTCGTTGCGTCGTGTGCAAATATCACATACCCCACATCTGTCAGGGTTGCTTTCACCAAAATAGGATAATAGAAGCTGACTGCGGCATTTATTGTTCGAGGAAGCATAATGCAAAACACTATTTATCCGGTCCATAAATCGTTTTTTTCGGAAATCATAATTTTCTTTCGAAAGATGCAGGGATTTATCATCCAGACGCTCTTCGGTAAATACAATAAATGGATTGTTTTTTTTGGGTATGTAATTTAGAATACCTAAACTGCTTAGTTTACTTAAATATCTGTAAACGGTTTCTAAGTTTATATTGGCTCTTTTTGCTAAAGATACTTCATCAATATTTACGTAATCAGAAAATAACCCTGTGTATGAACGGAGGATAAGCTTTATAAAACCATCAAATTTAACATTGGCAATTTGAAATTTATACAAATCATCTCTACCCACTAAAAAATGTATTTTTGATGAGCTGAAAAGCTCGTCAGTAATTTCAATATATCCTTCGCGTTGTAAGAATTTTAATGCGCTATGTATTTTTAAAATGCTAAAAGGGTATTTTTTGGCAAAATCGGCCATAATAAAATCATACGCCAGATTTTTCCCACTGCCAAAGGCTATTTGAAAAAAGTTCCCTAACGCCTGATATATAGATCTTATCTCTTTAAGCTCCGGGAAGTTCGTTTCAACTCTTTTTTCGGCTTTTACTTTATCCGAATTATTGTATAAAAGAACAGCATAAGCTCTTTTTTCGTCCCGCCCGGCGCGTCCGGCTTCCTGAAAATAAGCTTCAATACTGTCCGGTAAATCAATATGGATAACAAACCGTACATCAGGTTTGTCGATGCCCATCCCGAAAGCATTGGTTGCTACCATTACTCTTGTTTTGCCTACTTTCCAATGATTTTGTTTATTGTTTCTGTCATCATGTTTTAATCCGGCATGATAATAATCTGCAGATATCCGGGCCTTTTGAAGCATTAATGCTATTTCTCTGGTTTTTTTCCGGTTTCGTGCATAAATTATCCCACTGCCTTTTACTTTATTCAGTGTTTCGATTAAATAATTCTGTTTGTCTTCGACTTCACGAACAAGGTAAACCAGGTTTTTGCGCTCAAAACTTTTACGTAAAACATTTTTTACTTCAAATTTTAATTTTTCCTGAATATCTTCAACAACCTTGGGTGTAGCCGTTGCTGTTAAAGCTAAAAAGGGTACATCAGGAACTAATTCACGTAAATCCGCTATTTTTAAATAGGAGGGGCGAAAATCATAGCCCCATTCAGAAATACAGTGTGCCTCATCAATGGCAATTAAATTTACCTGCATATATTTTACACGGGTCTTAAAAAGCTCGGTATTTATTCTCTCCGGCGAGATGTAAAGAAATTTTACCCCTCCATAAATACAATTATCCAGGGCAATATCTATTTCATTTTTAGTCATCCCTGAATAAATTGCGATGGCTTTGATATCCTTTTTTTGCAGATTCTCTACCTGATCTTTCATTAAAGCAATAAGTGGGGTCACCACAATACATATTCCATCCTGAGCCATAGACGGAACCTGAAAGGTAATAGATTTTCCACCCCCGGTAGGCATTAAGGCTAACGTATCTTTTCCGTCCATAACCATACGGATGATGTCTTCCTGTAATGGCCTGAATTTGGAATGACCCCAATATTTAATCAGTATTTGTTCATACTTGTTTATCATGCACTAAAGATGAGATTTACGCCTTAAATGAAAATCTTAAAAAAAGTTAAAAAAATCAAATCTATGGATAATATCATATTTTAAACCGATATTTTACTAATTTTTTGTAATTTGGCACAATTTTAAAACTACATAAAAATCATATAAAAATGTCATTTTTACAAGAGAAAGTTGCATTTGAAGGACTTACGTTTGATGATGTATTGTTAATTCCTCAATATTCGGAAGTATTACCACGCGAAGTGGATATTTCTACACAGTTTTCACGCAATATACGTTTAAATGTTCCTATTGTTTCGGCAGCTATGGACACTGTTACCGAAGAAGCAATGGCTATAGCTATTGCTCGTTTGGGAGGGATTGGTGTAATCCATAAAAATATGAGTATTGAAGATCAGGCCAAACACGTAAAAGCTGTTAAACGTGCTGAGAATGGAATGATTTATGACCCTATAACTATACAGGGGAATGATACTGTCGCCGATGCATTGAATTTGATGAAAGAATATAAGATTGGGGGGATTCCTGTAGTTGATAAAAATAAAAAACTGATTGGTATTGTAACGAACCGTGATTTAAGATTTGAAAAGCAAATGTCACGGAAAATTGCGGATGTAATGACCAAAGATAAGATTATTACAACCCACCAATCCATTGATCTTGAAAAAGCAACAGATATTTTACAGCGTCACAAAATTGAAAAACTTCCTGTTGTTGACGATGAAAATAAATTAATTGGTTTATTGACGTATAAGGATATAACAAAAGTTAAAGATAATCCTTTGGCTTGTAAGGATAAGCAAGGCAGATTACGCGTTGCAGCAGGTGTAGGCGTTACATCTGACACTCACCAGCGCATTGAGGCATTGGTCCGGGCCGGTGTAGATGCTGTGGTCATTGATACAGCACATGGACATTCGAAGGGGGTAATTGAAATGTTAAAATCGGTAAAAGCAAATTTTTCAACCATTGACGTAGTCGTTGGTAATATTGGAACGGCTGCAGCTGCCAAAACACTTGTAGATGCCGGTGCAGATGGGGTAAAAGTTGGTATTGGGCCAGGTTCAATTTGCACAACCCGTGTAATTGCCGGTGTTGGATTACCACAGCTTACAGCTATTTATGAAGTGGCAAAGGCTTTGAAAGATACAGGTATTCCTGTAATTGGTGATGGTGGGTTACGATATTCGGGTGATATTGTGAAAGCCATTGCAGCAGGAGCTCATACCGTTATGGCTGGCTCATTATTTGCCGGTGTTGAAGAGTCTCCCGGAGAAACCATTATTTATAATGGACGGAAATTTAAATCTTATCGGGGAATGGGATCTATTGAAGCAATGCAGCAAGGCTCCAAAGATCGTTATTTCCAGGATGTAGAAGATGATATCAACAAATTAGTTCCGGAAGGTATTGCAGCCCGTGTTCCTTTTAAAGGAAACCTGTCTGAAGTAATTTACCAGCTGGTTGGAGGATTAAGAGCCGGAATGGGATATTGTGGAGCCAAAGATATTTCCACATTAATGCAATCGAAGTTTGTGCGTGTTACCGGTGCAGGCGTAACTGAAAGTCACCCTCATGATGTGTCTATCACACGGGAGGCACCAAATTATAGTCGACAAATGTAAATTTTATTGTTAAATTTTGCCTATGAAAAATATCACTGGTTTATTAATCCTTTTATTCTTCTTTTTCGTTGCTAATGCTCAGCAATCGAGCAATGATGTTTTGTTTGAGATTGATAACGAGGTTGTAACAAAAGGAGAATTTTTAAGGTTTTATCAAAAAAATAAGATAAATATTTCAACAGGAGAAACTATCCCTGTAGATGAGTATCTCGATTTGTTTATTAATTTCAAGCTAAAAGTGATTGAAGCTAAAAACCGGGGATTAGATACCACTAAGCGTTTTAAATCTGAGTTTGAAGGATATAAAAAACAATTGGCAAGACCTTATTTACTTGATCAGGAAAAAGTAGACCAGTTAGTTAGAGAGGCTTTTGAACGAATGCAATACGAAGTAAGGGCAAGCCATATTTTAGTTGGGATAAATGATGATGCTACTCCGGAAGATACCACATTTGCCTATAAAAAAGCTGTAAAAATTAAAGAGAGAATTTTACGCGGAGAGCCTTTCTCCATTGTGGCCAAAGGTGCTTCAGATGATCCGTCTGTTAAAACAAATGCGGGTGATTTAGGTTATTTTACTGCTTTTCAGATGGTTTATCCCTTTGAAAATGCGGTTTATTCGATGAAAGTTGGTGAAATAGAAGGACCTGTTCGAACCAGATTTGGATATCATATTATTCAATTAACCGATAAAAAAGAAGCACGCGGAGAGGTTAAAGTTGCTCATATTATGCTTGCAACACCTAAAAATTTAAGTGTAGACAATGTAAATAAAAAGAAAGAATTAATCGAACAATTATATCATCGGTCAAAACAAGGTGAAGATTTCTCCAAACTGGCAGAAGAATATTCTGACGACAGAGGCTCTGCTTTAAATGGTGGAGAATTACCCTGGTTTGGTGTTGGAGAAATGGTTCCGGAATTTGAGCGTGCTGCCTTTTCGCTTACTGCAAATGGTGATATTTCAAAGCCGATTAGAACAAGCTATGGCTGGCACTTAATTAAACGGATTGACAGAAAAGAACCGAAATCATTTGCAGAAGTTAAAAATGAGTTGCGAAAAAAAGTTGTTAATGATCAGCGTTCACTCATCGCACAAGAGGCCTTAATTAATCAGCTGAAAGAGGAATATCAATTTACTGAGAGGAAATCCAATATACCTGTTTTCTTCGATTCATCAGATGATTTGTTGCGCTATAATGAAACATACTTTGAGTCGAATGATAATCAAAACAAAGTCCTTTTTACTTTCGACGATAAAAAAGTAACCGTTAATGATTTTGAAAGATTTGTGCCAGATAATAAAAGACAAATTAGTACACCTTATCAATATTATAATCTTTATAACCGTTTTGTAAAACAGTATATTCTGGAATATGAGAAATCAAGGTTAACACAGAAATATCCTGAGTATAAATTTTTACTAAATGAATATTATGACGGGATGTTATTATTTGAGTTAATGGATCAGAAGGTTTGGACAAAAGCAATTACTGATTCAGCGGGGTTAAATGAATATTATAAGAATCATAAAGAAAATTATATGTGGGATGAGAGATGGGAAGGTAGTATTTATTATTGTAAAAACGAAGAGATATACCAAAAAGTTGATAAAGAAATCAATAAGCGCAGGCTTTTTAGACGAAAACTTACAAATAATGAGTTATTGGAGAAATATAATGATGGAAAAGAAGTTTTAAAAGTTGAAACAGGTATATTCAAACAGGGTGAAAATGAAATCATTGATGAGATGGTATGGGAAAAGGGTACAACAAAAAATGATAAATTAATGATTTTGATTAAAGGAGAAAAATTAAAGCCTTCCATAAAGCCTTTTGAAGAAGCAAAAGGAAATGTTATTTCCGATTATCAGGAATATTTGGAGAAAGAGTGGATAAAAAAATTGCGGGATAAATACAATATCCGGATTAATAAACAGGTTTTATCAACATTAAAATAAATTGGATAATTTAATTAGAACGGTTAAAAATGTATAAATTTATATTACGTTTACTTTTTAGTTTCATGCTACTTTCATTATTTTTTGCCTGTAAGCAAAAAAATAATGAAAAAGATGATAAACCTTTGGCTCGGGTTCATGATAAATATTTGTATAAATCAGATCTAAAACAGTTGTTTCCATCAGATATTTCACAAGAAGATAGTATTACACTGGCAAAAAACTATATTAACGAATGGATTAAAAAACAGCTAATGCTCCAGAAAGCCGAAGAAAATCTTTCGGATGAAACGAAAAATATTGAAAAGCAAATTGAGGATTACCGCTCATCACTGCTTATATTTAAATATCGACAAGAGTTGATAAAACAAAAAATTGATACGGTAATTACCCAACAGGAAATAGAATCGTATTATAATGAAAATTCAGCCAACTTTATTTTAAATCATAATATTGTAAAAGCCTTATATCTTAAATTATCCAAAGAATCACCTGAAATTAATAAGGTTAAACAATGGTATAAGTCTGATGATGCTGAAGATTTAACGAAACTCGAAGATTATTGTTATCAGTATGCTACTAAGTTTGATCATTTTAACAATGAATGGATCTCTTTTGGTAATTTATTAAGCGAATTACCAATAAATCTTGACGATGAGGAACGCTATTTGAGGTATAATAAATATATTGAGACCCAGGATTCTTTGTTTCATTATTTTGTAAATATAAAGGATTATGCCTTACGAAGCACTATTCAGCCTATTGAGTATGCTAAACCTAAAGTTAAAACAATTATTCTAAATAAACGAAAATTTTCATTTTTTGAAGAACTTGAGAATAATACATACAATAATGCATTAAACCGAAATGAATTTATAATCTATTAAAAAATATTAGTAAAAATGACTTTTTTAAAAAAACTTTTTATATCTGCCGTATTAACGATAACAACATTTAACCTGATTGCTCAGAATCAATTTATTGCCGACAGAGTAGTTGCCAATGTTGGAGATAAAATTATTTTACAATCTGATGTTGAAAATCAGGTGATTCAGTTAAAAGCTCAGGGGTATCAAAGCAGAGGTGACATTAAGTGTGAAATTTTTCAGGAATTATTAGTCCAGAAATTATTATTAATACAGGCCGAACTGGATAGTATACAAGTAGGGGCAAATCAGGTTGAATCAGAATTGGAACGAAGACTTATTTATTTTATTCGTCAAATTGGATCACAAGAAAAACTAGAAGAGTTTTATAATAAGTCGATCATTGAGATTAAAGAAGATTTTCGACCCTTGATTCGTGAACAGATTTTAACACAGATGATGCAAAGTGAATTGGTTTCAGGAGTAAAAGTATCACCCAAAGAGATAGAGAAATTCTATAAAAAAATGCCTAAAGACAGTATCCCTATGGTTAATACGCAATATAAGATTAATCAAATTGTTGCATATCCCCCTGAAGATGAGGAGTCAAGAGCCGAGGCACGTGAAAAATTGTTAGATATTCGAAAGCGGATTATTAATGGGGAAAGATTTTCTACGCTGGCTGTTCTTTATTCCGAAGACCCTGGTTCGGCTCGAAAGGGTGGTGAGCTTGGTTTTAGGACCCGCGATGAACTGGACCCCGAATTCGCTAAGGCTGCTTTCAGGCTTACCGATGATGGAGGTGTTTCTCGTATTGTTGAATCTGAATATGGTTTTCATATTATTCAACTCATTGCTCAACAAGGTAACCAGGTTAATGTGAGACATATATTAATTATTCCTAAAGTGAATGTTCAGCAAAAAATTAAAGCCAGAAACAAACTCGATAGCGTTGTTACGCTTATTAGAAACGATAGTCTGTCATTTACAAACGCTGCACTTAGATTTTCTGAAGATGAGAAATCCAGACTTAATGAAGGGTTGATGGTTAATCCACAAAATTCCTCCACAACATTTGAATTGGACCAATTACCCCGTGCTGAGTATAATATTGTGAAAGACCTGGAAGTAGGAGCGATCTCTGAACCTTTTGAAACGGTTGATGAAAGTGGAAAACCGGTTTTTAAAATCGTTAAAGTTGCTGAAAAAACGGACGCTCATAAAGCCAACTTAGAAGATGATTATGAGATGATTGAAGAAATTGCTATCATGGAAAAACAACAACAAAAGATTGATGAATGGCTGGAGGAAACGAAAAAAAATACCTATATCCGTATTGACGATTCATTTATGAACTGCAAGTTTTTAGAAAATGGATGGATAAAACATTAAATAAATCAGATTTTTAATGAGTAAGCAATTTATTCGATTCTCTCTTTTAGTCTCTTGTTGCTGGCTATTACTTTTTCCTGCTCTTTCTGCTCAAAATAAAGAGCAAATAAAAATTCTTAATTCTAATTCTTTAGAATACAGTAAACATATTGGCGAGGGAGTACGTCGTTTTTTGGGGGATGTAATTTTTGAACATAATAATGCCACCATGTATTGCGATAGTGCTTATTTGTTTAATAAACAAAATGTTATACATGCCTATAGTAATGTACATCTAAACAGGGGGGATACCTTGCATCTGTATGGCGACTATATGAGATATAACGGGAATACCAATATAGGTGAGGTTCGTAGAAATGTTGTTTTAAAGGATGATAAAGCTACCCTTACAACAGATTCGCTTGATTTTAATACTGAAACCAGTGTTGCCAATTACTTTGAAGGCGGCAAACTGATCAATAATGACAATACCCTGGAAAGTGTTATGGGATATTATTATGCGAACCATAATCTTTTTGTTTTTAATGATAGTGTTGTTGTCAAAACTCCTGATTATAACGTTTTTACAGATACCTTAGAGTATAACACCGAAATAGAAACTGCCTTTTTTTTAGGCCCTACAAATATTTATAACGAAGAAAATCATTTATATGCTGAAAATGGCTGGTATAAAATCCCGGAAAAGAAATTTCAGTTTAATGAAAATGCAAGATATCAAAATAAAGAAAAGATATTAATTGGGGATAGCCTGTTTTTTGATGATTCGCTTGGAATAGGCATTGCTATTGATAATATCGAGATGATTGATACGGCTGAAAATATGATATTAAAGGGTCATTATGCATATTACCTGCGCGAACCGGAAAAGTTTTTTGTAACCGATAGTGCCTTGCTTATTCAGGTAACGGATAAAATAGATTCTTTATTTTTGCATGCTGACACCTTACGTTCCAGTTATGACTCTACGGGTTCTTTTCGAATATTAAGAGCGTATCATAAAGTACAAATGTACAGAAATGATTTTCAGGCCCGTTGTGATTCGATGGTCTATACTGATAAGGATTCAGTAATTACCATGTATTATGAACCTGTGCTATGGTCAGAAGGGAGTCAGATAACCGCAGACTTAGTGAAAGGGTATTTTAAAAATGAAAAAATAGATTATTTCCATTTTATTGGTAACTCATTAATTATTTCCATAGAAGAAGCAGATAAATACAATCAGATTAGAGGAAAAGAAATGAAAGGTTATATCAGGAATAACGATCTATACAAAGTAGATGTTTTTGGAAATGGTCAGTCTATTTATTACACCAAAGATCAAGGAGAGGTTGTAGGAGTAAATTTTGCTGAAAGCAGCGATCTCATCATCTATCTTAAGAATGGAGAGGTACATCGAATTAATATGGTTACTCAGCCAACAGGAACATTATATCCTCCCGGCGAACTCGAACAGAAACAATTAAAGGGGTTTAAATGGTTGGAAAATTTAAGACCAAAATCAAAGGAGGATATATTTTACTGGAAAAAATAAAGGGAACCGTTAAAGTAGTCCCCTTTTAATTAATATTCATCTTCGTTAAAAAAGAAATCATCTTTACTTGGGTAATCAGGCCATATATCTTCAATGCTTTCATAAATCTCTCCCTCATCCTCAATTTCCTGAAGATTTTCAATAACCTCCAATGGTGCTCCCGAACGAATTGCATAATCAATTAATTCTTCTTTACTCGCAGGCCATGGTGCATCTTCTAACTTTGATGCTAATTCTAATGTCCAATACATATATAATTTGTTTTAATTATACCCTTTAAATTTGTGCAAATATAAAAATAATATTGAAAAACAAAACTTTTTTGTCATACTCTTGGTTTCCACGGTATCTCCTTGGCATACAAATCGATAGCAAATTTTCTTGATAAGACAAATAAAAAATCGGATAAACGATTTAGATATTGAATGACTTTTTCGCTATGTTTAAATTGATTTTGAACCTTGATAGACAATCTTTCTGCTCTTCGGCAAACATTCCTGGTTATATGGCAATAAGAAACCGTAGGGTGCCCTCCGGGTAAGATAAATGAGCTTAGCGGAGGTAAATCTTTTTCCATTTTGTCAATCTCCTCCTCCAGCATTTCAATATCCTGATTATATATTTCAGGGATCTTTACATCGCAATTTTCGCAATCGGTAGCTAAAATAGATGCACATGTCATTAACCGGTCCTGGATTTCTATTAACGTTAATCTTGAATGCTCATCAATTTTTTGGTCTCTGATAAGGCCAATATATGAAATCAGCTCATCTACCGTGCCATAAGCTTCAATTCTATCATGAAATTTAGGGACTCTCTTTCCGCCAATTAGCGAGGTTTCTCCTTTGTCGCCTGTTTTGGTATATATTTTCATGTCCATAGTAAACTTTTTTTTAGAAGAAACGGTAAGATTCCTTTTTTGTTTAGTTTGTTAAGTTATTTTTTAAATTGTTTTAACGGGATTGGCATTTATCTCGTCCGATTCTATTATCCCATCTCTTAATCTTATAATCCGATGAGCATGCCGTGCAATTTCTTCTTCATGGGTAACCAGAATAATCGTATTCCCCATTTTATGAATCTGCTCAAAAAGATTTAAAATATCCATCGATGTTTTTGAGTCTAAGTTCCCGGTTGGTTCATCAGCAAGTATAATCGAAGGATTATTAACTAATGCTCTGGCTACGGCAACTCGCTGTCTTTGCCCTCCTGACAGTTCATTGGGCTTGTGAGTTATCCGGTCTTCCAATCCAACATTTATGAGTGTTTGTTCTGCTTTTGCCAATCGGTCTTCTTTGTTTACTCCTGCATAAATCAATGGGAGTGTTACATTTTCTAAGGCAGTATATCTGGGTAAAAGATTAAATGTTTGAAAAACAAATCCGATCTCTTTATTTCGGATTTCAGCCAACTCATCGTCAATTAAATGACTTACATCTTTGTTATTTAAGATATATTGACCATCACTGGGAGTATCTAAACATCCCAGGATATTCATTAGTGTTGATTTGCCCGAACCCGAAGGCCCCATGATAGCAACGTATTCGTTACGGTTAATCGAAAGTGACACTGAACGTAAGGCCTTTATTGTTTCGGCTCCGACATAATAGAATTTTTTGATATCCTTTATATGTATTACTTTATCCATTTTTTATATTCGTTATTAAATTGAAAAAAGTGTTACGAATTTAATCATTCTTCCCTTAAAACAATTAATATTTATTCAAAACTTAATTACATAATGCCTTTTCGTTATTTCTGTTTTAAAAAAGATAATTCCTATCTGAAAGATATCTATGCTAACGCTAATTTCTGGATGATTCTTAATCGTATTCCAGGCTTTTTTCATATCTGCAGACCAGTGGATGTCGTCAAAAATAAAAACGGAGTTATTATGCGCTTTTTTAAGACAGGCATTGAAGTATTTTATAGTCGCATTGTGTGTATGGTTTCCGTCAAAAAATACAAAATCCAACGGTTTGTTTTGTTTAAGTATCTCAGGTAAGATTAAATCAAAATCATCACAAATAAATTGAATATTTTGAAATTGCATTTCTTGAGTTAATTTTTTTGCGATTTGCATTTTTTCCTTTACTCCTTCGATAGTTATGATATTTGATTTGGGTGCGCCCCCGGCAATATATAAAGTGCTTATACCAACCGAAGTCCCTATTTCAAGAATGTTTTCTGGATTAAAGTATTTTACCAGACGATACATGAGTCCACCGTATTTTTTGGTAACGGATGAATTTCGAATGGTTTTACCCAATGTAGTTGATATTCTTTGTGTGTTTTGATTGTTCCTTGATTTTAACTTAGATTTTGTTTCCCGTTGAGATCCGGCACCCCTCTCAGTATACACTAATGCCTTTTTTGATTGCTTATATTTATGATGTAAATAAAATATTTGCGCTAAGTCATCATCCGTTTTTTTATCATTGAAAACATTGGTAATTAAATCAAATATAAAAGGAGAGTGAACCCCGTGTCCCTTCCTGTGTTTAGCAAAAATTATATATTTTAAAAAAGGGAAAGCTAATTTTAATGACGCAAACATATGTTTAAGATTATTAAAAAAAATGTATTATTGTGTAGCAAAAATAAGATTTTAAACAATCTAACTTTACTAAACGGTATTTAGATTTGTAATTTTGCTTATTCTTTTTGATTTTTATTGCATTTTGATAATTCATATGCCTGATTTTTTACAACAAGATATTAAATTCTTAACCGGTGTTGGCCCCAAAAGGGCAGAACTCCTAAACAAAGAGCTGGAAATTTTCACCTTTGAAGATCTGCTGTATTATTTCCCTTATAAATACATCGATCGTTCCAGGTTTTATCAGGTCAGAGATTTAAATCCCGAATTACCACATATACAGTTAAAGGGGAAAATTATTGGTTTTGAGTACATCGGAGGAGGACGAAAAAAAAGACTGGTAGCCTATTTTACGGATGGAACCGGAACCATTGAACTGGTTTGGTTTAGGGGATTGAGTTACATTCAGAAAAGCCTTGAGCCTAATAAAGAATATATTGTTTTTGGTAAACCCGGATATTTTGGTGGAAAGTATAATATTATTCATCCTGAAATTGAAGACAGCATAAAAAATCAGCAGGTAATAAAAGCTAAATTACAGGCACATTACAGTACTACCGAAAAGTTAAAAAAGAATTATTTACCCTCGAGGGCCATTGCAAAGCTGGTAAACAACCTGCTTCTTCAGCTTAAAGATAAAATTCATGAAACATTTCCCGAATATTTAATTCAAAAATATAAACTTATTTCCTTACCAGATGCGCTTTTTAATATTCACTTCCCTCAAAATGCAGAGATTCTAAAAAAAGCCATCTATCGATTAAAATTTGAGGAACTGTTTTATATTCAACTCAATATTCTTCAGAAACGAAGTATAAGATTGAATAAATTCAATGGATTTGTTTTTTCAAAAGTCGGCGATTACCTTCATCAGTTTTATGAAAAGAACCTTCCCTTTGAGCTAACGAATGCCCAGAAACGAGTTTTAAAAGAGATTCGTAAAGATATTGGTTCAGGAAAACAAATGAACCGGTTATTACAGGGCGATGTGGGAAGCGGAAAAACCCTCGTTGCTTTGATGAGCATGCTTATAGCACTCGATAACGGATTTCAGTCCAGCATAATGGCACCTACTGAAATTCTGGCTAACCAACATTTTGAAACATTAAAGGAATTTTTAGATGGATTGCCTGTAAATGTTAGATTGTTGACCGGCTCGACGAAAACGGCTGTCAGAAAAGAGATTCATAAACAATTGTTAAGTGGCGAATTACAAATTCTAATCGGAACCCATGCATTGATTGAAGAGACGGTAAGGTTTAAAAATCTTGGACTGGTGGTAATCGATGAGCAGCATCGATTTGGTGTAGTACAACGGGCAAAATTATGGAAAAAAAATCTTCAGCCCCCACATGTTCTGGTAATGACAGCTACACCTATTCCCCGTACATTATCCATGACAATTTATGGAGATTTGGATGTTTCGGTCATTGATGAATTACCTCCCGGGCGTAAACCCATAAAAACGATTCATTTGTACGATTCGAAGCGGTTACGTTTATTTGGTTTTATGAGGCAACAGATTGAACAGGGGCGACAAATTTATATCGTTTATCCGCTGATAAAGGAATCTGAAAAGATGGATTACAAAGATCTTGAAGACGGATATGAAAGTATTTCCAGGGCATTTCCTCCACCCAGATATGCCGTAAGCATTGTTCACGGGCAAATGAAAGCCGAAGAAAAAGATGTTGCCATGAATTTATTTGTTAAAGGCAAAACGCATATTATGGTGGCAACAACCGTCATTGAGGTAGGTGTCAATATTCCCAATGCCAGTGTTATGGTAATTGAAAGTGCCGAAAGATTTGGTTTATCTCAATTACACCAATTGCGGGGAAGAGTGGGACGCGGTGCAGACCAATCCTATTGTGTTTTAATGACCGGCTATAAATTATCCAACGAAGCCCGCAAAAGAATTGATATCATGACCAAAACCAATGATGGATTTGAAATTGCAGAAGCCGATTTAAAATTGCGTGGACCAGGCGATATTGAAGGGACACAACAAAGCGGACTTGCGTTTGACCTGAAAATTGCTAACCTGGGAAAAGATGCACAATTAATTCAATATGTACGCGATATTGCTGATAACATTTTAGATGATGATCCATGGTTAGAAAAAAATGAAAACCAGGTTTTGAAAAAACAACTAAAGAAGATTGCACACAAAAAAATGGATTTTAGTGTAATAAGTTAAGAGAGGAAAGTTATGATCAATCATAAATCTGATTTGAATTTATTCTATATATACGAAATAGTTGTTTTTTGTATACTTTCTGTTTTTTTAGGGGCTAACACAGCAAAATCTCAGAATGCAACGTGTGAAATACATAATAATGCTTTTCAATCAGGCGAAAAACTTTCCTATGTCATCACGTACAATTGGTTTTTGGTTTGGACTGATGTAGGAGCAGTAGAGTTTGAAGTTTCTAATGAAAGAATGGCTGGACAACAGGTGTTAAATTTGAAAGGTACGGGGGTTACATTTTCGTTTTACGACTGGTTCTTTCAAGTACGTGATGTTTATCAATCGTGGGTTAATCCCGAAAATTTATTACCTGTGTATTATCATCGGGATGTAAACGAAGATGATTATATTATTGATATTAAGTATCAGTTTGATTATAACCATATGGTGGCCTATTCTGAGGTAGAAAAAACACGGACACCTTATTTTCGTGATACGGTTGAAATCCCTCCATGTACTTATGATGTTATTTCTGTAATTTACCAGGCCCGCAATATAGACTTTACAAAATATCAGATTGATGAACAAATTCCATTTAAGATATTGCTGGATAATGAAATTCACGAAGTATTTATTCGGTATAAAGGAAAAGAAGTAAGGAGAGTGCGCGGGATAGGCAAGTTTAAATGTTTAAAATTTACAGGTTCATTAGTAGCAGGAAATGTTTTTAAAGGTGGCGAAGATTTGGTTTTCTGGGTTACTGATGATGAAAACCGTATTCCTGTTTGGGCCGAAAGTCCGATTATTGTTGGAAAAATTAAAACCCGCTTAGTGGAATACGAGGGGATAAAACATCCTTTAGAATCATTTATAAAATAAAAATATTATTTATAATCAAACTAAATAAGTACTCTTGCTGTAAAAACTGATAAAAAGCAATTTTTAATTTTTAAATACCATTATTTTTGTATCCGGTAAGAAAAATTGAGAAAAATTCGGATGTCAGATTCCAAATCAATCGAACATATAGGTCGTATTGAGTCTATTAACAACAATCTTATAAAAGTAAAGTTTATAGCTCAATCAGCATGCGCATCCTGCCATGCAAAAGGTGTTTGTTCTGCCGCCGGTTTGCAGGAAAAAGTAGTCGATGTGTTTGATCATTCTAATCAATACCAGATAGGAGAAACAGTCCATATTGTTTTAAGACAATCATTGGGTTTTAAGGCCTTGTGGTTAGGCTATGTCTTCCCTTTTTTACTGGTATTATCCTTATTGATTATTTTAAGCATTACAACGGGAAATGAAGTAATCTCAGGAGTAGGAGCATTATTTGTTCTTATTCCCTATTATACGACTTTATATTTTAACAAAGATAAAGTACGCAAACAATTTACATTTACATTACATAAAATAGATTAAAAATCTGAAACATGAGTACGACCATTTTATTTACTATTATTTCACTTAGTGCGATTGGGGCCGGGGCTGCAATAATTTTGTATTTTGTAGCTCAGAAATTTAAGGTTTATGAAGATCCTCGTATCGACCAGGTAGAAGAAGCCCTTCCAGCTGCAAATTGCGGAGGTTGTGGTTATCCGGGTTGCAGGGGGTTTGCCGAAGCATTGGTAAAAGCCGATGATATTTCTGACCTGTATTGTCCTGTAGGTGGAAACGAAACCATGGGTGCCGTTGCTAAAATATTAGGTAAAGAAGTGGAAGCTAAAGAGCCGTTAGTAGCTGTTGTCCGATGTTCAGGATCTCCCGAACATCGAAAACGTGTTAATGAATATGACGGTGCTTCTTCTTGCGCTATTTCTTCGGCTTTATATGCCGGCGAAACCAATTGCCAATATGGTTGCCTGGGATTAGGCGATTGTGTTGAGGTTTGTGACTTCGATGCCATATATATGGATGAAGAAACAGGGTTGCCCGTAGTTGTTGATGATAATTGCACTGCTTGCGGAGCTTGTGTTAAAGCCTGTCCAAACGACATTATCGAACTAAGGAAGAAAAATAAAAAAGACCGCAAAATTTTTGTTTCCTGCGTTAATCAGGATAAAGGCGGTATTGCAAGAAAAGCATGTAAAGTTGCTTGTATTGGATGTGGTAAATGTGTTAAAGTATGTCCTTTTGATGCAATTACTATGGAAAACTACCTTGCTTATATCGATCCCAATAAATGTAAGCTATGCAGAAAATGTGTCACCGAATGCCCTACAGGAGCAATTCTGGAGATAAACTTTCCACCGCGAAAGGTGAAAGAAGAAAAAAAGGATGCTGCGAAAGAGAAAAAAGCAGAAGTATCTGATAAAAAAGAAAACGATTCATCAACTCAAAATAAATAAGGAGGGATAAAGTGTTAAAAACATTTACAAAAGGCGGTGTTCATCCTGCAGAGAGTAAATACTCGGCAGATAGCGCTATTGAAAAACTGCCGCTTCCAAAAACAGTATCAATACCCGTTGCCCAGCATATTGGGGTACCCTCTAAACCTGTGGTCAAAAAAGGGGACAAGGTTAAGGTTGGAGATATTATTGCTGAAAGTGCAGGGTTTGTTTCTGCCAATATTCACTCTTCTGTATCAGGAACGGTTTCCAAAATTGATAATGTTCTTGATTCTACCGGATATAAAAAACCTAGTGTTATTATTGATGTAGAGGGTGATGAATGGAACGAAGATATTGAGCAGTCAACTGATTTGAAAAAAGAAATCAGTTTAACGGATAAAGAAATTGTTCAGAAAATAAATCAATCAGGAATTGTAGGCCTGGGAGGAGCAACATTCCCCTCTCATGTTAAACTTTCTGTTCCGGAGGGTAAAAAAATTGATGTATTAATTATTAATGGGGTTGAATGTGAACCATACCTTACTTCTGACCACCGGTTAATGCTTGAAAAAGCCGAAGAAATGCTTGTAGGGATCCAGATTTTAATGAAAGCATTAAGTGTTAACCGTGCAATCATTGGAATAGAAAACAACAAACCCGATGCTATCGAATATCTTTCCGGATTGATAAAAAATTATCCCGGAATTGAGGTGCAGGAATTAAAAGTTAAATATCCGCAAGGTGGAGAAAAGCAGTTAATCAAAGCACTGATCAATCGAGAGGTGCCTTCAGGAGGCTTACCTCTTGATGTTGGAGCAGTAGTTCATAATGTGGGTACTGCTTATGCTGTTTATGAAGCAATACAAAAAAATAAGCCCTTATTCGAACGGGTAGTTACCGTTACCGGACAATCAGTTAAAAAACCTTCGAATTTTATGGTGCGCATAGGAACACCTGTGAATGATCTGATTGAAGCTGCCGGTGGTTTACCTGAGGATACCGGAAAAGTAATTAACGGAGGACCGATGATGGGTAAAGCACTAAATGATTTGGATGTACCCGTTGCTAAAGGAACATCAGGAATATTAATACTCCCTGATGAAATGGCTGCACGTAAACCGGAAAATAATTGTATCCGCTGTGCCAAATGTGTTTCTGTATGTCCGCAAGGCCTTGAACCATACTTATTGAATAAGTTAACACAACTAGAGAAAAATGATATACTGGAGCAAAACGGAGTAATGGATTGTATCGAATGCGGATCATGTGCTTTTACATGCCCTGCAGGACTGCCATTGCTTGACTATATCCGTTTAGGTAAGTCCAGAGTAAGTCGAATCCTTAGATCAAGAAAACAATAATGAATAAATTATTAACCGTATCACCATCACCTCATGTTTATGAGGATACAACCGTAAAACGGCTGATGTTTGATGTAATTATTGCCCTTTTACCCGCTTTAGCATTTTCGATTTACTTTTTTGGAATGGGGGCAATTTATGTAACATTAACAGCCGTAGTTTCCTGCGTAGCTTTTGAATGGTTAATTCAAAAGTATCTTCTCAAACAAGAACCTTCTATATCAGATGGTTCTGCAATTTTAACCGGCCTTTTATTAGCCTTT
The DNA here is from genome assembly GCA_035269575.1 of Bacteroidales bacterium. Taxonomy (GTDB): domain Bacteria; phylum Bacteroidota; class Bacteroidia; order Bacteroidales; family UBA12077; genus UBA12077. The sequence goes on along the minus strand of DATFIZ010000045.1, from coordinate 5,402 downwards.
AATGTACCAACAAACCTGCCGGTATGGATTATCGTTATCGGTAGTTTAGCTGCCATCGGAATTGGGAAAATGTCCTTTGGAGGATTGGGGAATAATCCATTTAACCCGGCCTTAGTCGGACGTGTATTTCTTTTAATCTCATTTCCTGTTCAAATGACCAGCTGGCCTGTACCTAAGGGCTTTAATACCGGATATGCCGATGCCGTAACAGGGGCAACACCCCTGGGAGTTATGAAAGAAGGTATAGATAAAGGAGAAGCTGTACCTGAAATCATGAATCAAATACCAAGCCATATGGAAATGTTTTATGGACATATGGGAGGCTCTATGGGAGAAATTGCTGCTTTAGCATTACTTATTGGGTTTGCTTATTTATTGATTCGAAAAGTAATTACCTGGCATATCCCGGTTTCAATCATTGCTACCATTACCGTATTTACCGGAATATTATGGTTTATTAATCCGGAAGCTAACGCCGACCCGTTATTTCATTTGTTAACCGGAGGAGTTTTATTGGGAGCTATATATATGGCTACCGATTATGTTACTTCACCCATGTCGGTTAAAGGGATGTGGATTTACGGAATAGGTATTGGTGTAATTACAGTTTTAATCCGGGTGTTCGGAGCATACCCGGAAGGTGTTTCATTTGCTATTCTGATTATGAATGCCTTTGTTCCTTTGATAAACGCTTATATTAAACCTAAACGTTTTGGAGAGGAGGTGAAACATGGCTAAGAAAGAATCTACATTTATTAATATGTTGCTTACCTTGTTTATGGTAACATTGGTAGCATCAGCAGCACTTGGTTATATTTATGAATTAACCAAGGGCCCTATAGCAGCCAGTAAACTGGCAAAACAAAATAATGCCATCAAGCAGGTAGTACCCGATTTTGATAATAAACCCGGGGAAGAATCATATAAAATGGGGGTTGATGGAGACACACTGGAATTTTTTCCTGCCAAACAAAATGGCGAATTGGTAGGAACTGCCGTTAGTACTTTTACGAATAAAGGATTTAGTGGCAACTTTAAGATAATGGTAGGTTTTTTACCCGATGGAACCATTCATAATATTTCAGTGCTTGAACATAAGGAAACTCCTGGATTAGGAGATAAAATGCAAAAAAACAAATCAGAATGGAGTGTTCAGTTCAATGGTAAAAATCCTGCTGATTTTGAATTGAAAGTTACAAAAGATGGTGGTGATGTAGATGCAATTACTGCTTCTACTATTACTTCCAGAGCATTTTGTGATGCTGTTGAACGTGCTTATAACGCATATATGGAAGGAGGTAAAAAATGAATCAATGGAGAAATTTTAGTAAAGGATTTTTTAAGGATAATCCGGTTTTTGTTTTATTCCTTGGATTATGTCCAACGTTAGGTGTTACTACTTCGGCATTCAACGGATTAGGAATGGGACTGGCTACAACGTTTGTGTTGGTTATGTCCAATTTGGTTGTTTCAATTATTAAAAGCCAGATTCCTGATAAAGTTCGTATTCCCTCATTCATCGTTATTATTGCTTCGTTTGTAACTATTGTTGAATTAGTAATGCAGGCTTATTTGCCTTCTTTATTCGAACAATTAGGCCTCTTTATACCGTTAATTGTTGTGAACTGCTTAGTACTTGGTCGATCTGAAGCCTTTGCCTCTAAAAATAATGTCGGTTCTGCCATTATTGATGGTTTAGGAATGGGCCTTGGATTTGCTATGGCGCTTACCATTCTTGGCGGAGTACGTGAAATCTTGGGTAGCGGTTCGATATTTGGATTTAAATTTATTGAAGGCGACGGTATGCTTGTATTTGTTTTAGCACCCGGAGCATTTATAGCATTAGGCTACCTTATTGTCCTAATCAATAAAATAAATCAAAAAACGGCTTAAATAAATTACTATGGAATATATTATTATCATTATATCGGCAATATTTGTAAATAATATTGTATTAGCTCAGTTTCTTGGTATTTGTCCTTTTATTGGAGTTTCAAGTAAAGTAGAAACTTCAGTAGGAATGACAGGAGCTGTAACTTTTGTAATGGTTATTGCAACCATTGTTACCTATTTATTACAAAATTATGTTTTGGTTCCGCTCGGAATTACGTTTATGCAAACCATTACATTTATTCTGGTTATTGCATCTTTGGTTCAGTTAGTTGAAATTATGCTTAAAAAGGTAAGTCCATCTTTATACCAGGCACTTGGCATATTTCTTCCGCTTATTACAACAAACTGTGCTGTTTTAGGTGTGGCCATTCTTGCTGTTCAGAAAGATTACAATTTGCTCGAAAGTGTGGTGTTTGCTATTGCCAATGCCATAGGTTTTGGATTAGCCTTAATTACTTTTGCCGGATTGCGTGAACATATGGATATGGTTAATATCCCTAAAGCCATGAAAGGTGTACCTATTGCTTTTGTTGTAGCTGGTTTACTGGCATTAGCATTTATGGGATTTGCCGGGCTTGTATAAAAAATATTTTTTGATAGTTAATAAGAGCAACTCATTCGGGTTGCTCTTATTTATTTTTGGTTGGTTTTTTTATTCCATGTTTTTTTTTAAATTGCTATCGTTAATTAATTCCTTTTATGAAGATTAAAACGGGTTTATTTGTAATACTTTATACTGTATTATGGGCTAATGTTACATGGAGCGCAGAAAAAAATAACATTTTAATATTAAATTCTTATCATAAAGGATTACAGTGGACCGATGAAATTGTTGAAGGGATAACTACCGGGTTAGGCAGATATACCAATAATTCAGAAATTCTAATTGAATATCTCGATTCCAAAAGATTTTATGATTCTGTTTATTACCGGCACTTAGCAGAATTGTATCTTAAGAAATACAAAAATACTGATATAAATGTTATTCTTGTAACGGATGACGATGCTTTTGAATTTATTTTAACTTACCGTGATAGCTTATTTGGGAATGTTCCGGTGGTTTTTTCTGGTATAAACTGTTCTCGTCATTATCCTATGGGATATACCGGAGTATTTGAAAAGGTGGATTTTATAGATAATATTTTGCTAATTAAAAAATTACATCCCGATTATTCCAAGATCTATTTTTTAACGGATTACACCAATACCGGAAAAATTATTTATGAACGTGCTAAGAGAGAATTAGAACCTTATATCCATGATATTAGATATGAATTTGTACAGGATTATTCTTTCGATGAGCTTTACCATAAAATTTCCCAACTGGATGAAAAAGCTGTTATTTTTCTTACAGCTTTTAATAAAGATAAAAACGGTGTTTATTGCTCTTATGATGACATTATAAAGAATATCACTGAAATTTCATCCGTTCCTGTTTATGGAGTTTGGACATTTTATTTAAATAACGGAGTCGTCGGTGGTAAAATGAATAGTGGGAAAAAGCAGGGTGTAATGGCTGGTAATATGGCTAAAAGGATACTTGACGGTGAGGATGTTAATAAAATAAATGTAAAAACAGCCAATACAGATTATTATTTTGATTATGAACATCTTTCAGAATTTAATATCAATAAATCTAAATTGCCCAAAGAAGCAAAGGTTATTAATAACCCTCTGGCCTTTTTAAAAGAAAATAGACAGCAAACAATTTATACTGCAATTATTATCATTCTTTTAATAACGGTAATAATTTTACTTTGGGTTAATATTATTTTTAAACGGAATAAGTTGCGTCAGGAACGAAAATATCTTAAGAAAATTGAAGATAACAATGAGAAATTACTTTTAGCCAAAGAAAAAGCTGAAGAAGCCAACAGATTAAAATCTGCATTTCTGGCCAATATATCGCACGAAATTAGAACACCCATGAATGGGATTATAGGTTTTTCCAAGTTATTAGTAGATAATCCTAATCTCGACCGGGAAACACTCGATCAATATCTAAACATTATTAATAAAAGTGGTTACATATTATTAAATTTAATTAATGATATTATTGATCTTTCCAAGATTGAGGCTAAATATTTAAAAATAAATTACCGTGCTTGCCGGATTAATAATGTTATGGAGGAACTATTGAGTTTTTATAACGAGGAAAAGAAAACCCTTGAAAAATCACATATTAAAATAATTCTTGAAAAAGGGGTTGAAAATAATGATTTTACCATATATTCCGATCCTAACCGGATTAATCAGGTTTTATTTAACCTGTTAAGTAATGCGTTAAAATTTACTTACAAAGGCCACATAATTTTTGGTTATAAAATAGTTTCAAATGAGGTTTTGTTTTATGTTCAGGATACTGGTATAGGCCTAATGCAGCACGAATGTGAAATTATTTTCGAAAGATTTAGGCAGGTTGATGATAAAATAACCCGAAAATACGGAGGTTCTGGATTAGGCCTTTCTATCTCAAAAGGAATTGTAGAAAATATGAATGGTAAAATCTGGGTGGAATCACAGAAAGAGAACAAGGAGGAGAATAAAGCAGGGGGATCTACTTTTTATTTCTCAATTCCTTTAAAGATTGTTGAAACCCCTAAAATCAATACCAAAAAGAAAGATAACAATTATGTATGGCCCGGAAAAACAATACTTATTGTTGAAGATGCCCACATCTCTTACGAATTACTGACCAAATTTTTAAAAGATTCGCAAGTAAATTTTATCCACGCAGAAAATGGAGAAGAAGCAATTGAGCTCTGTAAGAATAAGCATTCTATTGATTTGGTTTTAATGGATATTCAACTACCTATGATGGATGGACTGGAAACGACGAAGCAGATTAAAAAGTTGAATCCGGAGTTACCTGTAATAGCCCAAACGGCCAATGCCATGGATGAAGATCGAACAAATATAATCGATGCAGGCTGCGATGATTATATTGCTAAACCTATCAATAGATACGATCTCCTGGAGAAAATTAATAACTTTTTATAAACAAACGAATAGGTATTAAATCCTGATTTTAATCATTGTTGCAAAACATCTACCTTTTATTATTATACCTGAGAAAAGTCACTATTTATAATTCTAACTTATCCAATATTTGCCCAAATTTTCTTAGGGATTAATTTGGGGAACTATGAATGCAATAAAAAGTATAAAGAAATCAGATTTTTTGAGAAACAGACGTTACGAGGCTTTTATTTTTCTGATCCTGTTTTTTTGTTTTTTCGGGTACCTCGGATCTGTAATGGGGGTTACCAATTTACTTAACACCATTATGAACACTGCCTGGGATTTACTCATGAATACAGTGTTTTTTATCATGGGAATAACCGTATTATCAGGTGCATTGGGTAAATTAATGATTGAGTTTGGGGTGGTCCGGTTGTTGGAAACTTTTCTGGCTCCATTAATGCGCCCTGTGTTTAAGTTACCCGGAGTTGCTTCATTGGCGGGCCTTATGACTTTTTTTTCCGATAACCCGGCAATCATCAGCTTGT
>DATFIZ010000044.1:0-32422 GCA_035269575.1 Bacteroidales bacterium | reverse complement strand
GGGAATTTACAACGCATATAAACAAGAAAACGAAAAATAACCATGTATACACTAAAATTTAAAACCAACTTAAAATGTGAGGGTTGTAAAAATGCTGTAAGGCCTTTTTTAAATCAAATAGATGCCATAAATTCGTGGGATATTGATTTAACTCACAATGACAAAATATTAACCCTTAAAGCAAATACGCTTAGCGAAGATGAAATTGCTACACAAGTTAAGGAAGCATTTAGTCAGGCTGGATACATTGCCGAAAGAATTTAGATAGTAATCCATGAGCATTAAAAAAGAAACATATCCGGTTGAAGGAATGAGTTGCGCATCATGTGCGCAAAGTGTGGAGAGTATACTTTCATCATTACAAGGTATTAAACAGGCTAATATTAATTATGCTAATGCAAGTGTTCTGGTCGAATTTGATGAAAATACGGTTTCGCCCTCCGAAATGGAAAAAGCGGTGAATGACATTGGCTATAAACTGATTATTGATAATACTACAGAGAATGTTTCTGAACTGGAGGCAAAAGAGAAGTTAAAACTGAAAAAAGCAAAACAGCGAGCTTTTTATTCTATTGCTTTTGCTATTCCGGTATTTATTATTGCCATGTTTTTCCCCAACATCCCTTTTGCCAACTGGATTATGATGATTTTAACCCTGCCGGTAATTGTTTGGTTTGGGCGTGAATTTTTTGTTATTGCATGGAAACAAGCCAAAAACAAATCCACCAACATGGATACATTGGTGGCTTTGGGCACCGGGGCTGCATTTTTGTTCAGCACCTTTAATACCATTTTTCCGGAATTTCTACTATCTAAAGGATTACAACCACATGTATATTTCGAGGCGGCAACGGTAATTATATCCCTTATTTTACTGGGTCGTTATTTTGAAGCAAAAGCAAAATCAAGAACCTCTGATTCCATTAAAAAATTAATGGGATTGAAAGTAAAAACGGCACGTGTTTTACGAAACAAGGTGGAAAGTGAGATCCCTATTGATGAAGTTCAAAAAGGAGATATCCTTATCATTCGCCCCGGAGAAAAAATCCCGGTTGATGGTGTGGTAACAGATGGAGACTCGTTGATTGACGAAAGCATGATTACCGGAGAATCGATACCCGTTGAAAAAACAAAAGGGGACAAGGTCATTGGTGCGACCATAAATAAAACCGGCAGTTTTACCATAAAAGCAGAAAAAGTTGGCAAAGACACCATGCTTTCCCAGATTATTGAGATGGTAAGAAACGCCCAGGGCAGTAAAGCGCCTGTGCAGAAAACAGCCGATAAAATTGCATCAATTTTTGTTCCGGTAGTAATTTTCATTGCTCTTGCCAGTAGTTTAATCTGGTATTTTGCAGGACCGGAGCCAAAATCAACCTTTGCCTTTGTAACGCTTGTTACCGTTTTAATTATTGCCTGCCCGTGTGCACTTGGTCTGGCTACACCCACCGCTTTAATGGTTGGAATCGGCAAAGGCGCCGAAAATGGTATTTTAATCAAAAATGCCCAGACCCTTGAGTTTGCAAAAAAAATTAATGTTGTCGTTGTCGATAAAACAGGAACAATAACCAAAGGAGAACCAGAAGTAAACGAGATTGTATGGCTTAAAAGCGATGTAAAGCACGACCAGATTCTGGAAGATATTTTAGCCATTGAAAAAAAATCGGAACACCCATTGGCCGGTTCTATCGTTAATTATCTTAATCATCTTTCCAATAGCAGCCTGAATGTGGTAAAGTTTAACAGCCAAACAGGGTTTGGTGTTTCGGCCACATTAAACGAGAATGAGTATCTAATTGGCAATTACCAGTTGATGAAAAAAAACAATATTGATATCGAAAACGAACATCAATATTTTAATCAATATAGTAATACTGCCCAAACGCATGTTTTTGTAGCCAAAAACAGATCCCTGATAGCTCTTATAACGATTTCTGATAAAATAAAAGAGACCTCGTCACGCGCCATTCGCAACCTGCATAAATCGGGGCTACAGGTGCACATGCTAACCGGAGACAACTATAGTACAGCCAAAGAAATTGCCCGGCAAACCGGTATCGACCAGTTTAAAGCAGAGGTATTGCCACAAGATAAACTCGACTACGTTAAAGAATTACAACAAAAAGGATTTAAAGTTGCGATGGTAGGTGATGGAATAAACGACACTCCTGCCCTATCGCAAGCCGATATGGGAATTGCCATGGGACATGGAACCGACATTGCCATAGAAAGTGCCGATATTACTTTAGTAAAAGGCGATCTTGAAAAAATTGCAGCATCTATTAATCTCTCTAAAGCTACCCTAAAAACAATTCGCGAAAATCTTTTTTGGGCATTTATTTACAATATTATTGCTATCCCCATTGCGGCCGGTGTTTTATACCCGGTAAACGGATTTATGCTTAACCCGATGATTGCCGGTGGAGCGATGGCTTTTAGCTCGGTGTCTGTCGTACTTAACAGCCTGCGGTTAAAATCAAAAAAATTGTTGTAGCAAAATAATTTTTGGATACTCCCTTTTTATTCCTATTTTTCGCTTTCATTTTTAATGGCTATGGATATTATTTTCAGGAATAAAAAATTTTTTGGTTTTCTCTTCTGGTTTTGGCTCATCTTAATTCTTCTGGCTTCTACCCTTCCCGGAGGCCCGGAGATGAAAACAGAATTTAACGATAAATCCATTCGCCTTGATTATCTTTTGCATTTCATCGCCTATTTTTCATTAGCTATTTTTTACTTACTATGGAAAGCTAATAAATACTTCAACATCAAACCTCATTTATTATATAGCTTTTTAATCGGAGGATTCATTTTAGCTGCCGGCAGTGAAGCGATTCAAAGCTTAATTCCCGGTCGAACATTTAATGCTTATGATTTTTATGCCAATGCTGCTGGAATAATAGCCGGAGTTGTAACTCCCAAACTATTCTTTCATCAGAAGAATCAATCAGAAAATAATTATCGAAGTAACAAAAACAATTAACCCAAATACACCGGCCAGAATATCTACTAAAACTATTTTTTTACCATCTTCTTTTGCCAGCATTCCTGCTACCCATTGCTGAAATTTTTCGTAATCGAAAATAAAAAATATTGCTTTTATGGCAGTTAACGAAAAAATAATAGTAATAATCAGAGAATATGGGATATTCGTTGTTAATTCTTTATACCATGTAATAGCCACTAATATTAATCCCACAATGGAAACAGGAATAACCCATTTTGGTCTTTTTTTAGTATACGCTTTAGCTATATATTTATTCTCATCCCACGGAATAAGATGCATATAAAAAGGCTTTAGCATAGCAGCCAAACCAAAAACAATTCCTAATATCTTAAAATAATGCATGGTAAACAATTTTAATTTATAATGGCAAAATTATGGCTATAATAAAAACCTACCAAACACCTGCAATTGGGGTATTACATTTTTTACATTTACCCTCTTTCAGGTTGTTTTGTATAATACGAAAGCCTTTTCGCTCAATTATAATGTTTTTACAATTGGGGCAGTAGGTATTTTCTGCATCTGTGCCGGGGACATTACCAATATAAACATATTTTAATCCTTCATTCATAGCAATTGTTCTGGCTTTATTCAATACACTTATAGGAGTTGCCGGCACATGGGTTAACTTATGCATGGGTGTAAAACGGCTAAAATGTAATGGAGTATCTTCAAAACCATTTTTATATAACCATTGGCACATTTGTTTTATCATGTCCAAATCATCGGTCCAATCCGGTACAACAAGGTTCGTTATTTCAAGCCACACCCCTTCTTCTTTTAAAATTTTTAAGGTATTTAATACAGGGTCGAGCGAGCCTGCATTAAGTCTGGCATAAATTTCATCACTAAAGCTTTTCAGGTCGATATTGGCAGCATCTAAATATTTTGCCACATCGCGCAGGGGCTTTTCATTAATATACCCGGCTGAAATCATTACATTTTTTATGCCATGGGCTTTAGCAATTTTTGCTGAGTCGTAAAAATACTCATAAAAAGCAATGGGCTCCGAATAGGTATAAGCAATCGACTGACAGTTATAATGTTTGGCCTGTTTATAAACTTCTGAGGGCATTAAATCATAGTTTCGTGTATCTTTAGGACTAACCTGTGATATTTGCCAGTTTTGGCAGTTTAAACAAGCCAGGTTACAGCCGGCGACAGCCAAAGAGAAGGAACGACTTTCGGGCAAAAAATGGTATAATGGCTTTTTTTCTATTGGGTCGACATGCAATGAGCATGGATTTCCGTAGCCAATAGAATAAATTTTCCCTTTGTGATTTACTCTCGAGCGGCAATCGCCCGCTTCATCTTCTTTAAGTGTACATTCATTAGGGCATATCAAACATTTTGCACCACGGGGTGTATCAATATAATAACGAGACAATTTACTCCATTTCCAAAGGTCTCCGGTTGATAAAGAAAGTTTATTTATTGCATGCAACTTCCCGGCTCCCAGTAAACAAAAACAGGAACCCAAAAATCCGTATTTTAGAAATTCTCGTTTACTTATTGCCTGCTTCTTCATAACATCTTTTTTAACGATAGTTTATAGCATTTCATATTTTACGTAACGCATTTTACGAAATGAAAATCAAAAATCAAAAAAATTATTTTTTAACCCAAACCCATCCGGCAACGAAAAGATTAAGCACTCCGGTAATTACCACCGACCATAAAAATCCTGCTACAGGAACCAAATAAATTGCAAATAAAAGGGCTCCGGCAGCTGCTCCCAACAAATCTAATCCATAAACATTCGAAGCAATAACACCATGGTCGTTATGACCCAACCGGGTAGCCATAGAAAAGACTACGCCCGTTGAGATAGAAATAAAAGCAAGTAAAAGAAAAAAAGTTATAAAAATAACCACGGCGGGTAAATAAATATTTTTAAGCAAAATAAAAATAGCCGGCAATACAAACACAAACAAAGCAATGAATAATAGTATACGGGAAAATAGCTTCCGGTCGATGGTCTTAAAAACTTTAGGTGTATAATAGGCACCTACAGCTAATCCTCCCATAAAAATCATAATAAACATTCCGGCCACCACGTAAACATATCCATAAATGACTTGGAAAACGAGTAAAAGCACAAACTCAATACTTGTTCCGGCAAAACCCGCTGCAAATACACCTTTATTTACGTCACTTGCCCGAATAAAAAAGAAACCTGAAAATAACAAAATAATAAGTGCCGGTAACCAATAGTTAACATCAAAGTGACTGAGCCATAATTTAATCTGACTCTGATAACAAACCGGATTATAACTTTTATTCAGCGGCACATCATCGGTTAATTGACCCATAATCAACTGACTGCGGCTTTTTAACAAATCATCATCAAAATAATAGTCGTTAACATATTGGGTTAAAATATTTTTTGCCGCTATTTGTTCCGTTATTTGGTAGGTCAGTTCTTTATCAGACGCCAGAATATAATCTTCGCTACCCGGTAAAATCATCACATGATCAAATGCTGTTTTTAATGTTTTATTTAATATAGATAGCAGGTTACGGGCTTCTTCGTTTAAATAGTTAGAACTTGACGGCATGGAAAAAGAGATCACCGCATTTGGGGTGAGATGATTTTTTAGCAGCAAGAAAAATTCCTGCGAATAAAATCTATTAAACTGAATTGTAGAAGGTTTTGGAAGATTAATAATAACCACATCATATTTTTGGTCTACACTTTTCAGATACCTTATAGGGTCATCTTTTATAATATGCACAGGTTTCATGCTGTCAATTTCAAAAAAATCTTTGGCGATTTTAATAACCCATGGATTAACATCTACATAATCAATTCTTTGAACGGGATGTTTGACAATTTCATCAAGAATTCCGGTAATAATTCCTGAAAGTACCAGCACATTTTTCGGATTATCATATTGCACCATAGGAAAATGAGCTGCCTCTTCCTTCACTGTTACATCGCCTGATGAAGCCATTAACACATTATTTTCGTAATAGTTGGTTTGCTCGGCATGTTTTGTAATGGCCAGCACACCAAAGGGAGTATCTTTCACAAACTGTATTTCCTGGTTAGGAAAAGAAAGTTCACGCACCGATTTATCCAAATCGTTTTGAAAATACAAAAAATTAAAAGCCAGAAAAACAAAAATCAGGATACCGGAAATAAACGTATGATTGGTTTTAACAGCTAAGTACAATGTAACAAAAACACCGATAGCCATTAAAATATACAAACTTTCGAATGTTTTAAAATACCATATCAGCACAAAATTTAAAATTATTCCGCCCATCATACTCCCGGCCGACTCCCAGGCATAAATGGCATCCACCCGATTTTTATCGGATAAAAACGATTCGTCTTTGGCAATTAACGTAAAGAGCATACCGGCAATAACACAAAACGGGCTAAGCAAAAACAAAGAATAATAAAACACCTGGGTAATACCTACCATCACTCCAACGGGATAAAAACTATTCCACAAAAAATGAAGCAGGAAAACGGTTATAGAAGGAATAAAAATCAGAACGGTGAGCAAAGAAAAAATTATTTTTTGCCGGTTATGATGTTTTTTAAGAAAACGCCCGATGTAGGCTCCCAATCCGGTAAGCAACATCCAGTTTGCGAGAATGATTCCGATAACCAGTTCGTTGCCATTAAAAAAGGTGAGAAACTCACGCAACAAAATAATTTGTGTGACAAAGGTGATAAAACCCAGCAAAATAATACCGGGCTTCGTATATTTTAAAAAAGCTTTTATCATAGCAACATTCTTTCAATAAATTTCCAGGAAACCTTCCGGAGTTTAGCCCCATCTAAAGAAATTACTTACATCTCTTTTTCACTAAACACAAGTGCTTCGTATATAAAAACTTCGGCCTCTTTCCATCCATCCCATCCAATGCCGGCTTTGCTTCGGGCACAATGTCCCAGAAACTCTTCTTTGGTCCATCCGGTTTCCTGCGCTACCTGTGGTAAAAATGTTCCGGTAGCCAATCCTTTTTTAATGTAAATCCCATGCCGTCCCATTTCAATTTCATCAATCGATTCAATCTTTTGTAAAGGTGTTAATACGGATATTTCCAGGTCGATTTTATCCATCTCACCAAGCTTTACAGCGGGAAACCGGGGATCATCAGTTGCTGCAGACACAGCCATTTTCTGAACAACTTCATACAAGGGCTCATTGGCCGAAAACCGCCCGATACAACCACGCAAAGCTCCATTTAAATGCAATGTCACAAATGCTCCACAAAGCTCTTGCATGGCAGGGGTAATTACATTTTTATCTACATCCGGTATTTTGCCAGATGCCAGATATTCATTAATCGTTTTCCGGGCTATTGTTAACAGCTTAGCCTCTTCTTCTTTTGAAAGTTTAAATTGATTTTCAGACATATTTGGATTTTTTTTCTTCGCAAAAGCAATGGCATGATATCCCACTACACGACGTTTATCTCCGGTTTCATCGCCTGAGTTCTGATAATCGACATGAACCACATTTATAACGGGCATATCCTGTGTAATATATAATAACGACAAAACAGCAGGCCAGCCACACATACTGGTAACCAGATTTTCGATATCTGCTGATTCATTTTCACTAATGGCATCTATCACGCTGTTTACCGAATTGGCTACTATAGCATCGCCGGTTCTGTGATCAACCTTGTTCGCATCATCATACGATGGATAATGAGAAAAATCGGTACTGATAACAAACAAATTGTTCTCATTAAAATACGGTTTTAAGGCAACAGCAATTTTTTTACAGTCATTGAGATTTTGTGTGCCCGTTACTATGGGGACAATCTTAAAATCCTTTTTCATTTTATACTGCAAAAACGGCAACTGCACTTCAAGGCTGTGTTCCGTTTTATGTGCATCGGGATGATAAACAAAAATTTTATGTTCATCAATTAACTTGTTGGCCAGCTCCCGGTTTACTTCTACTTTTCCCAACGGGGTAATGTAATCACCAGCACTATAGATGGAAGCTCCATTAAACATCACCTGATGACTGGGAGCCAGGATAAAAATATTATCATAGGTTTTATCCGGATCGATTTGGTTATACGCAGATGCAGCCACTTTTCCTGAATACGGATACCCGGCATGAGGTGAAATAATGGCCAAAACATCATCGTAGGTTTTAACGGTTTCGCTGCGGGCAAACAACGATTCCAACATCACTTGCAATGATTCTGGCCGGTCCGGATAAAAAGACCCTGCTACAACAGGCTCTCTATCTATACAATCCTGCTGTTTTTTATCATCTTTATTGGTTTGTGAATTACAGTCTGCTGTTAAAAGCACAAAAAACAAAACCGGCATATACCTGGTAAAAAATTTTAACCACATCATTAAAATGAGTTTTGAGCTAAGTTAAAAAAATCAACCGCCTAATACAAAACCATGAAGTAATTTCGTAACCAAACCCGATATTTATTTATTACTTTTGAAAATAAATCAATAGATAATGAATTTTTTTATCACATTTTCGTTGCTTGTTCTTATTGTTTATGCCATTACCATCATTTCTTTTGCGTTAGGATGGTTTAAGTTAACCTGTTTTAAGCACCATAATCATCCTGTAAGCGAATCGGTGAGTATTGTGATTGCCTGCCGTAACGAAGAAGAGAATATCGATCTTTTGATTCAGTCGCTGTTGCAACAGGATTACCCAAAAGAAAATACCGAGATCATTGTTGTCGACGACCATTCTGAAGATAATACCTATCCTGTTTTAAAAAAATATGCAGCAAAACACAAACAGCTGAAGATATTACAAAATTCAGCCCCCCGACAAGGGAAAAAAGCTGCGCTGGCGTATGGTATCCAACACAGTACTTCTGAAATTATCGTATCCACCGATGCCGATTGCCGGATGGGAAAGAAATGGTTGTCAGAACTGGTTGCATATTATACCATCCATAAACCGAAAATGCTTATTGCTCCGGTAGCTATCGAACCCTCAACCAATATTTTTGCCCGGTTACAGGCACTGGAATTTACAAGTCTCATTACTACCGGAGCAGGAGCCGCAGGAATAAATAAACCGATAATGTGTAATGCCGCGAACCTGCTATTTAAAAAATCGCTGTTTAACAAAAATGCATTATACGCAAATTATGCATCGGGCGATGATATTTTCCTTTTGCTGCAGGCCAAGAAAAAAAACAACCAGGATATCCACTTTATTAAATCGGGCGAAGCTATCGTTTATACTAAACCAAGCCAAACTTTATCTGGCTTCATAAATCAGCGCATCCGGTGGACTTCCAAAAGCAAAGCTTATCGCGATTTTGATATAATCATTACAGCCCTTACGGTTGCAGCAAGTAATTTTTTACTTGCCTTTTGGCTTATTCATACAATCTTTAAGCCTAACGAATGGCCCCTTTTTGTTTTGCTTTTTGCTATTAAATCACTGGCCGACCTGTCTATTCTTATTCCCGGAACCCGTTTTTTTCATCAACAAACATTGTTATGGCTATTTTTGCCACTACAAATTTTCTATCCATTCTATATTGTGGCAACAACTTTTATGGGCTGGATTACAAATTTTTCATGGAAAGGCAGGAAATTAAGATAAAATCAATATTTTTGATTCATGCTTTTTACAAAAAAAAGAGGAGACATAAAAGGATCGCTAAATTATCTTGCCTGGCAAAAATTTAAGCGGAATAAATTTTCACTGGGAGGTTTACTTTTTATCCTTCTTATGGTAGCAATTGCTATTTCAGGCTATTTGATTACCCCCGACCAATCACCCTTTGCCAACACCCAGCTATTGGAAATTGCAGCTAAAAAGCCAGGTTTCAGCTGTACCATGCTAAAAGTGAGAAAAAATGTAAAGGAAAATAATAAAGGGCTTTTGCATACCATGTTAATGGGCAGAAACAATAAGTATTCCTATATACCCATCAATTCATATCATTTCGAAAAGAATCATCTAATTATCGAAGCATTTAATGATATTGAAGGCGAAGAGCCTTTTTACCAGGAACTAAATCCTGTGGATGTTGTTTTTCCTGTAGCTTATGGGACAAAAACAGTAGTTAAAAATAATCAATTTGTTTTTAAGGATATTGACGGAAATATAAGAAACATTACATTCGATGAACTCAAAAAAACGATTGAAAAAAACCATATCGAAACCCAAAAATTTTTACTGGGTACCGACCGTTTTGGGCGCGATTTATTAAGCAGGCTCCTTATCGGTGCGCGCATATCCATATCGGTAGGATTTATTTCGGTTTTCATCTCTTTACTCATTGGGATAACTCTGGGGGCTGTTGCCGGTTATTTTAAGGGCAAAATAGATGATGTCATTATGTGGCTGATTAATGTCATCTGGTCAATCCCCACCCTGCTGATGGTTATTGCCATTACACTTGTGATTGGCAAAGGATTCTGGCAAATCTTTATTGCCGTAGGATTAACCATGTGGGTAGAAGTAGCCCGTGTGGTTCGCGGACAGGTTTTAAGTGTGCGCGAAAAAGAATATGTAGAAGCTGCCCGGGCCTTAGGTTTTGGACATACCCGAATCATCTTTAAACATATCCTTCCCAATGTTTTTAGCCCGGTTATTATAATTTCGGCGGCTAATTTTGCCACAGCCATCCTGCTCGAAGCCGGCCTGAGCTTTCTGGGCATTGGCGTACAACCGCCGGTTCCATCATGGGGAACCATGATTAAAGAACATTACGGGTATATTATTATGGATAAAGCCTACCTGGCTATCCTTCCCGGTCTGGCCATCATGCTTTTGGTACTTTCCTTTACCCTGGTTGGCAACGGGCTCCGCGATGCATTAGATACCAGAAGATAATTCAGCATAAAAAAGAGGGTGTCCAAAAAGTAGTCATTCCGAACGAAGTGAAGGAATCTTTAAATTTCAATGGTCTGAGAATAAAAAGATTACTTCTTCGTTCCTCATCGTAATGACGTTGCTTTTTTCTTTTTGGACAGCTCCTTTTTAAACAACCCTATCATTCACGTTATCCCTTTACCTTTTAACCATTCGTTTTGAGATTTTCTCCCCGTCATTAGTTATGAAGGTAAAAAGATATACACCCAAAGGCAAGTCTGTTTCAATAACATGTCTGGGTGATGAAGGAACTTTTTTATCCATAACTACATTACCAATAATATTGTAAATGATAATTCGATTTACTTTATCGGCATTTTCAATATTGATTTCCTGATTAAACGGATTAGGGTATACTTTAACTATACCTTCAGGTTCTTCGGTTATTCCTGTTGGAAAAGTGATACTGGCTGTTGTTGTTGGTGCTCCTTCCAGGGATAATGAATAATTATCTTTATCATTACCGGCAAGGGAAGCCTCTGTAATAGTTACCGTTTTATCATTGCCTGTTTCGGCATCGGCGAATTCAGCAACGATATCGGTCAAATACACATCTTCATATTCAAGCACCCCTTGGAGTTCAAGATTATTATTGACAATTACAGCTGCAGTTGTACCATCATTTTCTTTATCGTCCACAGTAAAAGAACCGGTAATGGTTAACTCTTTAGGATTAACGTCAGCCGTTGCAGTAGGAGCTCCATCAAGAATTAAACGATAGTTATCCTTATCGGTTCCGCCAAGAGCAGCACTGATGATGGATACGGTTTTATCTTCACCCAGCTCTGTATCAGCAAATTCAGCAACTACATCTATCAACTCAACATCATCGCCTTCAACTACTCCCTCGAGTGTCAGGTTATTCTGATCTATGATAGCTATCGTATTATCGCCATATTGATTATCAAAAACGGTAAATGTACCGGAAATGGTAACTTCTTGTGATGCAGTAAATTGCACCTGAGTACCATACGCTGTATCGTTTTCGTTTATAGCATAAGCCCGTACATAATAAACCGTACCAATAGTTAAGTCTGTAATATTGCTGGTAAAACTACCAGTACCATCTCCATCTTCTGTGGATCCTAAACTTTGTTCAAGGGTAGGGTTCTCACTGGTATCCCATACCACTCCCCTTGCCGTGATAGCATAACCCCCATCGTGATATATCATACCCCCCGAGGTAGCGCTGGTTGATGTTATATCAGTAACTCTATAAGTTTTCATGGCAAACTCTTCGGTTACTCCACCGTCGGTAATAGTCCAGTTATTGGGTTCTCCGGTAAGTATTGCCCTGGCATCAGCGGCTTCGCCGGATGAATATTTACTATTGCCACCATGGAATGATACACTATTTTGCACATTTTGTGATGCCCAACCCATAAGCAAACTGTTGTAATTGGCTGTAGATAAAGTTACGCCAGAAAACATCGACTCCATATTTTGAACATTGCTTACATCCCAATTGCCGATATCCTGGTTAAAAGAAGTGGCTCCAGAAAACATATAACGCATATTATCAACTTTGCTCACATCCCAGCTGCCAATGTCCTGATTAAAAGAAGAAGCGCCTCTAAACATAAAACCCATATTAATGACACTATTCACGTCCCAGCTGCCAATATCCTGGTTAAAGGAAGATGCATTAAAAAACATACCGCCCATATTCGTAACCTGACCCACGTACCAGCTGCCAATATCCTGGTTAAAGGAGGTGGCATAATAAAACATATCACCCATGTTTGTAACACTGCTCACATCCCAGAGACTAATATCCTGGTTAAAGGAGGAGGCCCCAGAAAACATATCACGCATGTTTGTAACACTGCTCACATCCCAATTGCTGATATCCTGATTAAAAGAGGTAGCATCCCGGAACATATAACCCATGTCGGTAACATTAATCACATTCCATCCGCCAATATCCTGGTTAAAGGAGGTAGCTCCAGAAAACATATCTGCCATATTAGTAACACTACTTACATCCCAATTACCAATATTCTGGTTAAAGGAGGATGCACTATAAAACATAGAGTACATAGAAGAAACACTATTCACATTCCAACTGCCAATATCCTGATTAAAGGAGGATGCATTAGAAAACATAGAATTCATATCAGTAACTTTACTCACATTCCAGCTGCCAATATCCTGATTAAAGGAGGTAGCTTTATAAAACATTCGTTCCATAGTAGTAACATTACTCACATCCCAGCTGCCAATATTCTGGTTAAAGGAGGAAGCATAATCAAATATAGAATTCATATCTGTAACATTACTCACATCCCAGTTGCCTATATCCTGGTTAAAGGCGGAAGTATAATAAAACATATTGCTCATATCGGTAATATTTCCTGAGATAGAACGGAGAAAATTCTCATGCCAAAATTCACCAACATTGGTGTAAGCAAACATCTCTCTGGTACTGTTCAAACCGGTAATACCTTCATCAATAGCGCTTATACCGGCAAGCATCTTTGCATAATGAGTTTCTAAGGTACTACCTGTATAAAAGGCAATCCTGCCAGCCTGTCCCTGCACTTTAATATACCACTCCCCGGCTTCGCCAAAATCGTGGTAAGGTTGTACAGTGCCATTATAGATTTCAGTATCTCCTTCAGACCATATGACCTTTAAATCAACAGCATCATCCACCGCAAATTTATAATCGGTATGCTCAGTCGTCGTTTCAATAACAAAATAAAAGTAACCTGATCCCGATGTAATATCTTCAAAGTGAGCCATAAGGGTGTCCTTTCCGGCAGGCATGGTATAATCAAAAGCGGCATCCGTACTTACGATATTATTCTCTGTATCGGTCCATTTTACAAAGTCGTAAAAATTATTGGGTGTTGCATTTAACGAAACGGTAGTGCCTTCAGCATAAAATCCGGACCCTGTAACGGTACCTGCATCATCAGGCGCAACGATCAATATTAAATTGGCAGGATTTTCATAGGCCCCCATATCCACTACATCTTCATTTTGCATAATAATCCGTGGGTTACCATCCAGGTCGGCAGTTACCTCTTCGGCTACCCCACCGGTTTCAAAAGGGGTATTACTCCCGGCATCAATACATGGCGATTCATTCTGCAGGCGGTAATCATTTTCAGGGTCCTTAAAAAGCGGGTCTTCACTAATATTCCCATTGCTCCCGGCATAGCCTGCCTGCTCTATACAGCTATTGGTTAAATTGGTTCCCCCTCCATGAGTTCCAGCAATATCTTCGGTACCATTCCCCCATAGAATACAATTTTCAGCAGTAGATGTTACCCCGCGGCTATGGATGACACCACAATTAGCCGGGCCATTATTTTCGGTAAAGGTACAGTTGATGATTTTTGATGGTGAAGCTCCCCAGTTGTATACAGCAGCACCAAAGGTATCATCAGCAGAATTACCTGCAAACAAGCAATTGATGATATGAGCCGGGGTATTATGATTTGAAATGGCTCCACTAGCCAATGTTGCCGTATTATCTTTAAATATACAATTAACAATGGTATTGGCATTGGGGCAGTGGTCGTTTTCTAAAGCTCCACCCTGACTGGCATGGTTATGGATAAAGGTACAGTTTTCAACACGTATAAGTCCCGAAGTATTTAACATTCCGCCTCCCATCTCATTGGATGCACCAATGGCATTTCCCCGGGTTATGGTAAAACCATCGAGGGTAGCTCCCTGGTTTGGACCAAGCACTACATGATAAGAATTATCGGTGCTGTCGCCAACGGTTCCGATATCGCCACTAAGAATGGTTTCATTGGCTCTCCAGTTGCGCTCTTCCCGATTGGTTTCGGTGCCATTAAAGCCTCCGTATAAGCCTAAATCCTGCAACAAAACAAATGATACGTTTCGATCAGTTGAACTTGTTGGTTTATACGTTCCGGTAGCAACCCACAGCTCATCACCTGCAGATGCGGTTGTAAGTGCATCCTGTAAGTTAGTATAGGCATCTGTCCAGCTGGTTCCGTCATTGGAACCACCGGCACTTTGGTTTACGTAAATAATTGTCTGTGAATAAGCCTGAGAAGCCATTAACAGACAAAAAGAAATACAAAATAACAAGGTAATTTTTCTCATGATATATTATTTTTAATTAAAAAAACATTTCTGCAAAAAAACAGTATCTAAACACAATATAACGCTTACCTACAGAGTGTTACAATTATCATCTAAAAACCTGACAACTATTACAAACAGTTATTCAACTCTTTTTAAAATTTAAGTTCAACTTGTTTTATAGTATAGATAGATAATATCAGTAACCAACTCTGGTATGATGGATATAATTTTTTATCAGTAAATTAGAAGATACATTTTTCTACATCAATCTTAAAACAAAAAGGTCACGAGTAAAAATTATCCTGTTTTTTAGAACAATGAAGAAACTCAACTTTCATAATTGAGATAAAAATTAAATCACATCAAAATTTAAACTAAAGGTAGTCAATTAATTAGAAACCTCAAAAAAGATATGGGCAATTTTTGGATAAAAGATATCCATAACGCTTACAGGATTGTGCCGGCCAATAATTACAGCCTCTTAAAGCATCTTTTCTAAATTGATGAGCATAAATGATTAATAAATAACCTTCAAAAGCAAGTATTCTTTCTGTATTACAAATTTCTTTTATTGGTTATGAAATAGGATAGTGCAATAAAAAACCCAATAAATCCTACAGCCATAATAACCGTTAAATCTAATGACAGGCTTTCGGGTATTAATCCAATTTCCTGGAAATCGAGCGAGCTTTTGCCTGATGAGCTGGTAAAAGATTTCTCGGAAGTCATGGTTAAAAACTCAGGGGTAGGTGTGAGATTGGAAATAATTTTTGCCGGAAAAAAGCGCCGTGCTTCTGCTTTAAAAATTAAACGGATAACTGGCTCGATGATAGCAAAGTACAATAAAAACATAATAATCGACAAGGCATTATTGCGAAAAACCAGTGCTATAAACATCCCTATTGTCATATAACCAATAGCCTGAATGAAATAAATCAATATAAGATACGATTTTTCAAAAACAATAGTAAATGTAATACCGTTTGTATAAACCATTCCAAAAATTAATATGGCAAGCAATACCATTAAAAAAGTGTATACGGCAATGGTAACGATCATAATTAATTTCCCGGAAATTAAATCGTTCCGGCTTAAACCGTTAACCACATTTTGCCTGAATGTCCGAAAAGAAAACTCGTTGCCTACCAACAGTATCACGACAATTGCCAGAAACAGGTTAAACCAGCTGGCTACCCAGGGGAAAAACTCCCAGATATTGGGAAACTGATAAAGCCCTTTGACTGAAAATCCGGGGATGCTAAAGTGTATACGGGAAACGACCAGAACGACTAAAAAAAACAGCAAAAAATGAATAATCATTAATGTTTTAAAAGCCGGATAGGATAGTGTTTTTATTTTTTCGAGCTGGAATAATTTTTTCATTTTGGTCAGATATTGAATGTTTATTATTTAACTAATTGGAGGAACTGATCTTCTAAACTTTGTTTTTTCAATAACACTTTGGATAGCGTAAACCCTTTTTCAAAACAATATTTGTTTAAATCAGTAGCAGAGTACCCGGATTCCAATACTACAGCCAGGTCTTTATCTGATTTAAAGACTTTTTTAACAAAATTTGTTTGTTGAAGCATGGGTTCGAGATCTTCCATCCTTTCGCTTTGTATATAAACCATATCGTCGGTAGTTAGCAGTTCGCCTACCTTTCCATTGGCAATTACCTCGCCTGATTTAAGAATGGCAACATGCGAACACACTTTTTCCACCTCATCCAAGATATGGCTGGCTAAAATAATGGTTTTTCCTTCATTGGCCTGCGATTGAATAATATTTCGCACTTCGGCAAAACCTTCGGGGTCAAGACCATTGGTTGGTTCATCCAAAACCAAAACCTCCGGATTACCGACCAATACCGAAGCAATAGCAAGGCGCTGTTTCATGCCAAGCGACAAGGTATTGTAGGGCGAATGTTTGCGTTTCAGCAAATTTGAGACTCCTAATGCATAGTTGACATCCTCTTCCGGAGCATCTTTAATCTTAGCTACAATTTTAAGGTTTTCCCATAAGGATAAGTAGGGATAAAAATTGGGGGTTTCAATCAAAGATCCAATACGGCGGCGTGTAAACTTATCCATGGGCTTGTCAAACCATCTGTAATGCCCTGAATGGGCCTTTAGAATATCAAGAATTACCGAAAGGGTGGTCGTTTTCCCGCTTCCGTTCGGGCCCAATATACCATAAACTTCTCCCCGGTTTACGGTAAACGAAATATTGTTTATGGCGAGAATTTTACCGTAACTCTTACTTAGATGATTAATTTCTACTACTTTTTCCACGTGCTTATGTATTTTTAAAAGATTAAAAAATAAGGGAATTTTGATGTTCCCTTATATTTTTTATGGTAAAGACGAATGAACGTTTAATTAGTTACCCAATTCTGAAAAGAATTTAATTCTCATCAACCGGACTTCTTCTTCAGAATATTGATCTTCGCCCAGTTCTTCCAGTGCTGCTTCAATCGATTCAGTTTCTGCTTCTTCTCTAAAATATTCATAAATATCTTCTTGTTTATCATCATCAATCATATCATCAATATAATAATCAAGATTTAGTTTGGTTCCGGACTGAACAATGGATTCAATTTCGTCGAGCAGCTCATGCATTTCCAGTCCTTTGGCATCGGCAATATCCGGGAGGGGCATTTGCCGGTCGATACTATGAATGATATAAACTTTTAATCCTGATTTATTAACTACCGATTTTACAACCATATCCTGGGGACGGATTATTTCTTTCTCGTCAACATATTTTTTGATTAAATCGGCAAACTTTTTGCCGTACCGTTTTGCTTTTCCGGAACCTACACCAACAATCCGGGTCATTTCATCAAGGTTAACCGGATACTGAATGGCCATATCTTCTAACGATGGATCCTGAAAAATAACAAATGGCGGCAGGTTCAATGCTTTGGCTTCTTTTTTTCGTAAATCTTTCAAAATATTAAACAACTCATCATCTACGGCACCTGTTTTACCAGCACCTGCGTTGCTATCCATATCATCATCTTCGCCTTCATAATCATGGTCTTTGGTTAAGGTAAAAGGTTGTGGGTTTTTTAAATATTCTAATCCTTTTTCACTAACTTTCAGCAAACCATAACTTTCTATATCCTTATCAATAAATCCTGCCACTAAAGCTTGTCGGAGTACAGCATTCCAATATTTAGGATCTTTATCGGAACCTTCACCAAAAATTTCCAGCTCGTGATGTTTGTATGATTTAATGGGTGTATTTTTCACTCCGGCTAAAACATTAGCCACATGTTCGGCTTTAAACTTTTCTTTTACTGCCTGTATAGCCTGCAGGGCTAATACAACATCCTCTTTCCCTTCAAATTGATCTTTGGGATGTACGCAGTTGTCACAATTTTCGCAATTTTCATGCTCATATTTTTCACCAAAATAGTGAAGTAACATTTTCCGTCGGCAAACAGCAGATTCGGCATAAGCAACCGTTTCAAGTAATAGTTGTTTGCCTATCTCCTGTTCAGCTAAAGGCTTACCCTGCATAAATTTTTCTAACTTCTGGATATCCTTATAGCTATAAAATGCAATACATTTTCCTTCGCCACCATCACGTCCGGCACGTCCGGTTTCCTGGTAATAGCCTTCTAAACTTTTAGGAATATCATAATGAATCACAAAACGAACATCGGGTTTGTCAATTCCCATACCAAAAGCAATGGTCGCAACAATAACATCCACATCTTCCATCAAAAATTTATCCTGATTCCCGCTTCGCGTCGCAGCATCCATTCCGGCATGATAAGGCAATGCTTTTATACCATTTACCTTTAACACTTCAGCAAGCTCTTCTACTTTCTTCCGGCTCAAACAATAGATAATACCCGATTTCCCGGTATTATTCTTGATAAATTTAATGA
Source organism: Bacteroidales bacterium (assembly GCA_035269575.1). GTDB lineage: Bacteria > Bacteroidota > Bacteroidia > Bacteroidales > UBA12077 > UBA12077. Next base: position 13,596 of record DATFIZ010000044.1, on the reverse strand, counting down.
TTTCTTTTGCGGCATTAACTTTAGGCCTTACCTCATAGTATAAATTTTCGCGATTAAACGAAGATTTAAACACATTGGCATCAAGCATATCCAGATTTTTCTGAATATCACTCTGCACCTTTGGCGTTGCTGTTGCAGTTAAAGCAATTAAAGGGGCTTGTCCAATTTTATTAATAATGGGGCGAATTCTTCGGTATTCAGGTCTGAAATCATGACCCCATTCCGAAATACAATGCGCCTCATCAACCGCATAGAATGAAATTTGTGCCTTTTTTAAGAATAAAATATTTTCTTCCTTTGTTAACGACTCAGGGGCTACATAAAGCAAGCGTGTTTTACCATCTAACACATCCTGTTTTACTTTTTGCATCTGTGTTTTGGTAAGTGACGAATTCAAAAAATGTGCAATTCCCTCTTCAGTACTAAAACCCCGCATTGCATCTACCTGGTTTTTCATTAAGGCTATTAACGGAGAAATTACTATAGCCGTACCATTCATAATTAAAGACGGCAATTGATAACATAATGATTTCCCTCCACCGGTGGGCATTAATACAAATGAATCATTCCCGTCAAGAACATTTCTAATAATTACTTCCTGGTTACCCTTAAATGAATCAAATCCAAAATATTGTTTGAGGTAATCTTTCAACGAAATATCAGCTCCTACACTCATGTTAATTTATAAAGTAAATTGATTTAGGTTATTGATAAAATAAATAAAGATTTTTGTCCTGAACAAGTTTTTTATTTATTTATAAAACATGTTTTAAACCGAAACCTTATTTGTATATTATAAAAATAAATACTTTTGTAATTATAAATTTACAATAATTTTTTTTAAAAAGATAAAAAGCAAAGCTTAAAATTATATAATATTAATCAAATTTACATTAGGGTCACCAATTATTCATCAACACACAAAAAAATGGACATTAAAAACTTAGCCATAAAAACCATTCTACAGGAAGCTGAATCGATAAAAAAACTTGCCGGATACATTGACAATGATTTTGAAAAAATTGTACAATTAATTTATAACAGCAATGGAAGAGTGGTTGTAACCGGAATAGGGAAAAGCGCAAATATTGCCAATAAAATTGTAGCTTCATTAAATTCTACAGGAACACCGTCAATTTTTATGCATGCTGCAGATGCTATTCACGGAGATCTGGGAATGATTCAAAAAGATGATGTTATTATTTGCATATCAAAAAGTGGTAACACCCCTGAAATTAAAGTGTTAGTCCCTATCATAAAAAGCCGTGGTAATATTTTAATCGGAATGGTTTCATCTACTGATTCCTTTTTAGCCAAACAAGCCGATTATGTTTTAAAATCAACGGTTGACAAAGAAGCCTGCCCCAATAATCTGGCTCCCACATCGAGCACTACAGCACAACTGGTTATTGGAGATGCGCTGGCTGTTTGTTTACTGGAATACAGAGGTTTTTCATCCGAAGATTTTGCTAAAGTACATCCCGGTGGTGCCCTTGGAAAAAAACTGTACATGCGGGTAAGCGATTTGTATAAAAACAACGAATCGCCAAAAGTATTTATGAATGAAGACATTAAAAATGTAATCGTTGAAATCAGCTCAAAAAGACTTGGAGCAACAGCTGTTTTGGATGAAAACAATCAATTAAAAGGGATTATAACCGATGGAGATATTCGAAGAATGTTACAAAAATTTAATACTTTCGAAAAATTAACCGCAAAAGATATTATGTCACCCAATCCCAAAACAATTTCCAAAGATGAACTGGCGATTAACGCCTTTAATCTTATGGAGAGCAATAGTATTACTCAATTAATTGTGGTCCAGAAAGAAAAATATCTGGGAATGGTTCATTTACATGATATTTTAAAAGAGGGCATTGTATAGCATGGCACAAAAGACTAATATGACCTTTCTGGAACATCTTGAACAATTAAGATGGCACCTGATACGTGCATTTGCATCTGTTATAATTGTTGCTATTGTAGCCTTTGTTTTTAGTGATATCGTTTTTAACCATATTATTTTAGCTCCCAAAAATCCGGATTTTTTTACCAATAAAATACTTTGCCTTTTAGGCGATAAAGTTAATATCTCCAAATTGTGTATTAATTCTGAACCTTTCCAGATTATTAATATTAAAATGGCGGGGCAGTTTACCATTCATATTACCATCTCGATCTTTGCCGGGATAATTTTAGCTTTTCCTTATATTTTCTGGGAATTTTGGAATTTTATTAAACCTGCATTATACGAAAATGAATTAAAACATAGCCGAGGAGCGGTAACCATTAGCTCTCTATTATTTCTTTTAGGTATACTTTTTGGATATTTTGTTATTGCTCCATTATCCATCCACTTTTTGGGAACTTACAATGTCAGCGATCAGGTATTAAATCAAATCAATCTTAAATCATATATCGGAACAGTAACCTCGGTAACACTGGCAGCAGGAGTAATTTTTGAACTCCCAATATTAATTTTCTTTTTAAGCAAAGCAGGGCTGGTAACCCCTGAATTTTTGCGAAAATACAGACGACATGCCATTATTATCGTTATGGTACTTGCCGCAACAATTACCCCTCCGGATATTTTTAGTCTGGTATTGGTTACCTTTCCTTTAATCATTCTTTATGAAGCAGGAATCGTTATATCAAAAAAAGTGGTGAAAAAAATGCAACCCTAATACTTTTAAGCTTATTTTTAATATTTGTTTAAACGTTTCAGCATGAAGAGAAGTCGCTGTACCTGGTTGTTGTTTATTATCTTTTTTCTGCAATCAACGCTGGTTTTGGGTCAGATAACCAAAGTAAGAGGGATGATTAAAGATTCAGAAACGGGTGAGCCCATCCCATTCGTAAATGTTACCTTTCCTAATTCAACCATTGGCACCATCACCAATACTTCGGGTGAATACTTTTTAGAATCAAGACAAAGCTACGATTCCATTATCGCTTCCTTTGTGGGCTATAAACCACAGGTTAAACCTATTAATGCACTCAGCTACCAGGTAATAAATTTTAAGCTTGAACCAAACGTATATGAACTAGAAGAAATCATCGTATTACCTACCGAAAATCCGGCACATCAAATAATAAGAAATATCATCGCTAACAAAAAAAACCATAATCCCCGAAAATACGACTCATATACCTATGAGTTATACAATAAAATAGAAATTGATGTAAATAATGTAAACGATCAGTTAAAAAATCACAGGCTGCTAAAAGATTTTCAGTTTATCTTTAATTACACCGACACATCGGCCATCACCGGAAAACCTTACTTACCTGTTTTTATCACGGAGTCATTTTCTGAATACTATTATCAAAAAAATCCCCGAATAGAACGGGAAATTATTAATGCTACAAAAATATCAGGAATAGAAAACGAAAGTCTCTCGCAGTTTACCGGAAAAATGTATCAAAAGATAAATATTTATGAAAATTTTGAGCGAGTTTTTGAACCCGGCTTTGTAAGTCCTATAGCCGATTTTGGGTTGTATTATTATAAATATTATTTAATCGACAGCGCTTATATCGACAATCAATGGTGCTACCACATCTCATATGTGCCTAAAAGAAAACAGGAAAGAACTTTCCATGGCGACTTCTGGGTGCATGATACAACATTTGCCATAAAAAAAATTCAAATGAGAATGGCTAATGATGTTAACATCAACTTTATTAATGATTTTGTGGCCGATTACGAATACGAACAAATTAACGACAGTATATGGTTTATGAAAAACGAAAAGCTATTCTTCGACTTTAACCTAACCGATCGATCATTGGGCTTTTTCGGCAAAAAAACAACGCACTATAAAAACATTAACATAAATCCAGCATTACCCAAACATGTGCAAAAAATTAACGATAACGTAATTGTAGAGGAAAATGCCATTATTAATGATGAAGATTATTGGGTAAAAAACAGGCCTGTCGACCTTACTCCTAAAGAAATAAAAATCTATGAGATGGTTGACTCCATAAAGCAAGTGCCTATTTACAAAACCTATGAAAAAATAGTAATGATGTTTGGAATGTATCATTACGAAATTGGATTATTTGAACTGGGACCCTATTATAAAACCTTCAGCTTTAACGAAATAGAAGGAAACAGAATACGTTTAAGCGGCAGAACAAGTAATAATTTCAGTACCCGATTAATGATCAATGCCCATGTTGCTTATGGAGAAGAAGACAACCGGTTTAAATATGGCGGAGGTTTTATTTATATGTTTGACAAAAATCCACGTTTAGCTATAGGGGCACAATACAAGTATGATATTCAACAATTAGGACAAAGTCCTAATGCATTAACTGAGGATAATTTCTTTACATCCATTTTAAGACGAAATCCTAACTACAAACTAACGATGGTAAGCAATTTCAATGCTTTTATCGAAAAGGAATGGTTCCAGGGATTCTCAAACATGCTTTCTTTTAATTACAAAAATATTGAGCCGACAATATATATCCCCTTCCAAAAATCATCATTAACCGATACAACTGTTTTTAATGATATAACAACCAGCGAGCTTAGTCTGAATATCCGTTTTGCAAAAAACGAAAAATATTTGCGTGGAGAGTTTGAACGAATAAATCTCGGGACCAACGATCCGGTACTTAATCTTAATTTTACGGCAGGGATTCAAAATCTTTTTGGTTCCGATTACGAATATTATAAGGTACATATAAACCTGGCCCATAAAGTACCCATAAGCCCGTTTGGATATTTCAAATATATCCTGGATGCAGGACAGGTTTTTGGCACCGTTCCTTATCCATTGCTAAAACTTCACGAAGGAAATGAAACGTATGCCTTTGACCGGTATGCTTTTAATATGATGAATTATTATGAATTTGCCAGCGACAGATATTTAAGTGCATATGCCGAACATCACTTTCAGGGATTTTTTTTAAATAAGATCCCCTTATTACGAAAATTAAAATGGAGGGAAGTAGTTTCCGGGAAAGCTTTAATTGGAGAATTAAGTAACCGGCATGAAAAAATAATGGATTTCCCTCAGGGTTTATATCAGATAAATGCCCCTTATTTTGAAGCCGGAGTAGGAATAGAAAATATTTTTAAAATTTTTCGATTAGATGCATTGTGGCGCTTATCCTATCTTGATCATGAAAATATTGAAAAATTCGGGCTAAGAGCAACCGTGCAAATTATATTCTAACCTCATTTTTTCATAAATATCCCATAATAATGCTATCTATAAATACGTCAGGTTAAAAAAGTACATTAAAAGTTATACCTTTGAAAAAAAATTTCATCATGAGTCAAGATCATCAAGTACAATTACGAACAGAGAACCTTATCAAGAAATATCGTTCAAGAACTGTAGTGAACAAAGTTTCTGTAGATGTAAAGCAAGGTGAAATTGTTGGTTTGCTGGGCCCTAACGGAGCAGGAAAAACTACAACATTTTATATGATTGTTGGCCTTATTACTCCCTACTCGGGCAAAATTTATCTTGACAATAAAGACATTACTAAAGAACCCATGTATAAGCGTGCCCAAATGGGTGTTGGGTACCTGGCTCAGGAGGCTTCGGTTTTCAGAAAACTGAGCATTGAAGACAATATCAAAGCGGTATTGGAAATGTCAGATATGTCTAAAGAAGAACAAAAAGAACGATTGGAAAACCTTCTGGATGAATTTGGTTTACAAAAAATACGAAAAAGTTTAGGGATACAACTATCGGGAGGAGAAAGAAGAAGAACTGAAATTGCACGAGCATTAGCCATAAAACCTAATTTTATTTTACTCGATGAGCCTTTTGCTGGGGTAGATCCCATTGCCGTTGAAGATATTCAGGAAATTGTAGGTAAATTAAAAGAAAAAAACATAGGAATTTTAATTACCGACCATAATGTGCATGAAACCCTTACCATTACCGATCGTGCCTACCTGCTTTTTGAAGGGTCCATATTAAAAGCAGGAAACGCACAGGAACTGGCCGAAGATGAACAGGTGCGCAGGGTTTACCTGGGCAAAAACTTTGATTTGCGTACCATAGGATTAAACAATGATTAGATTTAATGTCCTGTCAAACCCTAATAACCTATATTATCATTTACAAACACTGCCACATTCAAGCGCTGTAAAGGGCCTTCATGATTAAACCGACACTATCTCATAAATTTTCCCATTATATTGACCGTGATAAGAGAATAATCTTTATTTTTAAAGAATATTAAATAATCTCAATATCTCATGAATTATAAAAAATTACTCTTGTTTTTTGTATTAGGATTACTCATAATACCTTTTACAGAAGCTCAAAGCACCAAACTTTTAAGAAGTCCGGACATCAGCAACAACCATATTACATTTGTTTATGGAGGTGATATATGGCTTGCAGATACCCATGGAGAAAACCCTGAACGTTTAACTACCTTTCCGGGAGAAGAAATCCAACCTCATTTTTCTCCTGATGGAAAGTACATTGCCTTTTCCGGCAAATATGACGGAAATACAGATGTATATATTGTTCCAATTGATGGGGGAGCACCCCAACGCTTAACCTGGCATCCTTCGGCTGATCATGTTATTGGATGGACCCTGAATGGAAGAATAATGTTTACATCGGGAAGAGAACAGACTCCCATCGCAATGCCAGACATGCTCTACACTATTGATATAAATGGTGGCATGCCTGAACTTTTTATGAAGCCACGTTTTTATAACGGACAACTATCACCCGATGAAAAACATCTTGCTTATCGAAGAAATTTACCCTGGGAAACCGAGTGGAGAAACTACAGAGGTGGACAGGCTAACCCCATCAGAATTTTAAACCTTGAAACATTCGAGGTAGAAAAGATACCCTGGGATGGAAGTAATGATATCTCTCCGGTATGGATTGATGAAACCATCTATTTCCTTTCTGACCGGGACTATGCCATGAATATTTGGTCGTATCAATTCACTACAAAAGAGTTAAAACAAATAACTTTTTATAAAACGTTTGACTGCAAAAACCTGGAAGCAGGCAACGGAGAAATGATATATGAATATGGTGGTGATTTATACACCTTATCTCCAGACAATACAAATCCTGAAAAGTTATCCATTGAAATAAAAGCAGACTTCCCATGGATGCGCCCCCATTGGGAAAATGCATCAAAGCATATTACCAATATTGAAATATCACCCACAGGAAAAAGGGCTATTATTGAAGCCCGTGGAGAGATATTTACAGTTCCCGAAAAAGAAGGGAGCATTAGAAACCTTACAAGCAACTCGGGAAGTGCTGAACGATCTCCTGCATGGTCGCCCGATGGCGATAAGGTAAGCTGGTTTTCTGACAAAAGTGGTGAATATAAGCTAATCATTGCTAACCAGTTTGGAGAAATCACCCGGGAAATAGCGTTTGAAAAGCCCACATTTTACTATTCACCCCAATGGTCGCCTGATTCAAAACACATAAGCTTTAGCGATACCGACCGGGTACTTTGGATGGTAAATATTGAAACAGGTGAAATTACCAGGGTTGATGACGAAGGCTTTTCAAACCCTGAGCGGGTAATCATTCCACAATGGTCACCCGACTCAAAATGGGTGGCTTATGGTAAAAGGTTACCCAACGAATTTAGTGCAATTTTCATCTACTCATTAGACCAAAAACAATCTTTTCAGATAACCGATGGGATGAGCGAATGCAGGCAACCCACCTGGGATAAAAATGGCAAATACCTTTATTTTATAGCCAGTACAAATTACGGGTTAAATACCGGATGGCTGGATATGTCTTCGCTTGAACGCCCTGTGGATTATTCTCTTTATGTTACTGTACTTGATAAAAATGAAAAAAGTCCATTGCTACCCAAAAGTGATGATGAAAAAATAGAAAAGAATGATAAAAATGAAAAAACAGACAAACAAGAAAGTGATAAAGATGAAAAGATAAAAGTAAAGATCGATTTTGAGGGAATTAATGACAGAATCCTGGATTTAAATCTCCCGGCACGTGATTACAAAGAAATAAAAAGCGCAGAGGAAGGAGTAATATTTTACACAGAATCTGTTGAAGATAAAAGAGGCTTAACATTACATAGATACGACCTGAAAAAGCAGAAATCAAAGGAAGTGTTGGATAATATAAATAATTTTACCATTTCTTTCGATGGCAAAAAAATACTTTACGCATACAATGGAAACTGGTTTATTTCTGATGCTTCAGAAAATATAAAACCCGATAATTCTATTAACACCTCTGATTTAAAAATGAAAGTAGATCCCATGTCTGAATATAAACAAATGTTTAAAGAGGCATGGCGTTTTCAGCGTGATTATTTTTATGTTAAAAATGTACACGGCTTAGACATGGACTGGGCATATAATACCTATTCACCTTGGGTCGATCATGTACGACACCGCTCAGATATGAATTACCTGCTTGATATTTTTAGTGGAGAAACAGCCGTAGGCCACTCATTTGTCAGAGGGGGTGATTTCCCGGATATTGACCATGTTCCCGTAGGATTATTGGGCGCTGATTTTGTGATTGAAAATAATACAGTACGGATAAAAAAGATATACAAAGGCGAAAGCTGGAATCCCAATTTAAGAGCTCCTCTATGTCAACCCGGACTTAATATAAAGGAAGGCGACTATTTGCTGACTGTAAATGGAACACCCATAAATCCTGCAAACAACATTTACTCGTATTTTGAGCAAACAGCCAATAAACAAATTAAAATAAAAGTAAACTCATCTCCTGATTTAAAAACAGCCAAAGAAATTACTGTTGTTCCGGTAAGAAGTGAGAATAGATTAAGACAAATCGATTGGGTTGAAGGAAACAGAAGAAAAGTTGATGAATTGTCTGACGGGAAGTTAGCCTATGTATGGCTCCCTAATACCGGTTATGGAGGGTATTCAAATTTTAACCGCTATTACTTTGCCCAAAAACATAAAAAAGGTGCCGTAATTGACGAGCGTTTTAACGGAGGAGGACTTGCAGCAGATTATATTATTGACCTGTTAGACCGGGAGCTTTATGGTTATTTTAATAACCCCATGGGAGACGGGACTTCACAAACAAGCCCCTCGGCAGGAATCTGGGGACCCAAAGCAATGATTATTAACGAATTTGCAGGGTCCGGAGGTGACCTTATGCCTTACATGTTTAAAAAACGTGAAGTGGGCAAATTAGTTGGGACAACAACCTGGGGAGGATTAGTTGGTATTTGGGATGTTCCTGCCTTAATCGACGGAGGATACATCACTGCGCCACGAGGAGGGTTTTATGATACCGATGGAAACTGGGCTGTTGAAAATGAGGGAACAAGTCCTGATATTAAAGTAGAACAAGAACCTAAGTTGATACAAAAAGGGAAAGACCCACAACTAGAAGCTACCGTAAAAATTCTATTAGAAGAATTAAAAACGAAATCTATTGAGCTAAAACCGGCACCAGAAGATCCCATACGATCAAAACGGCCACAATAAAGTTCAATCACAATTAATCAAATAAATCCCGGATATTTTAACTGTCCGGGATTTTTAAATAACAAACCACTAAACTTTTTTTCTGATTTTTCTTTTTCTAAAAAAATTATAATATATTTGCACACACTTTTGCGGATGTGGCGTAATTGGTAGCCGCGCTAGACTTAGGATCTAGTGCCTTCGGGCGTGGGGGTTCGAGTCCCTTCATCCGCACAAAAACGTAACAGACCGCTGCAACAGTCGATAACCATTTCGACTGTTTGGCGGTTTTTTAAAATTTGTAAATGTTCAAACCAAATTACAGATGAATATAGTAAAAGAAAACATCGACGGATTAAATGCCTTATTAAAAGTACAGATAACCAAAGAGGATTATGCTGACAAGGTAGAAAATGTATTGAAAGACTATCGTAAAAAAGCAAGGATTGACGGATTCAGACCAGGAAAAGTTCCTGCAGGTCTCATAAAAAAAATGTACGGAAAATCTATTTTAGTTGAAGAGGTAAATAAGCTTATATCTGAATCGATTACCAATTATATCCGCGAAGAAAAGTTAAATATACTTGGCGAACCATTACCCAATAAAGATCAAAAAACTATTGACTTTGATAAGGATAATGAATTTGAATTTGTTTTTGATATAGGTCTTGCTCCCGAAGTAGATGTAAAGCTCTCAAAAAGAGATAAAGTACCTTATTATGATGTTAAGGTTGACAAAAAATTACTCGAAACCCATACCGACAACTATCAACGCCGGTTTGGCGAATTTGTGGATGTGGAGAAAACCACCGACCATGAAATGTTAACCGGTAATTTTACTCAGCTTGATGAAAATGGGAATCCCCTTGAAGACGGAATTCAAACCGAAGATGTAAAAATTTCTATTGAGTACATAAAGGACCAGGACATTAAAGCAACGTTTGCCGATAAAAAAGTAGGCGATATTGTAAAATTTGATGTGCGAAAAGCTTATCCAAGCGATTCTGAAATTGCTTCGATGCTTAGAATCGACAAAGAAAAAGCAAAGGATATAACCGGTGATTTTGAATTTAAAATCAATCAAATTCAAAAGTTTGAGAAAGCGGAAGTAAACCAGGAACTTTTCGACAAAGCTTTTGGCGAAGGAGTTATTCAATCGGAAAAAGAATTTAACAACAAGCTAACCGAAGAAATAAAAGAAAACTTCAAAAAAGAAGCCGATTACCGGTTCTTAATTGATGCCAAAGAAAAACTGGTTAACAAACTAAAACCCGAATTACCCGTTGAGTTTCTAAAACGATGGTTAGTTGCTATTAACGAAGGGAAATTTACTCCCGAACAAATCGAAGAAGAATTTCCAAAATTTGAGGAAGATCTGAAGTGGCAAATTATTCGAGACCAAATTATAAAAGATAACGAGATTAAAGTTACGGAAGAGGAGGTTCTCGATGTTGCCAAAGAAGTAACCGCAGCACAATTTATGCAATACGGATTGAACAATTTACCTGATGAGCAGTTAGAAATGTATGCTAAGGAAATTCTAAAAAAGGATAGCGAAAAACGAAATCTTTACGAACGAAAATTCGAAGACAAAGTGCTGGAACATATCAAAGAATCGGTAAAGCTAGACGAAAAAGAAGTTACTACCGAAGAGTTTCAGAAGCTTTTTGAGGACCAACAAAAGAAAAATAAATAATTTCGCCAAACCGTAAAATTCGTTACCTTTATAAACCAAAAATTAAACAGGTATAATTATGATTCCAAAAGACGAATTTAAAAAATATGCTACCAAGCACCTTGGGATTAGTAGCTTATCGATGGAAAAGTATGCATCGACTTATAACAGTTATATTTCACCCACCATTATCGAAGAACGCCAAATGAACGTTGCTCAAATGGATGTTTTCTCGCGATTAATGATGGACCGTATTATTTTTCTGGGCGTTCCTATTGACGATTATGTAGCCAATATTATTCAGGCGCAATTGTTATTTCTTGAATCTACCGATCCGGCCAAAGATATTCAGATTTATATGAACTCTCCGGGCGGAGTTGTTCATGCAGGGTTAGGAATATATGACACGATGCAGTATATTTCTCCCGACATTGCAACTATTTGTACCGGAATGGCCGCCTCAATGGGAGCCGTGTTGCTGGCAGCAGGGACTCCCGGCAAACGTTCTGCATTAACTCATGCAAGAGTAATGATTCACCAACCCATGGGAGGCGCCCAGGGACAGGCTGCCGATATTGAAATTACAGCTCGTGAAATTCTTAAATTAAAAAAGGAACTATACGACATCCTGGCAAAGCATTCGGGCAACACATTTAAAAAAATCGAGAAAGATTCGGACCGTGATTACTGGATGACCGCCGAAGAAGCTAAAAAATACGGAATGATTGATGAAGTTTTAATCAGAAATGAGAAGAAAGAATAAAAAGAGATAATCTCACCATTTATTAAACCGCATATTAAAAATGCGGTTTTTTTATTCTAATTATTACCGTAAATTTGCAAAATAGATTAAAAAGAATTCATGATGGATAAATGTTCGTTTTGTGGGAGAGATAAGAAAGATACCAATCTTTTAATTGCCGGATTGTCAGGACATATTTGTGATCGATGCATTGAGCAGGCGCATGACATTGTTCAGGAAGAACTGCGCAAAAAAGGAGATTTTGATGTTAATCAAATCGAACTGCTTAAACCTAAAGAAATTAAAGTATTTCTTGACCAGTATGTAATTGGCCAGGAAGAAGCAAAAAAGTATCTTTCGGTAGCTGTTTATAACCATTACAAAAGGTTAATGCAGGAAAACCAAAAAGATGAAGAAGAAATTGAAATCGAAAAATCAAATATTGTACTGGTGGGCGAAACAGGAACGGGAAAAACACTGTTGGCAAGAACCATTGCCAAAATGTTGCATGTCCCCTTTACCATTGTTGATGCTACTGTTTTAACCGAAGCGGGTTATGTGGGCGAAGATATTGAAAGCATTTTAACACGTTTATTACAGGTAGCCGATTATAATATCGAAGCTGCCGAAAAAGGCATTGTTTTTATTGATGAAATTGATAAAATTGCCCGTAAAGGCGATAATCCTTCAATTACCCGGGATGTTTCGGGCGAAGGTGTTCAGCAAGGACTGCTCAAATTACTCGAAGGATCAACAATAAATGTACCGCCTCAGGGTGGACGAAAACATCCTGATCAAAAAATGATTCCTGTAAATACTAAAAATATTTTATTTATTTGTGGTGGAGCTTTTGATGGTATCGAACGAAAAATCGGGCAAAGGCTCAATACCCAAGTGGTTGGGTATGCCGCCAGCAGAGAAAAAAATCAGATTGACAGAAACAATCTATTGCAATATATTGCTCCACAAGATTTAAAAGCATTTGGATTAATCCCTGAGATTATTGGACGAATCCCTGTGCTCACTTATTTAAATCCGCTACATAAAGAAGCGCTTCGTAAAATTCTTACTGAACCTAAAAATGCAATCATCAAACAGTATAAAAAACTGTTTAAAATGGATGGTATCGATTTGCATTTTGAAAATGAAGTATTAGATTTTATTGTTGAGAAAGCCATAGAGTTTAAACTTGGAGCTCGCGGATTACGTTCTATTTGCGAAGCAATCATGATGGATGTAATGTTTGATATGCCCTCGAAAAAGGACAAAGAAATTACTATTACAATAGACTATGCAAAAGAAAAATTGGGTAAAACCAATATACAAAGGCTCAAAGCAGCCTGATTAATGTTAATGTTTCATTTAAATTTTTTAAAATCCTAATCGTGGTTTACATTAAGCAGTCGCTTCCGGCGACTGTTTTTTTATGCCCTCTAATCCGCCTAGCCGCTTGGAGCGGCTTGGCGGATATAGGCGGATTATTTCCGGTCCAGCACTAAAATAGAAAAAGGATATTCATTCTTTTCATCAGCCTCAAAATAAAACTTATGGGTTACTTCCCATTCATCCATATCTATTTCCGGGAAAAAAGTATCCCCTTCAAAGGAATGATGAATTTTAGTCAGATAAATCCGGTCAACGAGGGGTAATGCCTGTTCGTAAATTTTACCACCACCAATAATAAATGGTTCTGTATCATTTACAGCTTCTTTTAAAGCTTCTTCGAGCGAA